>JBJOJQ010000190.1:0-24617 GCA_046046525.1 Pseudomonadota bacterium
GGCTTGAAACGCACCCTGTTTATCGCCGCGCACGGCAGGCAAGCCGATCGACAGGCTGATCAAGCCATAGGCACCCACATCACTCGCGGTTTTCCAGCCCTGCGTCCCGGCCTGGGCAACGTCCGGCATGATCAGCAGCGCCGCGCCGACAAACCCCATCCATGTGCGATGCATCAGCCGTTCTCCGCGATCCGGCGGGCATTAAAGGCAAGGTCAATATGGACATCGCCGCCGATGACATCGGTGCCGGCAAACTGGCCGGTTCCGATGCCGAAATCGCGGCGGTCAAATCGGGTGGTCGCCTGCGCCTGTGCGCGATCCCCCCGGATGTTCAACGAAAAGGCAAGGGAGAGCGGCTGTGAGATACCCTTAAGGGTCAGGGCACCATCCGCCTGATAGCGATTGCCGCCCCGTGCCCGGATGCGCTCTGCGGTAAAGCGCGCCATTGGGCGCGCTGCCCCAAAGAAGTCATCGCCCTGCAACATGCCATCGCGGCCCTGATCACCACTGGCAACCGACGCCAGCCGCACCGTCGCGCGGATCGAGGATTTGTCGAGCTGTTCGGGGTCAAAACGGATATCGGCCGTCCAGTCAGAAAACCGGCCCCGCACCTCTTCCCCATTGACCATGACCTTGAACCCCAGCTGGCCACCCGGCACAACCTGCCAGCGGGCAATCGGCACGGGTGCGGCAGCCATTTGCGCTGCCGGGGATGTTACCGGCGCCGCTGACGTCACATTGGCGGGCTTTGCCGCATCTGTGCCCTGTGCAGACTGGAAATCGGGCAAAGGCTCACCCGGCGCTGCAACATCAGGCGCGGGCCAGCTTTTGCCCGCCACAAAGGCCAAGGCCAGGCTGGCGACAAGCGCTGCAAAGCCCAGCACCGATACGCGCTTGGCCGGCACCATCCGTTCAACCAGCCCGTCGCGCAGCAGGAACTGGTGGCGTACGGCACCCACCAGATGCAGCGCCAAGAGCGGGATCATCGCCTTGGTCAGGATTTCATGTGCCTCTTCGGCGGCTTCATGCACGTCATGGCCGAAATTCGGAAGGCTGGGCCAAGGGACAATATCGAACAACAGCGTCGGCAATTGCACCTTGGCCGTTGAAACAATGACCCAGCCCGACAACGGCGCCAACAGCATCACGGCATAAAAGCCCCAATGCACCGCAGTCGAAAACGCCTGAAAAACGGGGCCATCTGCGGCCTTTGGCGGCCGCGGTGTCAAAAGCCGCAGCGCCAACCGCCAGATCGTCAGCAACAGCACCGTGATGCCGATCGATTTGTGCAGCTGCATCGCCCAGAACAGCTCCGGGCCCTCACGCAGATCCTCTGTGCGTTCTCCCAAACCGAAATTCAGGACGAGAAGAATGGCGATAGCCCAGTGCAAGAGCATCGCCGTGCGGGAATAGCGGATGGCGTCTTGTGTCATTTCGCTACCATGATGCATCGCGCCCCTGTCGAAAAGCCCTTTTGTGCACGGGGATTTGTACCGCACTGCAAAATTTCCGCTTGCACGGACAGCTTTTGTCGGCAGCATAGCCGGAATCAAAACCATCCGATCACAGGGAGTCGCCGTCATGAACCACCGCATGTCGCTTGAGGAATTCCGCGCCAACCGACGCTCCATTCTGAAAACCATGGGGGCTGCCGCCATCGGCATCAGCTTTGCCGGTGCCTTGTCCGGCTGTGGTGAGAAGGAAGGCGCTGCCAAGATCTCCACCGGAGAAGAGCCGGTACTCAACTTCTACAATTGGGACACCTATATCGGGGAAACGACGCTTGCGGACTTTAAAGGCGCCAGCAATATCGACGTCAAAATGTCGCTGTTTGCCACCAATGATGAGCTTTTTGCCAAGCTGCGCGCGGGCAATCAGGGGTATGACGTGATCGTTCCGTCGAATGATTTCGTCGAACGCATGGTGAAAGCAGACATGCTGTTGCCGCTGGACCATGCCCAGATCCCCAATATCAAGAATATCGACCCGAGCTTCATCGATGTTGCTTATGATCCGGGCCGCAAGTTCAGCCTGCCCTATACCTGGCTGGTGCTGGGCATCGGCTATCGCAAGTCCAAGGTGAAGGCCAAGCCCGAAAGCTGGAAGGTGCTGTTCGACTCTGCCGAATATAAGGGGCGGATCGCCGTTCTGTCCGAAGCGGGCGACATGATCCGCCTCTATGGCAAATATCTGGGCAAGTCGGTCAACGCGCTCACCGCGGCGGATATCAAGCAAATCGAACAGATGATGATCCGGCAAAAGCCGAATATCAAAGCCTTCCATGAAGATAATGGGCAGGATCTGTTGTTGTCGGGTGAAGTCGACCTGGTTCTGGAATATAATGGCGATCTTGCCCAGGCGATGACAGAAGACGATGATCTGGATTTCGTCGTGCCGCAGGAAGGCAGCCAGCTCAATTCCGATACCTTGTGCATCCCCAAGGGCGCCAAGCATCCGAAAAATGCCCATGCGTTCATCAATTATCTGCTGGATGCAGAGGCCGGCAAGAAGATCACCGAAACGATCCTCTACCCCACCCCCAATGCCGCCGCCAAGGCGCTGATGCCCGATAGCTACAAGAATAATCCGGTCATCTTCCCGCCCGCCGATCGCCTCGCCAAGTGCGAATATGCGGCCTATAATGAAACGCTGCAGCCACTTTACGAAGAGGCTTTCACCCGCGTCCGCGCGGCCTGAACATCGCGCCGGGGGGATTGACAGGTGCAGGACTGGAAACGGCACAGGGCAGCGTTTACGGCGCTGGCAACAGCGCCCGTCCTGTGGCTCATCGCCTTTTTCCTGATCCCCCTTGGCGTTGTTTGGCTGTACAGTTTCGGGCGCAATGTTGGCCTGACCGAGATCGATGTTTCCGGCACCTTTGCCAATTATGCGCGCGCGCTTGAGCCGCTGTATCTGGAAATTTTCGGCAAGTCGGTGGCGGTGGCCGCGCTGACGACCTTATTGTGCCTTATCATCGGTTTTCCAGTCGCCTTGGCCATCACCTTTGCCCAGCCCAAATGGCGGCCATGGCTGTTGCTGGCGGTTATGCTGCCCTTTTGGACCAATTTGCTCATTCGCACCTATGCCCTCATCACCGTGCTGCGCACGCAGGGCTATGTGAACAAATCGCTGGGCTGGTTCTGGGAAAGTGCCAGCAGCTTCAAGGCACTTATTGGCCTCAGCCCGCTGCCAGCATGGGAACCGCTACCGCTGCTGTACAATAATTTCGCGGTTGTTTTGGGGCTGGTCTATGTCCACCTGCCCTTCATGGTGCTGCCGCTATATGCGGCGCTGGATCGGCTCGACAAATCATTGATTGAGGCCAGTCTGGATCTGGGCGCCGGCCATTTCCGCACGCTGGTTCAGATTGTCGCACCGCTTGCCGCCCCCGGCATTATCTCCGGCGTCATAATCACTTTTGTGCCCGCACTCGGCGCGTATCTGACGCCGGATCTAATGGGCGGGACAGACAGCCAGATGATCGCCAATGTCATTGAACGCCAGTTTAAGCGGGCGAATGACTGGCCCTTTGGCGCCGCCTTATCCTTCCTGCTGATGTATGCGACTTTCATTCTGATCGCCTTGCAGGCCCTGCGCAATCGCAAGGCAGAAACGCGATGAGGGCGCTTTTCAAACGCACCCCGATTGCGCCGCTCGACTATACCCGGCGGCTCTGGATGCGGGCATGGGTCGCATCGACGCTGTTCTTTTTATACGCGCCGCTGCTGGCGCTCATTCTGTTCAGCTTCAACGATTCCCGCCGCAACATCGTATGGCGCGGCTTCACACTGAAATATTATGGTAAAGTCTTTGAAAATGACGCGCTTGTCGAAGCGCTCATCAATTCGCTGACGATTGCCTTTCTGGCAACGCTGGTCAGTGTCGTGCTGGGGACGCTGGCGGCGGTTCTGCTTTGGCGGTTCCGCTTTCCCATGAAGGCCGGGCTGGAAGGCGTCATGGCGCTGCCCATTGTGGTGCCGGAAATCTGCATGGGTGTCGCCATGCTGGTCTTTTTCGCGCGGGTGGATTGGCCGACCGACTTGGTCTGGCCGTTCAGCCTTTCGGCCATCACCGTTGCCCATATCACCTTCTGCTTTCCCTTTGTGACGATGGTCGTGCGCGCACGTCTGGCCGGGTTCAACAAGGAACAGGAAGAAGCCGCGAAGGATCTGGGTGCCAGCGAATGGCAGACCTTTCGGGATGTCCTGCTGCCGCATATGAAACCGGGCATTATCGCCGGGGCGCTGCTGGCCTTCACGCTGAGCCTTGATGATTTCGTCATCACCTTTTTCACCAGCGGGCCGAACACGATCACCTTCCCGGTCAAAGTCTATTCCATGGTCCGTTTTTCGGTGACGCCAGAGGTCAACGCCGCCTCGGCCTTGCTGATCCTCCTCACCATCATCCTCACCACTGTGGCGCTGAAGCTGCAGGATTTTACCAAGGCCACGGCATGACCGAGAAAAAGCCCGTCATCTCCATTCGCAACGTGACCAAGACGTTCGGCAATATGGTTGCCGTCGACAATGTGTCGCTTGATATTCTGGAGGGGGAATTCTTCGTACTGCTGGGCCCGTCCGGCTGCGGCAAAACGACGCTGCTGCGCATGATTGCAGGCTTTGAAATGCCTAGCGACGGGCAAATCCTGATCGATGGGCAGGATATGGCGGGGGTTGCGCCCAACCGGCGGCCCGTGAACATGGTATTCCAAAGCTATGCCGTATTCCCGCACATGTCGGTGACGGACAATGTGGCTTATGGCCTGAAGATTGCTGGGGTCGGCACGTCGGAAATCCGCACGCGCGTTGAAGAGGCGCTGGACCTCGTGAGCTTGGGCGGGCTGGGCGGACGTATGCCCGACCAATTGTCAGGCGGGCAGCGCCAGCGCGTTGCGCTCGCCCGTGGCCTTGTCATGCGGCCCAAGGTGCTGCTTTTGGACGAACCCTTGTCCGCGCTGGATGCCAAGCTGCGCGCCCAGATGCAGTTTGAACTGGCTGAGCTTCAGGACAATGTCGGCATCACGTTTGTCACCGTGACCCATGATCAGGATGAAGCCTTGTCAATGGCATGCCGGATCGCCGTGATGAACAAGGGGGATGTCGCGCAACTTGCCGCCCCGTCAGACCTTTATGAACATCCGGCCAATCGCTTCGTGGCCGATTTCATTGGATCGGTGAATATCTTCGAAGGCACGCTGACCGTCGATGAACCCGAAAAGGCCGAGGTGAATTGCCCTGAACTTGGCCGCGTTTTCTTAAACCATGGCGTCACTGGGGCGCATGAAACAACCGTCTGGGTGGCCATTCGTCCCGAAAAGATCACGATGCTGCCCGCCGGCCGCGCCAAGGCGAAAGACAGCCCGGCGGGAACCAATGTCGCCCAGGGGCAGATCAAGGGCATGTCCTATCTGGGCGATATTACCATTTATGACGTTCGGCTGGACAGCGGCCGCACGATCCGCGTGTCACGGCCCAATTTGTCGCGCTGGGACCAGGAAGATTTCAATTGGGGCGACAAGGTGTCGCTGCACTGGCACCCCTCCAGCCCGATCGTCCTTTTAAGCTGATCCGGCCACGATCTGGGCGACGATCCGGTCGCAGCTTTCACGCCAATCGGGCAACACCACCCCCCAATCGCGCGTCAGCCGTGACAGATCGAGAACCGATCTGGCCGGACGCTGGGCAGGTGCAGCGTAATCGGCACTGCTGATCCGCCGAATGGTCGCCACAGGCCCGCCACGCGCGCGCGAAGCCGCCATGATCTGATCCGCAAAATCGGCCCAGCTCGCCACACCCTGCGCCCCAAGATGATAAAGCTGGTGCGGCGATGGTCCGGCGACCAGAGCTTGGGCCAGACGCCAAAGGGCAGGCGCAATATCCTCAGCCGCCGTCGGGCGGCCCCATTGATCGTCCACAACGCCAATCTCATCGCGCACCTGCGCCAGCCGCACCATGGTGCGCGCAAAATTATGGCCCTGCGCGGCATAGACCCAGGACAGCCGAACGATCACCGCCTGCGGATGGGCCGCGCGCACGGCCTGTTCCCCGGCCCATTTTGATTGGCCATAGACATTCAAAGGACAGGGCAGATCCTCTTCCCCATAAGGCTGCGCCTTGGTGCCATCGAAGACAAAATCGGTCGACAAGTGCAGAAACGGGATCGCGAGGTCCGCCGCCGCCTGGGCCGCCGCCGCTGCGCCGTCGCGGTTGATGGCAAAACAGGCCTCTGGCGCGCTTTCCGCGCGGTCGACCGCGGTATAGGCCGCTGCATTGATGACAATATCCGGGCCGATCCGGCCGATGGCGCGGATCAGCCCCGCGGGGTCCGCCAAATCAATATCGGGGCGTCCCAAGGCCTGAGCCTCAATGTCGCCCCGGCTTTGCATCAGGGCCTGGGCGACCTGCCCGGATTGACCGAGGATCAGCGCCCGCATCACCCCAATACTCCGCGCCGCATGCCGGTTTCAGGCCGGGCGCACAGCGGCCCCCACCAATCCTCATGCGCCAGATACCAGTCGATGGTGCGGGCAAGGCCGGTGTCAAAATCGATGCGCGGCGTCCAGCCAAGATCCTCTTTGATCCGGCGGCAATCAATGGCGTAGCGCCGGTCATGTCCGGGGCGGTCCGCCACAAAGGTGATGAGGTCGCGCCGCTGCTGCACTGTGCGCGGTGGCCGACGGCGGTCCAGCAGATCACAAATGGCCTCGACAACGGCCAGATTCGTGCGTTCCGCCTCCCCGCCAACGGCATAGCTTTGCCCGACCTGACCTGTTGTCAGAACGGTGAGCAGCGCCGCTGCATGATCCTCAACAAACAGCCAATCCCGCACATTGTCTCCACGCCCGTAAACAGGCAGGGGCTGTTCTGCCAGCGCGTTAAGGATCATCAGCGGGATCAGTTTTTCCGGAAACTGATAGGGGCCGTAATTATTGGAACAGTTCGACAAAACAACTGGCAGACCAAAACTATGATGCCAGGCCCGGACGAAATGGTCCGATGCGGCCTTGGACGCGGCATAGGGTGATGAGGGACGATAAGGCGAGTCTTCGGTGAAGCTGCTGCCATCAAAGGGCAGGTCGCCAAAAACTTCATCTGTTGACACATGGTGGAAGCGGAAATGATCGCGCTTTGCCGCTGGCAAATGCCGCCAATGGTCAAGCGCGGCCTGCAACAAGGTCACCGTGCCGACGACATTGGTCTCCACAAAAACCGCCGGGGCATCAAGCGAACGATCGACATGACTTTCCGCTGCAAGGTGGATCACGGCATCAATCGCCTCATCCGCCATAATCCGCCGCATCGTGGCGCCATCACAGATATCAGCCTGATAAAAAACATAATCCGGTGATGCGGCAATGGGCGTGAGCGAGGCCAGACAGCCTGAATAGGTCAGCTTATCCACATTGACGACGCGATAAGCGCCGCTTGCGATCAGATGCCGACACAGGGCACTGCCGATAAAGCCGGCGCCACCCGTGATGAGGAGACTGGGTTTTTCGGCCATGTCAAAAGCCCGTATCTTGGGCCGCCAAATGGGGCGCGGCGGCATCTTTTGGAGAGAGCTGATCCGCATCCACCGGCAGCGGCCAAGCAATCGCAAGCGCCGGATCATCCCAGCGTATGGCGCGATCCAGATCGGGCGCATAGGGCGCCGTCACCTTGTACTGCACCTCGCAATCCGGTTCTAACGTCTGAAAGCCATGCGCAAAACCCTGAGGCACAAGGATCTGATTGCCAAGGGCGGCATCAAGCACCACCGCAGACCAGCGCCGGAAATGGGAAGAGCCCGGCCGCACATCAACCACGACATCAAAAACGCGCCCACGCGTCGCGCGGATCAATTTGTCCTGTGCCTTGGGCGGCGCCTGATAATGCAAACCACGCACCGTCCCCGCGATGCGCGTCAATGACTGATTATCCTGCATGAAATCCAGATCAAAACCGGCCCGTGCCAGCGTTTCCCGGTTCCAGCTTTCAGTAAAATAGCCGCGTGCATCCTCA
Organism: Pseudomonadota bacterium; assembly: GCA_046046525.1. Lineage (GTDB taxonomy): Bacteria > Pseudomonadota > Alphaproteobacteria > Sphingomonadales > Sphingomonadaceae > Aquisediminimonas. Next base: position 8,001 of record JBJOJQ010000190.1, read on the forward strand.
AAACGAGGCGGAATGATTTCAAAAACGCCGGGCAACGGCAAAGGCCGTATGTCCATGGCTTAGCCCTTGTCCCACAAAATGGTTGCCATGCGCACCCACGCCGCGGCGGTCGCCATGGCACGGCACGGCCGCTGCATCTGGCCGTCGCAACGTATAAACTGATGTGATGTCATATGGCTTATCCCTTGCGGCCTGCGCGGCGTGAACGCGATCCTGCACCTTTGTGTCAAGTCCGGCAACTGCACGCCCCGGCACGTGCGCTGCATCCGCCCGTCTTTTCTCTCAGTCTTGGCCGTGCGATAGCGGGCCACGCATTAGAGAGGACTGACATCATGGGTGATTTTCTGAAGGTTGAGCGGCAGGGCCGGATTGCCATTTTGCGGATGAACAAGCCGGACACGATGAATGCCATCGGCACGCATGAAGATTGCGAAGATATTTGCGCAACCTTGCAGGCGCTCAACGACGACCGCTCCGTCAGCTGCATCATCCTGACGGGGACCGGCAAGGCTTTCAGCGCGGGCGGCAATTTGAAATCGATGCAGCAACGGCAAGGCATTGGTGTCCTGGATCAACCCGATTCCACGCGTGCCAATTATCGGCGTGGCGTGCAGCGTGTGGCGCGCGCGCTGCTTGATGTTGAAATTCCCGCCATTGCCGCTGTGAACGGCCATGCGGTTGGCCTGGGCGCGGATCTGGCCTGTCTGTGCGACATTCGCATCGCAGCGAAAAGCGCGCTGTTTGCGTGCAGCTTTATCAAGGTCGGGATCGTGCCCGGCGATGGCGGCGCCTGGGCGCTGCAACAGGTGCTGGGCTATGCCAAGGCCGCAGAGCTGTTCTTTACCGGCGACAGGTTTGATGCCGCCACTGCCAAGGACATTGGCCTTGTGAGCCAAGTGGTTGAGGATGATGAATTAATGGAGGCCGCCCTGGCCATGGCTGAACGGATCGTCTGCAATCCGCCCCGTGCGCTGCGCCTGACCAAGCGCCTGCTGCGCGAGGCCCAGCACAGCCGCATGTCGGATATTCTGGAATTGTCGGCCGCTTATCAGGCCATTGTCCATGAAACGGCCGATAATCGCGAAGCGATCAACGCCTTTGTCGAAAAGCGCCCACCGGTGTTTACGGGCGACTAAGCCTCGACATCCGGATCCGTGTGGAGCCAGTCCGCATGGCGCGGCGCCCTTTTGGTCTGGGTCCATTCCGCCAGCATAAGCGGCGCCACGCGGCGCAATTCGGCATATTGATCGGGCGTGCCGATATTACAGGCCAGTTCCAGCCGATGGCCGTTGGGATCAAAGAAATAGATCGACCGGAAAATGCCGTGAAACGTCGGGCCGATGACGGCCACGCCCTGCGCCGCGATATGCGCCTTTGCCGCATATAGGGCATCCATATCTGCCACTTCAAAGGCGAGATGCTGAACCCAATCCGGCGTATTGGCGTCACGGCCCATCGGGGGTTGGTGCGGCAGTTCAAAAAAGGCGAGCACATTGCCACCGCCCGCATCCAGAAAGACGTGCATATAGGGATCATAGGCGCCCGTTGAGGGCACATGATCCTCGGCAAAGGCGGTGATGTAAGCCATGCCCAGCACCCGCTGGTACCAAGCGACCGTTTCCGCCGCATCATGGCAGCGATAAGCGACATGGTGGATGCGGCGCAGAGAAACAGGGGCTGTCATAATGGATCGGCCTGCGGCTTCAGAACACCGCGTTCCAGCTGATCGCGTTCCATGGATTTGAACAGCGCGGTGAAATTGCCTTCACCAAAGCCGTCATCCTTTTTGCGTTGAATAAATTCAAAGAAAACAGGACCAATCATGGTTTGAGAGAAGATCTGCAGCAACAGCCGTGGATCCCCCTTGGCCGTTGACCCGTCGATCAGGATACCCCGGCGCTGCAGTGCCTCAACCGGTTCCCCATGGCCCGGCAAACGCGCGTCAAGCATGTCATAATAGGCCTGGGGCGGCGCTGGAGCAAAGCGCGTGCCGAATGCCTTTAGCCGATCCCAGCTGGCGAGAAGATCATCCGTTGCCAGCGCAATATGCTGAATTCCCTCACCATTATATGCGCGCAGAAATTCGTCAATCTGGCCGCCGCCCTGACGGCCTTCCTCATTCAGCGGAATGCGGATCTTGCCATCGGGTGCCGTCATTGCGCGCGACGTGAGCCCGGTATATTCGCCCTTTATGTCGAAATGGCGGATTTCCTGAAAGTTGAAGATCCGCTCATAAAAACGGGCCCAATGGTCCATGCGGCCGCCATAGACATTGTGCGTTAAGTGATCGATCGCCGTCAGCCCAGCGCCAACGGGATGCCGATCGACCCCGGGCAGATAGTCAAAATCAATGTCATAGATGGTGAGGTCATCGCCATAGCGATCAATGAGATAGATAATCGCCCCGCCAATGCCGCGAATGGCCGGCAAATTCAGTTCCATCGGCCCGGTGCGGGTTTCAACCGGCTCTGCCCCTCTCTCCAGCGCCAGATGATAGGCGGTCCGCGCATTGCGGACGCGAAAGGCCATGCCGCAGGCCGATGGCCCATGTTCGGCCGCAAAATAAGCCGCGGGACTGCGCGGTTCATAATTGGCAATCAGGTTGATCTCCCCCTGCCGCCATAAATCGACATCCTTGGACCGATGTCGGGCCAGATGGACAAAGCCCATGGCCGCAAACACGGGTTCAAGCAGGCCCTTTTCCGGCGCGCAGAATTCAATGAACTCAAAGCCATCAAGCCCAAGGGGATTGTCGAACAGGTCCGCCATAAAGGCCGCACTCCACGATATTGTTTCAATTGCAACTATATCGTGGAGCAGGGGCCGAAGTCAAACGCCGCCCATGGGCCGGTGATCGACCAAGTGCAGGACGCGGGCTGGCCTTTCAGCCTGCGGTGAACACGTCAGCGCAGCACGCGCAGTCCCGTTGCGCAGGATATCTCGGGGTGCAATACATCGCGGCAAAACACCCCATGCCCGAGAAATTGAAACCCTATGCAGACTGCCATCATCTCCGCCGCGGCAAGCGGTATCGGCCTGGCCATTGCCCGGGGCCTGAGCGCCGATGGCTGGCGGGTCTATGTCTGCGATCAGGATGAGACGGCGCTGATCGCCCTGGCGCAGACCGACCCCGCGCTCTTGGCCCTGGCGTGCGATGTGAGCGACCCTGTCGCGGTCGACGCCTTTTGCCACGCCGTGCAGACGGATCTGGCGCGCGCCGGGCTTTCGGGCATTGATCTTCTGGTCAACAATGCCGGTGTTGCCGGCCCAACCGCACGGTTTGAAGACCAGCCGGTGGAGGCATGGCGGCGGACCATTGATGTCAACATCAACGGCATGTTCCTGATGACACGGGGGGCGATCCCCCTGCTGCGCGCCAAAGGGCCCGGCGGCGCGATCATCACGATGAGTTCCAATGCCGGGCTGTTGGGCTGCCCGCTGCGTGGGCCCTATGTCGCCAGCAAATGGGCGCTGATCGGGTTGACGAAAACGCTGGCGATGGAGTTGGGGCCCGAAGGCATTCGCGTCAACGCACTCTGCCCGGCAAGTGTTGAGGGACCGCGGATTGACAAGGTGATCGCAGCCGATGCCGCGGCGCGTGGGCTGACGGTCGATGCGGTTGAGCGCGAGTATAAGCGCCAGTCCTCGCTCAGGTCATTTGCCACCACTGATGATATTGTGGGCATGGTCCGGTTCCTCATGTCACCGGCTGGGCAGCGGATTTCCGGTCAGGCACTTGCCATTGATGGCCACACAGAGAGCCTGTCGCTCGATCTGGACAGCTGACCGGCGACCGGCCCGGTCAATCCGCCGCAAATGCGGACTGCGCAAGAATTTGACGCGGGGACAGGCCGAACTGCTGACGACATGCGCGCGAAAAAACCGGCTGCGACGAAAAACCCGCCGCCAGCGCCGCTTCGTGGACGGGCATCCGCGTCTGACGCATCAGATCGACAGCGTGGCGGATGCGCAGCGCACGGTAAAAGCGCCCGGGGCTCATGCCCAGTTCTGCATCAAACAGACGCTCGGCTTGGCGACGCTGAACACCCTCTTCGGCCAGAATGACGGCAAGAGGCCGCGCCACGGCGATGCCGCGCTGCATCGCGGCCACAAGGCGCTGAACAACCGCCCCGCCAGATGGTGTCTGTAGATCGGGGATCGTGCGCTGCGGCGCGCTCGCCGGGCGAATGCGGTCATGGATCAGCTGGTCTGAAACCGCTTGGGCAAGCGCGATGCCATGCCGGGCTGCGATGTCGTCCAGCATCATGTCCATCGCCGCCGTCCCGCCCGCGCAGGTAATCAGCCGGGCGTGACGTTCATAAAGTTCCGTCGAAACAGGTATCTGGGGATAGCGCCGGCGAAAGTCTTCCGCTGCCTCCCAGTGCAGGGTAATCATTTCCCGCCCCAAAATGCCAGCCTCCGCCAACACGAAAGCGCCGGTGTCGATTGATCCCACTTGGCAGCCCGCGCGCCACATGCGGCGAATCTGCCCCAAAAGGGCCGGGCGTGCACAGTCGAGCGGATTAAAGCCCGCACAGATGATCAGCGTGTGCGGAACATCCAGCAAGGCGCCATCAGAGCGCAGCTGCATCCCGTTGGAGGCAACAGCATAATCCCCATCAGGGGCATGGATTGTCCACGCAAAAAGCGGCTTGCCGGACAGGCGGTTGGCGATGCGCAACGGTTCAAGCGCCGCAAAGAATGCAATCGCCGAAAAGCCGGGCATCAGGATGAAGGCAAGCGATTGCGTCATCACATCATCGTGTCAGAGATTGACGTTTTTTGCAATTATTTGTCGCATTTTACGATTTGTTTCGGCCCGATACAAGTTAAGCTGCACGTCAGAAAAAGAGGATGGCCATGAATTTCGAAACATTCATCACCTGCGCTGTGACCGGCTCTGGCGCCACAGCAGACAAGCACCCCGCTTTGCCGATTACCCCGGCGCAGATTGCCGATGCTGCGATTGAGGCGGCGCGTGCCGGTGCGGCGATTGCCCATATCCATGTCCGCGACCCCGAAACGGGCAAAGGCAGCCGCGACGTGGCCCTTTACCGTGAAGTTGTGGAGCGGATACGCGCCAGCGAAACCGATGTGGTGATCAACCTCACCGCCGGCATGGGCGGCGATATTGTCTTCGGCCCCGGCGAAGACCCCCTGTCACTTGATCCCGCTGGCACCGACATGGTCGGGCCGATGGAGCGCCTGCGCCATGTCCAGGAACTGCTTCCGGAAATTTGCACGCTCGATTGCGGCACCATGAATTTCGCGGAAGCCGACTATGTGATGACCAACACACCCGGCATGTTGCGCACCATGGCGGCCGAAGTGCAACGCCTTGGCGTGCGGCCAGAGCTGGAGGTGTTCGATACCGGCCATCTTGTATTCGTGAAAGAAATGATCCGCGACGGGCTGCTGGATGATCCTGTCATGATCCAGCTGTGCATGGGCATCCCCTATGGCGCACCGGATGATCCGCTGACGACAATGGCCATGGTCCACCAGCTGCCACCCGGTGCGGTGTTCAGCGGTTTCTCCATAGGTCGCAATCAGTTGCCATTCGTCGCCATGGCCGCGCTTGCCGGCGGCAATGTCCGCGTCGGGCTGGAGGACAATCTCTATCTTGGGCGCGGTCAGTTTGCCAGCAATGGCCAGCTGGTGGAACGCGCGGTGCAGATCCTGACCGGTATGGGCGCGCGCATCCTGGGCCCGGCCGACGTCCGCGCGAAGCTCAAGCTGACCAAGCGCTAGGAGAAAACGGCACATGGCAGATGAGATCCGGAAAGTCGGGATTGTCGGCGGCGGCGTCATCGGCGCAGGCTGGGCGGCGCGTTTTGCGCTCAACGGAATTGATGTGTCGGTCTATGATCCAGACCCTGAGGTTGAGCGCAAGACAGCGGCGGTCCTTGCCAATGCCCGCCGGGCGTTGACCCGGCTGTTTGGACAGGCCCTGCCCGCCGAGGGCAGCGTGACATTTGCAGCGTCGCTTGCCGATGCGGTGCGCGATGCCGATTTCGTGCAGGAAAGCCTGCCCGAACGCGAAGATCTGAAAATCCGGTTGCTTGCCGAAATTGACGCAGCAATGCCCGCCCATGCCGTGATCGGATCCTCCACATCCGGGCTGTTGCCGACGAAGCTGCAGGCGGGGATGGCGCGGCCGGACCGCCTAGTTGTCGGCCATCCGTTCAATCCGGTTTATCTGCTGCCGCTGGTCGAAATCTGTGGCGGCGACCAAACCAGCCAGAAAACAAAGGACATTGCCGCCGCAGCCTATGAACGTATCGGCATGAAAGTGCTGCATGTTCGCAAGGAAATTGATGGGTTTATCGCTGATCGCCTGCTGGAAGCCGTTTGGCGCGAAGCGCTGTGGCTGATCAACGACGGGATTGCGACGGCATCCGAAATCGATGATGCGATCCGCTTTGGCGCCGGGATGCGCTGGTCGTTCATGGGGACATTCCTTGTCTATCGGCTTGCGGGTGGGGAAGATGGGATGCGGCATTTCCTCCACCAATTTGGCCCGTCTATGGAATGGCCATGGACCAAACTCATCGGTCCGAAGCTCACCGATGACCTCATTGATACGATTTCACGTCAGTCGGACGAGCAAGCGGGCGGCGTTGATCTGCGCACGTATGAACGGCTGCGTGACGACTGCCTTGTCGATGTGACTCACGCGCTTGAGCGCAATGACTTTGCAGCAGGGGCCGTGGCGCGGGCGCACCGTTTGCGGCTGGATGGTCGACCCGCTGACATTGGTTCCACCGGCTCAGACGGACGGATGCTGACCATCTCCACGCCGGTTCAACCCGAGTGGATCGACTATAATGAGCACATGACCGAATATTGCTATCTCAAGCTGTTCGGTGATGCGACGGACGTGGTCTTGGCCACTATCGGCGCCGGCGCGGCGTATGTCGCCGGGGGACATTCCTGGTACACGGTTGAGACGCATATCCGGCACTTGGGCCAATCACGGCTGGGCGAACCGATTGAGGTCCGCACCCGCGTTCTGGCCAGCGATGCCAAGCGCTTGCATCTGTTCCATGAAATGATCAGCCTGCGTCAAGAGGCGGTGATCGCCAGCGCGGAGCATATGCTTGTCCATGTCGACGCCAAGGCTGAAAAATCAGCACCCGCGCCAAAGGCCATGCAGGATGCGGCCCAGGCCCTTGTGGAAGGTCAGGCGCATTTGCCAAAGCCTGAAGGCATGGGACGCCAGATCAGGATGCCCGGCTGACCGGCCAGACGACGTTTTGGGGGAGAACGACACCGTATGGCCATGATTGAAACCCGTTCGATCGACTATGTCCCTCTGGCGGAGCGGCGGGGCGAAGTGCGGCACCTTTGGCCGGTGTGGTTCACCGGCGACGCGCATCTGGCCACCCTTGCCACGGGTGCAATCAGCGTCGTGGGCGGGCTGGACCTGTTTTGGTCAAGCCTGGCGGTGATCGGTGGCTGTGTGCTGGGCACTTTGCTGATGGCGCTCCATTGCGCGCAAGGGCCGCATCTTGGGCTGCCGCAGATGATCCAGTCACGGCCCCAGTTCGGCTATAAAGGCGCGCTGCTGGTCTGGGTTGTCGCGCTCGTCACCTATATCGGCTTCAACGCGCTTAATCAGTCACTTGCAGCGAGCACGGTCAAGGAACTGGTCGGCCTGCCCGAAGGACCGACAATCATTGCCTTTGCCGGCCTCGCCGCCCTTATTGCAGCGGCGGGTTATGATCTGATCCACAAGGCGCAGAGGCTGCTGGCCTATCTCATGCTGGTGGTGCTGGCCATTTACACCATCGGCTTCTTCACGGTTGTTGATCTTTCCGCATTGCTTCAACCCGGCACGTTCAAGCCCACGCTGTTTCTTGTCCAGTTCTTTGCCGCGGCCGGATACCAGCTGAGCTGGTCAATCTATGTCTCAGATTATTCACGCTATTTGCCGCGTGACGTGGGCATTCGCGCCTCCTTTCTGTGGACCTTCTGGGGCGCGTTTCTGGGCGGTGCCTGGATGATGCTTGTCGGTGCATTTGCGGCTGCGGCCTTTGCCAATGCGGATATTGTGGTCGCGCTGCGCCACAGTGCAGACGCGATGTTTGGCGGGTTCGGGGCGATCATGCTCATCAGCAGCTTTGGCGGGTTGATCACGATCACGTCGCTCAATCTCTATGGCTCCTCGCTCACTCTGCTCAGCGTCGTGGACAGCGTGACACCGATCCGGCTGGGGATCGCCGCCCGCATGATCGCCCTCTTTGCGGTTTTTGGGGCCTCGCTGTCCCTGTCGCTGGCGCTGGGCGGGAATGTGCTCCACGCGCTGGAGGCATTCCTTGGCATCCTGGTCTATCTCTTCACGCCGTGGACCGCGATCAACCTGGTGGACTTCTTCTTTGTCCGAAAGGGCCGCTATTCGATCCGCGCGATGTTCATGGCCGACGGGCTCTATGGCCGCTGGAACTGGCGCGGGCTGACATCTTACGGCATCGGCTTCGTTGCGATGATCCCGTTTTTCAAGACCAAGCTATATATGGGCCCCGTCGCACGGGCGCTGGATGGGGCGGATATCTCGATGCTGATCGGCTTGCCTGTCTCGGCGGCGGTTTACCTCCTTTTGTGCCGCGGCCTCGACCTTTCGGATGAGCATGCCCAGATCCCCGTTCTCGACAGGAATCTGGAGACGGAGCCCGTCCGATGATCCGGTCCCTTCTTGCCGCGGCGGTGCTGACCTTTGCCGTGCCGGCCATCGCACAGCCGATCGCGTTCCCCGATCATTTTGATCCCATCGGGACGCCGCTGCAAAGCTTGCAAACCCGCGAAGGGCGCTCGGTGCATTTCACGGACACGGGCGAAGCGGGCTGGACGCCGATGCTTTTCGTCGGCGGCGTTGGCACAAGCGCCCGCGCGCCTGAACTGGTCGCGTTTCTCGATACACTCCGTCGCCGGCTGAAGGTGCGGATCATCGCCGTCGAACGCAATGGGCTGGGCGATACCGCCTTTGACCCGACTTGGTCATTCACCGACTATAACAGCGAAGTGACGCAGGTGCTGGCGCATCTTGGCATTGCGCGTTTCGCGCTTGTCGCAATCTCTGGCGGGGGCGCCTTTGCCGGGCATATTGCCGCTGCGATGCCCGATCGGATCACCTCGTGGCATATGCTCGCCGCAATTGCGTCAGCGCCAGCGGATAGCCCCATCTGCACCGCAGATGAGGCGACACTCAACGACGGGCTTGCCAAACAAGTCAGCGCACCGCGGCTATTCTGGGCCATGCCACCTAACGGCGTCGCGGCCAAAGTGCCCGGCTTTGTCGACCGGGCCGCCGATGAAGGTGCGCATGCCTATTTCATCGCGGGGCAGCGCGGCGATGCACGCGGCGTAGCCCGCGAATATCGCCGGTTCTGCGATACGCCTGCGCCCGTCGCCGCATTCCCGGCGCCTGCGTTTTTCTATTATGGAGAGGCCGACCCGCTCGTCTCGCCAGATCAGGGCGGGTATTGGGCCAACAAAGTGACCGGCAAAGTGACCTTCCGCCGCTATCCCAGCGAAGGCCATGACGTGCAATATCGCCACTGGGATCAACTGCTGATCGATGTCGCGGGATATGGCGACACGACGCTGGTCTGCGAACGCGGTCGCGCCCGACTAATGGCAGGCCATGTCGCGCCAGCCCAGCTTGCGTCAGGCACGACGCTTGGCATCTGTGCCTGGCAGGCCGGACATATAAAAGGATCCGATCATGACGCCGCAAAATGATTTGGAAGACGCCGGCCACGGCCTGCGCACACCATTGGAGGGCGTTGCGGCAAAGCCGATCACGCCCGGTGAACCGATTGCGGCGCCCCTGCATCTGATCAGCCCGACGGTCCCGCGTGCCTGGGTCGACTATAACGCACATATGAGCGAATCCTGTTATCTGCTTGCCTTTGGCGACCAATCGGATGCGTTCTTTCGGATGATCGGTATCGACGAGGCCTATCGCGCCGCTGGCCATTCGCTGTTCACTGTGCAGACGATGATCTTCAACATTGCCGAAGCGCATCTTGGCGACCGACTTGATCTCTCGCTCCAGCTGATCGACGCGGATGAAAAGCGGCTGCACATCTTCCACACCATGCACAATGCCCAGACGGGTGAATTGCTGGCAACGTGCGAACAAATGCTGGTCCATGTCGACATGGCGGCCGGGCGCAGCGCGCCCATGCCATCCGATCTCTATGCCCGCGTACAGGCCGTTCTTGCCGCCCATGCAGACCTTCCGCGCCCGGCTCAGGCTGGACGCAATATTGCCATCAAACGGAACCCAAGCTGATGCATTTTGAACTCTCCTCCGAACAGCAGATGCTCGTTGAAACGGTCCGGCGTTTTGTTGAGACCGAACTTTATCCGCACGAAAAGATGGTCGAAGAGACCGATGACGTGCCGGCAGATCTGGCCGCTGAAATCCGTACAAAATCCAAGGCGCTGGGGCTTTATGCCGTGAACATGCCCGCAGAGCTGGGCGGCGGGGGCCTGGGTACATTCGACACGACCTTGATGGAGCGAGAGCTTGGCCGCGCCAGCTATGGCCTGCAGATGATGATTGCCCGGCCAAGCAACATTTTGCGCGGGTGCCAGGGCAGCCAGATTGAGGACTATCTCCTCCCGACCATCCGGGGTGAGCGGCACGACTGTCTTGCCATGACTGAACCCGATGCCGGGTCTGACGTGCGCTCAATGCGGACCTTTGCGCGCCGTGATGGCAGCGACTTCGTGATCAACGGTTCCAAGCACTTCATCAGCCATGCGGATGTTGCTGACTTCGTCATTCTGTGCGCCGCCACGGGTGAAGCCGGCGGCAAAAAGACGATCAGTTGCTTTCTTGTTGATTTCGACACGCCCGGCCTCACCCGCAGGCGTGGCCCCAAATGCGTTTCGCACCGGGGGTACCATCAGTGCGAACTGATCTTTGAGGATTGCCGCGTGCCTGCCTCCAGCTTGCTTGGCGAACTCGACAAAGGCTTTGATCTGATGGGCCAATGGCTTGGCTCCACCCGCTTGCAGGTCGCCACCACCTCGGTCGGGCGCGGGCAGCGTGTTCTTGAAATGGCGACGCAATGGGCCGCGACGCGCAAGCAGTTTGGCCAGGCCATCGGCAAATTCCAAGGCACCGGCTTCAAGCTGGCGGATATGAAGACCGAATTGGAAGCTGCCGAGCTTTTGACGCTCCGCGCCGCGTGGAAGGATGATCAGGGCACGATGACCGATACCGACGCGGCCATGGCGAAGCTCTTCGCCTCTGAAGCGCTTGCCCGCGTGACGGACAACGCCCTGCAAATCTTTGGCGGGATGGGGCTGATGGATGAACTTCCCATCGAACGTTTTTGGCGCGATGCCCGGGTTGAGCGGATCTGGGACGGAACCAGCGAAATTCAGCGTCATATCATCAGCCGCGCGCTGCTGCGTCCGCTGGAGATATGAGCGCGGATCGACTGACCCGCCTGCTGCGCCCACGCAGCTTGGCGATTGTGGGCGGCAAGGCGGCCGAGGAAGCGGTGCGTCAATGCCGTGCGCTGGGCTTTTCAGGGCCAATTTGGCCGGTGAACCCAAAGCGGGACCAGATGGGCGGCTTGCCCTGTTTTGCCGATTTGGCAGCCCTGCCCAATGCCCCGGATGCGGTGTTCATTGCCGCACCGGCCCCGGCCACCATTGCCCTGGCCGGCGACCTCGCAGGCGCCGGCGGCGCGATCTGCTATGCGGCGGACTTTGCCGAAAGCGGAGAGATCGGGCAGACGCGACAGGCGGAACTTCTGGCCGCAGCCGGCGGCGTGCCGCTTATCGGGCCCAATTGCTATGGCATGCTCAACCTGTTCGACCGTGTGGCGCTTTGGCCGGATCAACATGGCTGCCTGCCGATTGAGGCCGATCCAAATGGTGCGCGCGGCGTCGCCATCATCAGCCAGAGCGGCAATTTGGCGCTCAACTTCACCATGCAGGCGCGGGGCCTTCCGATCGGCTATGTCATCTCGGTTGGCAATTGTGCGGACGTCACACCGGCGGATCTGATCGAAGCGCTGATCAAGGATGCGCGGGTGAGCGCCATCGGCCTTCATCTGGAAGGTCTGGGATCGGTGGCGCGGTTTTCCGAAGCCTGCCTTGCCGCACGGACGGCGGGTGTGCCGCTGGTCGCGCTCAAGACCGGCGCGTCGGCCAAGGGGGCAGCGCTCACATTGTCGCACACCAGTTCGCTCGCGGGCGCAGATGCGCTGTGCGATGCGCTGTTCGCGCGCTATGGCGTGGCCCGGGCGCATGATCCGGCACGTTTCCTTGAAACGCTTAAGCTGCTTCATGTCGCGGGTCCTTTGCGCGGGCGCCGGATCACCAGCGCGAGCTGTTCCGGCGGCGAAGCCTCGCTCACGGCTGATCTGGCCGAGCGTGCCGGGCTTGAGACCCCGGACTTTCCACCCATGACGCAGGACAGGCTTGAAGCGGTGCTTGGCCCCCGGGTCCATGTCGCCAATCCGCTCGATTACCACACCTATATTTGGGGCGACGCAGCGGCCCAGACCGCTTGCTTTGCGGGCATGTTCAGCGCGGATTTTGAAGCTTCGCTGCTGATCCTCGATTTCCCCCGAGCAGATCGCTGTACGAGCCCGGATTGGGATGTGACCCTTGCGGCGTTTCTCGCGGCCATGCAGGCGCACCCACCGGCAAAGGGCACGGTGCGGATCGTGGCGAGTTCGCTGGCCGAAAATCTGCCCGAAGCTGTGGCGGCACAGTTGGTCGATCAAGGCATTATGCCCGCAGGCGGCCTGTCTGAGGCATTACATGCCGTCGCGGCGGCTGCCGAAATTGGCGCTGCTTGGGCCCAACCAGCACCTGCAGCCCTGCCCGACGCGCCGCCCCTTCTGCCGAGCGCCCCAAAAACATGGGACGAAGTCCGCAGCAAGGCCGCACTTTCGGCACGCGGGGTGCCGGTGCCGCGTGGACGCTTGCTCACCCTGACCGAATTGGAAAGGCTCTGTGCCGATGAGGCCGGGCTTTTGCCTGCCCCATTTCCCCTTGTGCTCAAAGCCGTGGGCGCCGATCTTGCGCATAAAACCGAATTCGGCGGTGTCGCGCTTGGGCTTTCCAGCCGTGCGGACCTGATCGCCGCCGGGCGCCGCATGGGCGGGCTGAGCGATACCTTTCTGATCGAGGAGATGGTCAGCGGCGCCATCGCAGAGCTGATCATCGGGGTTGGCCGCGATCCTCAGTTCGGCCTGTTCATGACGCTTGGCGCAGGCGGCATTTTCGTTGAGCTGCTCCGGCAGGTTGAACAGGTGCTGCTGCCGGCCAGCCGCGCCGACATTGCAGCAGCATTGGCGCGGTTGCCGCTCTCTGCCGTCCTCACGGGATATCGGGGCCGCGCGGGATGCGATATGCCGGCGCTGCTCGATGCCATTGAAGCCGTTGCTGCCTTTGCCCTTACCCACAGCGATAGCTTGGAAGAACTCGATGTAAATCCGCTGCTGGCCTTGCCCCAGGGCGCGGTCGCGGTGGATGCACTGATCCGGATGAGGGAGCCTTTGCCATGAGCGTCGTCACAACGGAGCGCCGCGCCGGAATTCTGATCATCACGCTCAACCGGCCCAAGGCCAATGCGATTGACGTCGCCACGAGCCTGGAACTTTACGCCGCCTTTAAGACACTGAACGACGATCCGGAATTGCGTGTCGGCATCATCACCGGAACCGGGCGGTTTTTTTCGGCGGGCTGGGATTTGGGCGCCGCGAATGACGGCGAAGCGGTCGATGCAGATCACGGTCCCGGCGGCTTTGCGGGTCTGACCGAATATTTCGATCTCACCAAACCGGTGATCGCGGCTGTCAACGGTTTGGCTGTCGGCGGCGGCTTTGAACTGGCGCTGGCTGCCGATCTGATCGTCGCAAGCACCGCCGCGCGTTTCTGGCTGCCTGAAGCGCAGCTTGGGATGCTTCCGGATTCCGGGGGCCTGCTGCGGCTACCAAAAGCAATTCCGGCACGACTGGCGCGCGAAATGATCCTGACTGGGCGGCGGATGGAGGCGGATGAGGCGCTGGCCCTGAACCTCGTCACCCGTGTCGTCGCCCCGGACGCGTTGCTCGACAGCGCGATGGATCTGGCCGAAACCATTGCACGATCGGCGCCGCTGGCGATTGCAGCGGCACGCGACATTCTGCGGGTGACAGAGGGACTGGACGTGGCACAGGGCTATGCCGTGATGCGCGGTGGCACGATCCCCTCTTATCGCGCCATGCTGGCCTCTGACGATGCTCTGGAAGGCCCAAGAGCGTTCGCAGAAGGCCGCCCACCAGCGTGGAAAGGGCGTTAGGCGGCCCAATTCACAGGCCGAACCTTGGGCAGGATGCCCAGCCAGCCAATGAGCCCAAGAATGTTGACAAGCCCGGCCAGCAGGAACGCCGTGCCATAAGAGCCGCCCCCGGCATCGATCAAAACACCGGCGAAAAAGACGCCAATGATCCCCGGCATATTGCCCATCATATTCTGGACCCCCACCCAGCGGGCGGCCGCCGACGGGCCGGCCATGATCTGCGGGATGATGAAATAAGCCGGACAGGACAGGCCGAGCGCGATCTGATAAACGAACAGCAGCGCGATGCACCAATGGATCGGCATGGATGGCATGGCGAGCATGCAGACCAAGCCGGCCATATGCGCCAAGGCGAGCGGGCCCTTGAGCGTCAGCGATGGCGACCATCCCCGCGCGATCGCCTTGTCGATTGCCCAGCCCGCAAAAAGGGCCGCCAGCGCATTGACCAGATAGGCGCTCGACACGACGGTTGCCATGTGCGTCTTTGAAAAGCCACGCTGCATTTCCAGATACATCGGCAGATAACCGAGGATAAAATACCAATTCCAGTTGCCCGCAAAATGGCCAAGCGATGCGCCCCATAAGGCGCGCTGACCGAGGATCTGCCGCATCGTCACAGATGGCGCGTCCGGGGTATCGACCGGCGTTGCGTCGGTCATCCGCACCCGGCTCCATGGGATCAGCCAGAGCAACGAGACGACGCCAAATACAACGAATGTCGCGCGCCATCCCCATTGCGCCATCATGAAGCCACCCAGCAATGTGCCCACCGCCGGGCCGACCAGATAGCCGAAACCGATCACGCCATTGGCAAGGCCCATCCGCGCGCGCGGTACGTTGCTGGCGATAATCTTTGAGGTGGTGGTGAACGCCACGCTCTCTCCGATTCCAAGCATCAAGCGCAGGACGAAAAGCCCCAAAAATCCCTGCACAAACCCCGTCAGCAAGGTGGAGACCGACCACAAGAGCGCGCCAATGCCAAGCACCAGCTTACCGCCAATCCGGTCAGACAGGGCCCCGGCGGGCAGCTGGAAGATGGCATAAGCGACGTAGAAGCTGGCGGCGAGCGCACCATAAGCCGTTGCCGAGAGATCAAGATCCGCACGGATTTGCGTCGCGCCGGTCGCAAGATTGCCGCGATCAACGTAATTGATAAACAAACTGAGAGCCATCAGGCCAACCAGGATACGGGCCCCTGTCGGGCCGCTAATCTTGGCCTCACGCCGCATAGTCAGCGCCCTGCCGATCCAGCATCCGCTTCAGCGCCGAAAAATGAAGATCAATGCGATCAAGACCTTCGACCTGTGCGGATGTCGCATATTGCGCAACCGTGCGGCTGAGTTCTGGTTCGGGCACAAGGCGTATCTTGTGCCCACTGGACTGGGCAAGGATCTGGGTCATGGCCGCGCGCTCAAAGAAATAAAGGCTGTTGAATGCGTCGGCGATGCTCGCGCCAGTCACCACGACGCCATGATTGCGCAGCAGCAGCACGGCTTTATCGCCCAGTGCGGCGGCCATGCGCCGGCCCTCGCTGCTATCGAGCGCAAAGCCGGCATAATCGCAGCATGCGACCAGCCCGGCAAAACCAATCGCGTTCTGGCTGGCCATCAAAAGGTCCGGCGCCTCCAGCATGCTGAGCGCGGTTGCATAGGGCATATGCGTGTGCAGCACACAGACCACATCGGGACGCGCTGCATGGAGGGACGCGTGGATGTGAAACGCCGTGTCCTCAACCGGACCCGCGCCGGACAGCACATTGCCCGCAAAATCGACCACAAGGAAATCACGCGCGCGTATTTCGGACCAATGCAGCCCGAAAGGCGCCAGCAGAAACCGGTCCGCATGCCCCGGCACAAGCACGGTAAAATGGTTATCGATACCCTCGTGATAGCCGAAATGGACCGCCAAACGATGCGCCGCCGCCAGATCGACGCGTGCCTGCCATTCGGCGGCATCGCGGCCCATCAGATCCCGCGTGGTGTCGATGATCGCTCTCCCCTCACCACCATACTGGTTCACCACGCCGTCGCCGGCAAGAGCAAACGACGAACGACGGGTGGTCGATATGGGTCTATCGCGCGCGCGCAACGCATGATGAGGCTGGCCGCTTCACCCAGGATGTCAGGAACAGAGCCGAGCAGTCCCGCGCAGGGTCCGCACCGGGGCGAGGTCTTCAATGATTCTGGAAAAAATGGCGCGCCCGGAACGATTCGAACGTCCGACCCTCAGATTCGTAGTCTGATGCTCTATCCAGCTGAGCTACGGGCGCGCATTGGAGAGGCGCGGTTAGTCGGCTTTTT
>JBJOJQ010000205.1:0-3002 GCA_046046525.1 Pseudomonadota bacterium
CAAAAGATCCCTTGCCGCGCCCCAAGCATGTGGGCGGGCATCGAAATCCGGAAAAATTCTTGCGTGGGGTGACGCCGAAGCCCGTCTGCCTCAAGACACCCTTTGGGACATTAACATAAGATAGACAGGCCGAATGGCAACGGCCTCATCGCATGAGGACACGCGGTCAACCATCCATGAGGGTCTGCGACGGCGAAGCGGCGCCAAACCAAATCAGCGGCCTCAACCAGCCCCCATATCAATCAACCGGCCAGGACCAAGGCCGTTTTGATCCGGCCTTTCTTCACCCGAACACCCTTCCCCTCGCGCCGTTAAGCGGTGCAGGCAAAGGTCACAGACATGGGTTCACCCGCAGACAGATACGCCAAGGTAACGGCCGATTTTGTCGTGTCGTAATAAAAGTTGAAGGGCGTCCCGGCCTTTATACCCCAGGCGGCAATATTTCTGCCAACATATGCAATCTCAATGTCTCTGGCGCCACCAGCCGACTTGTCGTTGACACCATGAAATTGCCAAATTTGGCTTTTGGAGAACAGGTCAATCCGATTATTGATCAAATCGATACTGATCCGGTTCACACCTGCATATTGGGGAACGCCCTGGCCGCTTTCCGGCGAGCAGTTCAGATCAACATGTTTGACTTCTTTAACAGCAACCTTGCTTTCGACTTTTTCGGCTTTGTCATTCCCTGAAAGAGATGAGCACCCAGAGGCCAAAATGGAAAGGGCAGCAATGCAAACTGTTCCGCGCATATTTATCGACCTTTTAATAAACGGGAGACCGGTATCCCGTCTGACCGATTAACCTAGATTGAATATCTTTTTTTGACACATCTTCAAAGATCAAAGGATATTGCGCGGAATTTCCCGGTTTTAGCTGTGGATATTCGGTCTTTAGTGTCGAACGCAGGTCGGATCGTCCATGGGCGGTTGTGGCCCGACAGAAACCCGTCGGGCGCTTTGATGGTCAGCCCCTATGTCAGGAAAAGCCGTGTTCGCGGGCGAGAATGGCGGCGTGAGTTCGGTTACGTGCACCGATTTTCCTGAAGACAGCCTGCGCATGGACCTTGACCGTCGGCTCGCTGATCGTCAGGCGGCGGGCAATCTCTTTATTGGACAGACTATCGCACAGGCCACGCAGGACCTGCTGTTCCCGCTCCGTCAAAAGATCATGAAAAACCCCGCCGACACAGGCTTGGGCCGTCGCCCGGACGCTATAAGGGGGCATATATTTTTCACCCGCCGCCATAAACCGAACGGCGTTCAGAAAGGACCGCGCGGGCATGGTTTTGGGAATAAACCCGGCGCCACCCAAATCAAGACAGGCCAAGGCGGCGTCGGGCGGCGCTGTGCCAGACATCAACGCAACGGGCGTCTCGCCGGCGATCGAGAGCGCGCGGGACAGACCTGCATAGCCATCCATGCCCGGCATGGAATAACCGTTGGCACCGCCGTGCTGGTATCAATCGTGATATTCCGCCGATCGATCGCGCTGATATTGCCCGCAAGGTCGCGGGCCGTTGCCGTCATTTCAACCACGCCGTCGCTTGGAATTTGCGCCACCGAATAAACAACGGTCCAGCGACCATCGGCATCCGCCGTTGTGGTGCGCGTGACGCCACCCCAGGTCACGGTGATCTGCGATCCGGCAACCCCCGTGCCCTGCACCGAAACGGCCGCCGTTTGTTCATTCGCGTTGATCGCATCATCGCCCGACACCACCGCAATTGTCGGCCGCGCCGGCGCTGCGGTATCAAGATCAATCAACCTTGTGGTCACAGCGCTCAAATTGCCGGCCACATCGGTGGATTGCACAGTCACGGCCAGCCCCGAGGCATCGGCCGGCAGGTCAGCCGCTGCGAAATTCACCGACCAGATGCCCGTCGTTGTCGTGATCGCCGATTTGCTGACGCCTGCGATCGTCACGCTGACATTGGCACCGGACTCCGCCGTGCCTGTGATCGTGACACCCGCTGCCTTTTCAGCCGCATTCACGATGTTATCCGTCGAGATCACATCGATCGTGGGCGTTTGGCTCAACGTATCGATGCTGACTGTGCGGGTCGTATCTTCGCTGACATTGCCTGTGCTGTCTGTGGCACGGGCGCGGATCGTCGCGGGGCCATCGGCCGGGACCTGCGCCCCGGTAAAGCTCACACTCCAGGCGCCATTGGTGCCGACACGGGCCGTACGGGTCACGCTGCCCCACACCACTTCAACGGTGGCCGAAGGCTCTGCCGTGCCGCGCACGGACACCCCGGCCAGCTTTTCATTGCCGTTGATGATATCATCGCTGGCCACAATCGTGATCACGGGTTTTGCCGGGGGCTGTGCGTCCACCTTGATGCGGCGCGAGGCCTCGGCACTGACATTGCCCGCCAGGTCCGTTTGCGTGGCGGTCAGCGTATAGTCGCTGTCGTCCGGGATTTGGGAACTGACAAAACTCAGGCTCCATGCGCCGCTGGCATCGGCCGTTGTCGTGCGCGTCACCGCTCCGAAAGTCAGGCTAATGCGCGCCAAGGCTTCAGACGTCCCCTGACCGCGCCCAGCGCACGTTGCTTGTCGGTCAGGGCGACATCAATTTCTCCCGCTGCCCGCCGCAGCACCGGGCTATAGCTCAAGGCCTGGGGCACCATGTCTGGCTGTGGCGTTTCAGCCATCAGCGGGCTCAGCGCCGCCCCGTCGGGCACGATGATCTCGGCACCTTGCACCGACGCGCCCAGCAACTCTCCCAGCGCGTCACGGGCCGTTTGCTGGCGCGTACGCAGCGAAATCATCGCATTTTCAGATTGGCGGATGCGGGTCAGCACCAGGTTCAGGTCAACCGGCGCTGAAGCCCCGGCGGTCACCCGGCGACTGATCAGTTCACCCAAGGCGCTCAGCCGCGCCACATCGCCACGCAACACCTGTTCAGCACGCTGGGCCGATGCCAATTGCCCGTAAAGCTCAAGTGCCCGGAACGCCAATTGATAGCGCGCCTCATCAATCCGTGTATTGGCCAGG
>JBJOJQ010000017.1:0-12382 GCA_046046525.1 Pseudomonadota bacterium
GTGCGGTCCGGCCGCTTTTTTGTGCACACATCGTCCTTTGACGAAGCCCCCCCGCCGGGAACGGTTCCGTTTCGGATCGAAGCAAGCCGCGCCTTTGGCACGGGCGGCCATGAAACGACGAGCCGTTGCCTCGCCATGCTCGACAAACTGCGCACCAATGGCGCCCGCTTTGGCAATATCGCCGATATTGGGACGGGCACGGGCCTGCTGGCCTTTGCCGCGATGCACCTATGGCCCCGCGCTTATGCCACCGCATCTGATATCGACCCGGTGAGCATTGAAATCTCCATTGAAAATGCGATTGCCAATGCCGTGCCGCAAGGCCGCCAGCCCGGGCAACTGACCTTGTGCGTCGCCTCTGGCACCGATCATCCGCTGATCCAGACCCGCGCGCCTTATGACCTGATCATCGCCAATATTCTTGCCGGGCCGTTGATTGAACTGGCGCCCGCGCTTGCCGCGATCCTGCATGAGGGCGGGACATTGGTGCTCGCGGGGCTGCTCGACACACAGATCCCGGCGGTCAAAGCCGCCTATTGGCGCCAAGGGCTGCGCCTGGCCGAAGCGACAGAGGGCGAATGGCCCTGCCTGCGCCTTGTTAAACGGCATCGGTTGGGCTGGCGCCGCCCTGCCCGGCCAAAATTGCGGACCAGCCAAGCGCCGGGCGATTTTGGAACCTGGTAACCAACGTGCGCGCCAGAGCGAAACTTGGGCAGATAATCGTTTCATCGAGAAACGGATCATTCTAAAGACCCGGCATGAGCACACGAACTGAAAGCGGCGAAATTGATCCCCCGATCGAAAGCCGGGCCGACCTGATCAGCGTTTTTGCCAAGGGCGAGAAGCCATCTGCCCGCTGGCGGATTGGCACGGAACATGAAAAATTCGTCTATCGGACGGCGGATCATCGGGCGCCCTCTTATGATGAACCGGGCGGCATCCGCGATCTGTTAATGGCGCTCACCCGTTATGGCTGGGAACCCGTGATGGAGGGCGATCATGTGATTGCCCTGTCTGGCAGCGACGGCACGGTGAGCCTGGAGCCGGCGGGCCAGCTGGAATTATCCGGCGCGCCCGTTGAAAATCTGCATCAAACCTGCGCCGAAACCGGCCGCCACCTGAAACAGGTGAAAGAAGTCGGGGCCGAACTGGGTCTTGGTTTTCTGGGCCTGGGCCTGTGGCCCGACAAGACACGCGCCGAATTGCCGATCATGCCCAAGGGCCGTTATGGCATTATGTTGCAACATATGCCGCGCGTCGGGACCATGGGCCTCGACATGATGTTGCGGACCTGCACCATTCAGACCAACCTCGATTATGCGAGCGAGGCGGATATGGTGCAAAAATTCCGCGTCAGCCTGGCGCTGCAACCCTTGGGCACGGCCCTGTTTGCCAATTCACCCTTTTTGGAAGGCAAGCCCAACGGGTATCAAAGCTATCGTTCACATATTTGGACAGATACCGATCCGGCCCGCACCGGGATGCTGCCCTTCGTGTTTGAAGATGGGTTCGGCTATGAACGCTATGCCGACTATATGCTCGATGTGCCGATGTATTTTGTCTATCGCGACGGCGGCTATATTGACGCCGCGGGCAAGAGCTTCCGGGATTTTCTCGACGGTCGTCTGGATGTTGTGCCGGGCGAAAAGCCCAGCATCGCGGACTGGAATGACCATCTCTCCACCGCCTTTCCCGAAGTGCGGCTGAAAAGCTTTTTGGAAATGCGCGGGTCCGATGGCGGGCCCTGGAACCGCATTTGTGCGCTGCCCGCGCTGTGGGTTGGGCTGCTTTATGATCAGGCCGCGCTGGATGCCGCATGGGATCTGGTGAAGCATTGGACGATCGCAGATCATCAACGCATCCGCGATGCCGTGCCGAAATTGGGGCTGTCCACGCCCATGCCCGACGGGCGGACGATGAATGATCTTGCCAAAGAGGTGCTCGACATCGCCACCGCCGGCCTCAACGCGCGCGGCCAGATCAACTCCATGGGCGATAATGAAAGCGGCTTCCTCAACCCGCTGCGCCAGATCGTCGATTGCGGCAAATCCCCGGCCCAGCAGCTGCTGGATAAATATCAGGGCGAATGGCAGGGCGATCTCTCCAAAATCTACGACGAAATGAGTTTCTGAGGGAGATTTGGTCGCACGCTGGTGCAGGCCGAGATGCGCCGATGCACATCACCGTGCTCCGGCGCAACGCACCGTGCTCCGGCGCAGGCCGGAGCCTAGGGCGCCAGACCGTCAGCATTTCCGCAGTCGTCACCCGTCTGGGCTCCGGCCTGCGCCGGAGTACAGGGGGTGGTGTGTGCCGATTGTTCCGTCCGGGTTCGGGCGGCGGGGGTGTTAGACCAAGCGGCTTTGGCGGACGGCGGCTTCGATGAAGCTTTTGAACAAAGGATGCGGATCAAAGGGTTTGGATTTGAGTTCCGGGTGGAACTGAACGCCAACAAACCACGGATGATCGGGCCGTTCGACGATTTCGGGCAATTGGCCATCGGGTGACATGCCGCTGAACACCAAGCCATTTTGTTCGAGCGCGTCGCGATATTTGGTGTTCACCTCATAGCGGTGGCGATGGCGTTCCGAAATGGTGGAGGTGCCATAGATGGCCGCGACATGGCTGTTGCCCGTCAGATGCGCCTCATAGGCGCCGAGACGCATGGTGCCGCCCAGATCCCCACCCTCTTCGCGTTTTTGCAGGCCTTCTTCGCTCATCCATTCGGTGATGATGCCAACGACGGGTTCTGGCGTCGGGCCGAATTCGGTTGAGGAGGCCTTTTCAATGCCCGCCAGATTGCGGGCCGCCTCAACGCAGGCCATCTGCATGCCAAAACAAATGCCGAGATAAGGCACCTGCCGTTCGCGGGCAAAGCGAATGCTTTCAATCTTGCCCTGTGCCCCACGTTCCCCAAAGGCGCCGGGGACAAGAATGGCGTGCAGCGGTTCCAGCCGCGCGGCGATATCGCTGTCTTCTTCTTCAAACAGCTCTGCATCGATCCACTGGATATTGACCTTCACCCGATTGGCGATGCCGCCATGGACCAACGCCTCGTTGAGCGATTTATAGGCATCTTGCAGGCCCACATATTTGCCAACAACGCCAATTGTGACTTCCCCTTCCGGGTTGGTCAGGCGATCCATGATGTCGATCCAGCGTTGCAGATCAGGATCCGGGCCGGGCTATATGCCAAAGGCGCGCAAAACCTCTGCATCCAGCCCTTCGGCATGATATTGCAGCGGCACGCCATAAATCGACTTGGCATCAAGCGCCGGGATAACGGCTTCCTTGCGGACATTGCAGAAGAGCGCGATCTTCGCCCGTTCATTTTCTGGCAGCGGATGTTCACACCGGCAGATCAGCACGTCGGGTTGAATGCCAAGGCTTGTCAATTCGCGCACCGAATGCTGGGTCGGCTTGGTCTTCAGCTCACCCGCGGCGGCGACATAAGGCACCAGCGTGACATGAGCGAATACCGTCTGTTCACGCCCCAATTCGTTGCGCAACTGGCGGATCGCCTCAATGAACGGCAGGGATTCAATATCGCCCACGGTGCCGCCAATTTCACACAGCACGAAATCAAGGCCATCGGTATCGGCCTTGGCGAAATCCTTAATCGCATCGGTGACATGCGGGATGACCTGCACCGTTGCCCCCAGATAATCGCCGCGACGTTCCTTCTGGATGATCTGTTGATAGATGCGACCCGAGGTCACATTGTCAGACTGCCGCGCCGATACACCGGTAAAGCGTTCATAATGGCCAAGATCGAGGTCGGTTTCCGCCCCGTCATCGGTCACATAGACCTCACCATGTTGATAAGGGGACATCGTGCCCGGATCCACATTGAGATACGGGTCGAACTTACGAATGCGAACCTTGTAGCCACGCGCCTGCAACAGGGCAGCCAGCGATGCTGCCATAAGCCCTTTGCCAAGCGAGGAGACCACGCCGCCGGTGATGAAAATGAACCGCGCCATGGGAGAAGAGCCGTAAGCGGACCCGGGTGGATTCGGCAAGGGACCGAATCCGGGATCCGAAAATAATTTGGGGATTAGTTGGTCTTGCCCGACGGGGCCTGGGCCGGTGCACCCGGCACAGCCAGCGGCACCGGTGCGGTATCCGCCGGGGCGGTGCTGTTCGCGCCAGCATCGCCAGCCGCCGGTGTGGTCGGACGGGCCAGGCTGGCGTCAATCGTATCCGGCTTTGTGCTGACGGTGGCAATCGCCGCAAGAGCAATCGACAACAGGATGAAAATCGTCGCAAGAATGGTTGTTGCGCGTGTGATGAAGCTCCCCGCGCCGCGCGCCGACATCAGGCCGGTTGGGCTGCCGCCGGTCAGGCCGCCGCCTTCCGAGCGCTGAACCAGAATAACACCCACCAGCGCAACCGCGACGATGACGTGAACGACGAGCAGGAAGGTGAACATCTGAGACTGAACTCTCTTACAGAAAAACGATCGACCAAAAAATCTGGCTGCGCCTTAGCCGAGCACACGGCCGCGATCAACCTTGGCCGGTGATCGGCCCCGGCCTAGGCGCGGGCAGCCTCGATAATTGGCACAAAATCAGCGGCCTTCAGGCTGGCACCGCCCACCAAAGCACCATCCACATCCGGCACATGAAGCAATTCCGCAGCATTGGATGCCTTGACCGATCCGCCATAAAGAATGCGGACGCTGGCCCCGGCCGTCCCCAGCAACGCCAACAGCTCAGCGCGAATGGCGGCGTGCATGTCCGCCACATCTGCGGTGGAGGGCGTCCGCCCGGTGCCGATCGCCCAGACGGGTTCATAGGCAATGGCCGTTGTCGCGCCCGTGGATGCGGGCGGCAGCGATTCCCGGATCTGCTGCGTCACCACAGCGACGGCCTGGCCGGCATCGCGCTCTGCCTCTGTTTCACCGACACAGATGATCGCCATCAGCCCCTGGGCGACAGCGGCTTCGGCCTTTTTCAGCACCTCGGCGCTGGTTTCATGATGATCGGTCCGGCGTTCGCTATGGCCCAGAATGACAAACTGCGCGCCCGCTTCGGCCAGCATGGCGGCCGACAGGCATCCGGTGTGCGCGCCGCTGGCGTTCCAGTGGCAATCCTGCCCGCCAATCGCGAAACCCGGCGCTGCCTCTGCCGCAGGGGTGATCAGCGTCGCGGGCACGCCAATGGCCACATCCACATCGCCATGGGCCGCAGCCGCAGCGGCAATGGCCTTGATTTCCGGCAAAGCGGCGCGGCTGCCATTCATCTTCCAATTGCCCGCTACAAGCTTTCTCAACGCCATGTCTGCCTTCCTTTTTCGTGGTCTGGTGGGGCGTTAGCAAAGCGAAGTTCGGGATGCCAGCCTCGCTTATGCTTGATGACCTGCGCTGGCGCCTCTAATGCGTCGGCAATTAGGTTTGGAGACTCTTCCCCGATGCTGTCCTTTTTCCGGCGCGCACTTTCATCCTGGGCCGTTATTGGCCTGCTTGGTCTGCTTATGGTGGCCTTTATCGTGACCGGTGTCGGCACACCATCCAGCATGGGGGCCCTGGGCGGGGTTGGCGACAATGATGTGGTGCGCGTCGGCGACCGATCGCTAAGCGTCAACGATGTCTCGCAGCGGATGCAGCTGGAGTTGCAGCAGGTGCGCCAGGAGCGCCCCGAAGTCACCATGCCCGAATTTATGAAGGGCGGCGTTCTGGACCAGATGATCGCGCAATTGACCGATTTGTTAACGGTGCGCGCCTTTGGGGAAGAACATGGCATGGTGGTCAGCGATCGGCTGGGCGATGCCGAAATCGCAAGCATTTCCGCCTTTAAAGGGGCCACCGGTAAATTCGATGACGCGCGCTATCGTCAGGCGTTGAGCGAGCGCGGCCTGACCGAGGAGCAATTCCGCGCCGATGTTGATCAAAGCATTGCCATTCGCCACCTGCTGGTCCCCGTGACCGCAAGCGCCGGCGCGCCGCGCGATCTGGCACTGACCTATGCCTCGTTGCTGGTGGAACGCCGGGTCGGGACGATCCTGACCTTCCCGAACAGCGCCTTTGCCACGGGCCCGGCGCCCAGCGATGCAGCGCTGAAGGCTTTTTATGACGCCAATCGCGCCCGGTATACCGTGCCGGAACAGCGCGTGCTGCGTTATGCGCTGGTGGATAAGGCGCTGGTCGCCAAAACCGCCGCGCCCTCCGATGCGGAGATCGCCGCGCAATATAAAAAGGATGAAGCCAAATATGCAGCGCGCGAGTTGCGCGACCTGACGCAGGTGATTGTGCAGGACCAAAAGGCAGCACAGGCGATTGCGCAAAAGGCGCGCGCGGGCATGTCGCTGGCCGATGCTGCCAAATCCGCAGGGGCCGATGCCATTGCGATCAAGGGCACAGAAAAGGCCGCCTTTGCCAAACAAAGCGCAGACCCCGTGGCCGCCGCCGCCTTTGCCGCGGCCAAGGGCGGCATTGCTGGCCCGGCCAAGTCGGCCTTTGGCTGGCACGTCCTGCGTGTCGACAACGTGACCATGATCGGCGGCAAAAGCCTGGCGCAGGTGCGGGCAGAGATTGCCAAGACGCTGGCTGAGCAGAAATCGGCGGATGCCTTTGCCGATCTTCTGGCGCAGATTGATGAAGATGTCGCCAATGGCCAGACATTTGACGATGTCGCCAAGGCCCGCGGGCTGACCATCGTGACGACCCCGGCGCTGACCGCATCGGGCACATCGCTGGCGCAGCCCGGCTATCGCCTTGATGCCACCTTTGCGCCGGTGCTGAAGGATGCGTTCCAGGCAGAGGAAAATGATGATCCCGCGCTGGTCGCCTTGGGGCCGGACAAGGATGTGTTTTATGATCTTGATCGGATCGTGAAGGCCGCGCCCCGCCCATTGGCGGATATTCGGGCACAGGTGGCGGCTGATTTCGCAGCTGATCGTGCAGCCAAGGCGGCCCGCAAGGCGGCGGAAGCGGCGCTGGGCAAGGCCAATGCCGGCGCCGCCCTTGCCACGCTGGGCGGGACACCGCGTCCCCTGTCCGCGCGCCGCGCCGATGTGTTGCGCCAGGGCATTGCCCCAACGGCTGAGCTGCAACTGCTGTTTGATCTGAACGCTGGCAAGGCCCGCATTGCCCGCAGCAGCGACGGCCAGGGCTGGATCCTCGTCAAGCTGGATCGGATTGAACCCGGCAATCTGGCCGAGGACCCAAGCCTGATCGCGGCAACCCAGGCGCAGCTGTCAAACGCGGTGGGCGAGGAATATACCCGGCAATTCACCACGGCCATCAAGGCCGAACTGCCGGTGAAGCGGAACAGCACCGCGATAGAGGCCCTGCGCAAGAGCCTGTCCGGATCAGGATCCGCAGCCCGGTGACACATAAGGGCGATGATGCGCTGGCCTTACACCAGCTTCGGTCGGGCAAACCCGCGCTTGTCTGGCGCAGCCTGATTGCGGATACCGAAACCCCGGTTTCGGCCTTTCTGAAGCTGTATGAGGATGGGCGCGGCGATTTTCTGCTGGAATCGGTGGAAGGCGGCGCCGTGCGCGGGCGATACAGCCTGATCGGCCTTGCGCCCGACCTTGTCTTTCGGGCCTATGCCGCCAAGGCCGAGGTCAACCGGGACTGGGCGCATGACAAAGACGCCTTTCAGCCGCTGGCCGATGACAGCCTGACCGCCCTGCGCGCGCTGGTCAGCGCTTGCCATATTGATGTGCCGCCCGCCCTGCCCAAGGCACTGGCCTGTCTGGTGGGTTATTTCGGCTATGAAACCGTGGGTCTGGTGGAAAAACTGCCGCGTCCGGCGCCCAACCCGATTGACGTGCCGGATATGCTTTTCGTCCGCCCGACGCTGATCCTGGCGTTTGACCGGCTGGCCGACCGGCTGTTTCTGGTTGCCCCGGTCTGGCCCGGCCAGGGTGAGGCCGAACGCATGGTGGCCGCAGCGGTGGAGCGGATTCAGGCCGCCGCGGCGCGCCTTGCCCGCCCCTTGCCAGAGGTCAAGCGGACGCCGGTCGATCTTGACCCGGCCGCGCTTCAGCCAACACCCGTGCTCGACAGCGGGCAATATGCAGAGATGGTGCTGAAGGCGAAGGACTATATCACGGCGGGGGATATTTTTCAGGTGGTGCTGGCCCAGCGCTTTACCCTGCCCTTCCCGTTACCGCCAATTGATCTGTATCGCGCGTTGCGGCGCATCAATCCATCGCCTTTCCTCTATCACCTTGACTTTCCGGGCTTTGCCCTGACCGGCTCCAGCCCCGAAATTCTGGTGCGGCTGCGCGATGGCGAAGTGACCATTCGGCCGATTGCCGGCACCCGGCCACGCGGCAAAACCGCGCTGGAAGACGCGGATCAGCGGGCGTCCCTGCTGGATGACCCCAAGGAACGCGCCGAACATCTGATGTTGCTGGATTTGGGCCGCAATGATGTGGGCCGGGTTGCCGAAGGCGGCACTGTGACCGTGACCGACAGCTATATGGTCGAATTTTACAGCCATGTGATGCACATCGTATCAAATGTGGTCGGTCGTCTGGCCAAGGGCAAAGACGCCATCGACGCGCTGTTTGCCGGCTTTCCGGCGGGCACAGTGTCAGGCGCGCCCAAGGTGCGCGCCTGTGAGATTATTGCCGAATTGGAACCGGAAACGCGCGGCGCCTATGCAGGCGGCGTCGGCTATTTCTCACCCGATGGCAATATGGACAGCTGCATCGTCCTGCGCACCGCGATTATCAAGGATGGCGTCATGCATGTGCAGGCCGGTGCTGGCATTGTTGCCGATAGCGACCCCGCCTATGAACAGCGCGAATGCGAGGCGAAATCAGGCGCGCTGATTGCCGCCGCACGCGAAGCGCTGCGCGTGGCGGGTGAACCGGGGTTCGGCCAATAACCCATTTAAAAGCGACGAGGATCATGATGAAAAAGCTTGCTCTTGCGCTGTGCCTGATGGCCGCCCCGGTGATGGCCGGGCCAACCGAAACCGCCCGCGAAGCCGACGCCGTTTTCCGGGATTTCCGCTTTGGCACGGGCGAAGTCCTGCCCGAATTGCGGATCCATTACACAACTTTGGGCACGCCCCGGCGCAATGCCGCCGGAGAGATCGACAATGCGGTGATGATCCTGCACGGCACAGGCGGCACGGGAAAGCAGTTCTTCCGCCCGCAATTTGCCGATGAATTATATGGGCCGGGCCAGCCGCTGGACATCACCCGGTATTTCATCATCCTGCCCGATAATATCGGCCATGGCGGATCATCCAAACCGTCGGACGGCCTGCGCATGGCCTTTCCGCGTTATGATTATGACGACATGGTCCGCGCCCAATATCGGCTGGTGACCGAAACGCTTGGCATCAAGAGATTGCAGCTGATCCTTGGCACGTCCATGGGGTGCATGCACGCCTTTGTCTGGGGCACGACCTATCCGGGCGTCGCGGCGCGTCTGGCCCCCTTTGCCTGCAACGCCACGACGATTGCCGGGCGCAACCGCTGGTGGCGCAAAATGTCGGTCGATGCGATCAAGGCTGATCCCGCCTGGAATGGCGGCAATTATACCAGCCCGCCCGTGCAGGGCCTGCGCACCGCCACCTATTTATCGATGATTGCCGGCGCCAATCCGGTTGCCCTGCAAGCGCAATATCCCAGCCGCGAAGCCGCAGAGGCCGCGCTGGAAAGCGGCTTTGCCGGACGCAGTGGCGATGGCGATGCCAATGACCAGATTTATCAGCTGGAAAGTTCACGCCATTACAACCCCGCACCCAGACTGAACCAAATTCAGGTGCCGGTGCTGTGGATCAACTCTGCCGATGATTTCATCAATCCACCGGAATTGGGGATGGCGGAACAGGCGGCCAAGCAGATGCCCCAGGCGCACTTCATCATGATCCCGGCCAGTGCCGAAACCAAAGGCCATGGCACACACACATGGGCGAAATTCTGGAAGGCGGATCTGGCAAAATTGTTGGCAAAATAATGCGGCCCGCCTAGAGCCGATGGCATGGCAGCCAATAAGATCCTCGTCATCGACAATTATGACAGCTTTACCTGGAACCTTGTCCATTATCTGATGGAATTGGGGGCAGAGGTCGATGTGGTGCGCAATGACGCCATGTCCGCTGGCCAGGCTGTATCGTCCGGGGCCAAGGCCTTTTTGATCTCTCCCGGCCCCTGCACGCCCAATGAAGCGGGGATTTCGCTGGATCTGGTCGGCGCCTGCGCACAGGCCGGCCTGCCGCTTTTGGGCGTCTGTCTGGGGCATCAGTCGATCGGCCAATATTTTGGCGGCACGGTGGTGCGCGGCGGCCTGATGCACGGCAAGACATCGCCTGTCACGCATGACGGCACGGGCCTGTTCAAGGATCTGCCCTCCCCCTTTACCGCCACGCGCTATCATTCCCTGGTCGTGGAAAATATTCCCGACTGTCTGCTGGTGAATGCGCACAGCGATGATGGCCATGTCATGGGCTTTCGCCATCGCGACCTGCCGATCCACAGCGTCCAATTTCATCCCGAAAGCATCGCCACCGAACATGGCCATGCCATGCTGGCCAATTTCATGCGCATCGCGGGGCTACCCGTGAAGGACAGGCCATGACGCGCCTGCCCGACACCACCCGCCCGCTGGAGGCAGAGGCTGCACGTGCCGCCTTTGACATGATCCTGGATGGCCAATGCGACAGCGCGGATATTGCCCGTTTTCTGACCGATATGTCGGTGCGCAACGAAACCAGCGTTGAAATTGCCGCCGCCGTTGGCGCCATGCGCGCACGGATGATCCCCATTACAGCGCCACAGGACGCCATTGATGTCTGCGGCACCGGGGGGGATGGCGCCCATTCGCTGAACATTTCGACCGCCGTTGCCATTGTTGTTGCGGCCTGTGACGTGCCCGTCGCCAAACATGGCAATCGGGCGGCGTCGTCCAAATCGGGCGCGGCGGATACGCTGGAGGCCCTGGGGCTGGACCTCACCCGTGCGTCAGAGCGCGCCGAAGCGCAGCTCCACGATATCGGCATCTGCTTTTTATTCGCGCAAAAACACCATCCGGCGCTCGCACCGCTTGCCCCCATTCGCAAAGCACTTGGCCGACGGACCATATTCAATCTCACCGGCCCGCTTGCCAATCCGGCGCGGGTCAAGCGGCAGTTGATTGGCGTTGCCCGCCCCGATTTTCTGCCGATTTATGCCGGGGCGATTGCCGAACTGGATTATACCCGCGCGATGTTGGTCGCCGGGGATGAGCCGCTTGATGAAATTTCGGTCTGCGGGCCCAGCACCTGCCTGACGGTTGGTGAACAGCCGGTGCGTATCACGCCCGAGGATCTGGGCCTGCCGCGCCATCCGCCCGAGGCGCTGCGCGGTGGCGACCCTGCCTATAATGCGGCGGCGCTGCGCCGCCTTTTGCTTGGGGAAGCGGGCGCCTATCGGGATGCAGTGCTGGCCAATGCGGCGGCCGCGCTGATCGTGGCGGGCCGGGCCACCCGCTTTGCCGAGGCGATGGAAGAGGCGGCCGAAGCCATCGACCGGGGGCTGGCCAAGGCACTTTTGGACTGCTGGATCGCGGATCAATGAACAAGCTGGATGAAATCTGCGCCACAAAGCGCGACGAAGTTAAGGCGCGCAAGGCCGCCATATCGCTGGCCGATCTGGAGATGCAGGCGCGCCACCAGACCCCGCCACGCGGGTTTAAGGCGGCGCTGGATGCCAAGGCCGCAACCGGATTTGGCCTGATTGCCGAAATCAAGAAAGCCAGCCCATCCAAAGGGCTGATCCGTGCAGATTTTGATCCCCCGGCCCATGCCCGTGCCTATGCCGCTGGCGGGGCGGCCTGCCTGTCCGTGCTGACCGATGCGCCGTATTTTCAAGGGCATGAGGATTATCTGATCGCCGCGCGCGCCGCCTGCCCCCTGCCCGTGCTGCGCAAGGACTTCATGGTGGATCCCTGGCAGGTGCTGGAATCCCGTGCGCTGGGGGCCGATGCCATTTTGGTGATCATGGCCGCCCTGGACGATGGGCTGGCCGCAGACATTGAAGCGACGGCCATGGCGCTGGGCATGGATGTGCTGATTGAAACCCATGATGCCGAGGAACTGGATCGCGCCTTGCGCCTGCGATCCCGCCTGATTGGGGTAAATAACCGCAATCTCAAAGACTTCACCGTCGATTTTGCGCGGACATATGAACTGGTTGATCGGGCGCCCAAAGGCTATAGCTTTGTCGCAGAAAGCGGCCTTGGCAGCCATGATGACATCCGCGCCATGGCGGACCATGGCGTCCGCTGCTTTCTTGTCGGGGAAAGCCTGATGCGTCAGGCCGATGTCGAATCTGCAACCCGCCATTTGTTGACGGGCGCATGAGCAAGCTGACCCATCTCGACGATGAAGGGGCGGCGCATATGGTGGATGTGTCGGCCAAAGCCGTCACCACCCGC
>JBJOJQ010000127.1:0-7017 GCA_046046525.1 Pseudomonadota bacterium
AATGGGGATCAAAGTCGCTGTCGAACTTTAAGGCTGTACCGCCCGGTACGGGCATCTGCCACCAGGTCAATCTGGAGCATATCGCCCAGGCCGTCTGGACGTCGGAAGACGGATCGGGCGCGACAGTGGCCTATCCCGATACCTGTGTCGGGACCGATAGCCATACAACGATGATCAACGGCCTTGGCGTGCTTGGCTGGGGCGTGGGCGGCATTGAGGCCGAGGCCGCGATGCTCGGCCAGCCGGTGTCGATGCTCATTCCCGAAGTTGTCGGCTTTAAGCTGACGGGCCGTCTGCCCGAAGGCGTGACGGCGACGGACCTTGTTCTGACCTGCACCCAGATGCTCCGCGCCAAGGGCGTGGTTGGCCGCTTTGTCGAATATTTCGGCCCCGGTCTGGAGTCGCTGTCGCTGGCGGATCGCGCGACGCTCGCCAATATGGCGCCGGAATATGGCGCCACCTGCGGCTTTTTCGGCATTGATGACAAGACGCT
This sequence comes from Pseudomonadota bacterium, assembly GCA_046046525.1. Lineage (GTDB taxonomy): Bacteria > Pseudomonadota > Alphaproteobacteria > Sphingomonadales > Sphingomonadaceae > Aquisediminimonas. The sequence goes on from JBJOJQ010000127.1 coordinate 494, forward strand.
TGATTATATGCGCCTGACCGGCCGGTCGGACGATACGATCGCGCTGGTGGAAGCCTATGCCAAGGAACAGGGCCTGTGGCTTGACCCCAATGGGCCAGAGCCGATTTTCACGGACACGCTGGAACTCGACATGGCAACGGTGGTTCCGTCGCTGGCCGGGCCGAAGCGCCCGCAGGATCGCGTCGCGCTCCCCAATGTGGACGATGTGTTCAACAAGGACCTGGCAGAGGTTTACAAGCACACCGGCTTTAAGCGCGTGGCGGTTGACGGCAAGGATCATGACATTGGCGATGGCGATGTGGTCATCGCGGCCATCACCAGCTGCACCAACACGTCGAACCCGGGTGTTCTGGTCGCCGCCGGTCTTGTCGCCAAAAAGGCCAATGAGCTGGGCCTGAAGCCCAAGCCTTGGGTCAAGACCTCGCTTGCGCCCGGGTCGCAGGTGGTGACTGATTATCTCAACAAAGCCGGGCTCCAGACGCATCTTGATGCCATTGGCTTTAATCTGGTCGGCTATGGCTGCACGACCTGCATTGGCAACTCTGGCCCGCTGGCGGAACCGATTTCCAAAGCGATCAATGGCGGTGATATTGTTGCAGCGTCGGTCCTGTCCGGCAATCGCAACTTTGAAGGCCGTGTGTCGCCGGATGTGCGTGCAAACTTCCTGGCATCGCCGCCGCTTGTCGTCGCTTATGCCCTGAAGGGGACGGTCACAGAAGATTTTGTGACCACGCCGATCGGGCAGGGTAAGGATGGCCAGGACGTCTATCTGAAGGACATCTGGCCGACCAATCAGGAAGTGGCGGATGCCATGGCCGCCTGTATTGACCGCGACATGTTCGTGGCGCGCTATGCCAATGTCTATCAAGGCGATAAGCACTGGCAGGCGATCAACGTTGAAGGTTCGGAAACCTATAGCTGGCGTTCGGGTTCAACCTATGTCGCCAACCCGCCTTATTTTGACGGCATGACCATGACGCCAGCACCGGTTGCCGATATTGTCGAAGCCAAGCCGTTGGCGATCCTTGGGGATTCGATCACGACCGATCACATCAGCCCGGCGGGCGCGATCAAGGCGGACAGCCCGGCAGGCAAGTGGCTGATGGAGCGTCAGGTGTCGAAGGCTGACTTCAACTCTTACGGCGCGCGCCGCGGCCATCACGATGTCATGATGCGCGGCACATTTGCCAATATCCGCATTAAGAATGAAATGGTTCCCGGCATTGAAGGCGGCATGTCGCGTTATGGCGACGAGGTTCTGCCGATCTATGACGTTGCCATGAAGCACAAAGAGGCGGGGACGCCGCTGGTTGTCATCGGCGGCAAGGAATATGGCACCGGATCGTCGCGTGACTGGGCCGCCAAGGGCACGAATTTGTTGGGCGTGCGCGCTGTGATTGTGGAAAGCTTTGAACGTATTCACCGGTCAAATCTGGTCGGCATGGGCGTTCTGCCGCTGCAATTCCTGAACGGCGATACGCGCGCCAGCCTTGGCCTGACGGGCGATGACAGCTTCACCATCACCGGTGTTGCCGATCTGAAGCCGCGTCAGGAGGTCGAGGTGAAGGTGACGCGCAAGGATGGGTCAACCTTCAGCTTCAAGGCACTGTGCCGGATCGATACCGCCAATGAAGTCGAATATTTCATGAATGGCGGCATTCTGCATTACGTGCTGCGCAAGCTCGCCGCCTGATCTGCCCCTTGCCGAAACCGGCTACAGCGTCCATCACCCTTTCTGGGAAACAGAAACGGAGAGGACGCTGTGGGGACCGGATCTTTGGCAGGACGCGTTGCGCTCGTCACCGGCGGATCGCGGGGCATAGGCCGCGGGATCGCTTTGGCCTTGGCGCGTGCCGGGGCCGATGTGGCGATTAACTATCGCCGCGAAGCCGATGAAGCCGAAAAGGTCGTTGCCGAAATTGCCGCCATGGGACGCACGGCGCGGGCCTATGCGGCGTCGGTTGATGATGTGGCGGCCTGTGCCGAAATGGTCGCTGCCGTTGCCAGCGATTTTGGCGGGTTATCTATCCTCATCAACAATGCCGGCATTGCCAGTCGCGGCCAGTCCGTCGCCGATACCGATCCGCTGGAAATGGAACGCGTGATGCGGGTTCACGCCTTTGCCCCGCATTATATGTCAAAATTCGCACTGCCCCATCTGCGCAAACATGACCGATCCGACATTGTGATGATTTCAAGCGTGGCAACGCTGACCCATGCCGCCAATGGGGCGCCCTATAATATGGGCAAAGCCGCCATGGAATCGCTGGCGCTGACGCTGGCGAAGGAAGAGCAGAAAAATGGTGTCCGTGTGAATATTGTGGCGCCCAGCCTGACCGTGTCTGACATGGGCGAACGCCTGGCCAAGGCGGTGTCGGGTGTGTCTGACATTCATGAACTCGACAGCCGCTTTCCCTTCGGCCGGGTGTCGGTGCCTGAGGATGTGGCGGCGGCGGTATTGTGGTTCGTGTCGCCCGAAAATGCCTATGCCTCTGGTCAAAAGCTGAACATTGACGGCGGCGGCATGGGCAGTTTTCGCTGAGCCATGATGCCAAGCCACCGCTCCTCCACGCTTGCCGCCTTTCTTGTCGCGTGCCTTGGCATTGCGCTTTTTTCGATCATGGACGGCGTGATGAAGGCGCTTGTCATCGCGATCGGGGCCTATAACGCCATGCTTTGGCGGCAAATCGTCGGTTTTGGTCTTGGCGGCGCTGCATTTCTTGGGACGCGCGGCCGTTGGCCCGGGCGCGCGGCGATGCGCCTGCACATTGCCCGCGGCACGATTGCGGGCCTGATGGCCTTTGCATTTTTCTGGGGGATTGCCCGTGTGCCCTTGGCCGAAGGTATTGCGCTCAGCTTCATCGCGCCGTTGATCACGCTCTATCTGGCGGCGGTCTTGCTTAAGGAAAAAATCAGCCGCCAGTCGATTTTGGCCTCATTTCTGGGGCTTTCTGGCGTTGCCGTTATCTTTGCCGCGCGCGTCGGGCAGATGGGCCACGATATTCAGGCGCTTTGGGGCATGGCTGCGATCTTCGTGTCAGCGGTGCTCTATGCCTATAATCTGATCCTGCAACGTCAGCAGGCGCAGATCGCAGGCCCGGTGGAAGTCGCCTTTTTCGTCAATGCGTTCGCTTTGGCGACCATGCTTGTCGCGGCGCCATGGCTGGCCGTTGTGCCCAGCCTAGATTACGCGCCCGGCATCGCGCTGGCCGCGGTCTTGTCCTTTGTGTCGGTGATGCTGTTGTCCTGGGCCTATGCCAGGGCCGAAGCGCAGATCCTTGTGCCGGTTGAATATACGGCCTTTATCTGGGCCGCCATTGTCGGCTGGTTCGCGTTTCAGGAAGAGGTTACGCCCAGCACCTTTGCCGGGGCCTTGCTGATCGTGGCCGGGTGCCTGATTGCAGCCCGGCAGCGGCCCGAACATGTCGAGACCGCTGCCCTTTAAGATCGCTTAAAAGCCGACCTTTTTGGCCCGCTCCATACCCTGGCGAACAATCGCCTTGGCCTCTTCGGCATTGCCCCAGCCGGTGATCTTTGCCCATTTTCCGGGCTCCAGATCCTTATAATGCGTAAAGAAATGTTCGATCTGCTGGGTCACAATCGGCGGCAGATCATCATGGCCAGACACTTCGCTGTAATAAGGGAACGTGCTGTCGAGCGGGACGGTGATCAGCTTTTCATCGCCGCCGCCATCGTCTTCCATCAACAGGACGCCCACCGGACGCACTTTGATGATAGCACCTGGCATAATCGGTGATCGCGTGATGACCAAAGCGTCCAGCGGATCGCCATCATCGCCAAGTGTATGAGGAATAAAGCCATAATTGGCCGGATAGCGCATCGGCGTGTGCAGGATCCGGTCCACATATAAGGCCCCGGACGCCTTATCGAATTCATATTTGACCGGCTCTCCGCCAATCGGCACTTCAATCAGGACATTCAGGGTTTCAGGCGGATTGTCCCCCGCTGGGATCAGATCGATTCTCATAATGCAGCGCGCTTAGCCTTATTGTGCGCTGCGGCAAAGCCTCAACATGGCGGAAAATCACCATGTTGAGGCAATATCTTTACACGTTAGACGTTAGTCGCGTGGGGCCAGCAGGCGATCCAGACTGGTCTCACCGGCGGCGATTTTTTCAAGCCGGGGATAGCGATGCCCCCCATGCCAGGGAATCTCAACCTCGCGGACGCGCTTGCCGGTTCGCACGATCAGGCGAATGGGGTCTTCGCCCCCTTCCGCATCCACCACGGCGTCGCGCAGAACATCTTCGGCATAGGCGCGGCCATTGACGGCCAGGATCTCGCTGGCTGTGGTCAGCCCTGCGTTGAACGCCGGGCCATCCCAAAGAATGGTTGATACATGGCCGCCCTTGCCCACGCTCATGCCCAGGGAAAAGGTCAGGTTCACGTCACCACTGCGCTTTTCAACATCGCGGAAAAAAGGGGTCGGTTCACTCTCATAAACCAGCCGATAGCCGCCAAGCGTCAGGCCGTTCAGCGGTGCATTGCGGGCTTTGCCCGTGACCCGATCTTGCAGCAGACTGGCCCAATCATAAGGCGCAATCGCATTGAGCGAGGCCGTGATATCAGCGAGCGTAAAGCCGCGAGCATCCCAGCGGCCATTGGGTCCGGCAAAGAAATGGCGGGCAAAATCATCCAGGCCCCGCGCGCCATTGGTGCGGGATCGCAACAGGCCATCCAGTTCCAGCCAGATCAACAGGCCTTCATTGTAATAATCCTCGCTCCGCTGATAGCTGACCCAGCCTTTTGGGCGCCGATCCGTGATGATCGGGTCTCGGGTTGTATCGCCGACATCGCGCCAGTCGCGCGCCCGGCGGACATCCTGCGTCGCGGCGATGTTGGCCAAAGCATCCAGCGTGTCCTGCTTGCTGAACAGGCCAGACCGGGCCCCAAGGACATAGCCCCAGAACTGGTCCTGCCCTTCATACGCCCAAAGCAGATCGTTGATCAGCGGGGTGCGGAAGTCCGGCACAATCTGGCCAGCGGGCCGTCGATATTTTCCGACCCAGGCATGGCTGAATTCATGGGGCAGCAGATTGCGCCGACCCGGGCCGCTCGCCCAGTCCGTAAAATATTCCGGGTTCACGGAATTTTCGGAGGATCGGTGATGTTCCAGCCCGATGCCACCCAATTGGTCGGTCAAGGCGACAAGGAAATCATACTGATCAAAAGGCGTCATCCCAAAGACTTTAACCGCCTGTTCCACCAGTCGCCGATGCGCCGAGATCTGATCTGGCGTGGCGCGCAGATATTTTGGGGCGTCCGCCACCAGATTGAGCGTCACGTTGTTGGTCAGTGCGATGCGCTGAAAATATTTGCCGGCAAACACGGGTGAATCAACCAGCGTTTCATAGTCAACGGTCTGATATTGCACGCTATTTCCGTTGGCAGATGCGACCCGCAGCGCGGTTGCGGCCCGCCAGCCATTGGGCCAGGTGACCTGCGCTGTCACGGGGATGCGTCGCGTTGCCCAGCCCGCAGGGTAAAGCGACACCGACTGCCATTGAAGATTGATGATCTCTGGCGTGACAACAACGCGGCCCTGATCTGGTTCGGTCGCGGACAGGAATTTGAAGCTCAGATCCAGTTCACGCGCACCATCCGGGACGGTGATGTGAAAGGCGAACACATCTTCGGCATCGCGAGTCCAGTTGAGAACCTGGCCATTGGCCTTGATCACCAGCCCGGCGAGCTTTTCGATCTGGCCGCGGGCGGCATGATTGCCCGGCAGCCATTTCGGGAAAAGAAGAACCATCGGCCCGGCCGCGGGCGCCGTGATCGTTTGCCGCACGTCGAAAATACCCTGATCCGTGTCGGTTGCGTCCACCTGCAACGTCATTGCGCCGGGGAAGGGGACATCCTTGGCTGGGGGAATAACCTGGGCGGCCAAGCCTGTCGCAAAAAGGCCAAGTGGCGCAATCAAAACGCAAAGTCTCATCATATCCTCGAAAATTAACAGCCTGTTTCATGCAGGGATTTGCGCGGACGGTCCAGTAGCTATAGGGGCGCAGTATGGCGAAGATAGACACCCCACGACCGATCAGAGGCACGCAGGACATGCTGGGCGAAACGGCGGACCGTTTTACCCATGTCGTTGCGGCGTTTGAGCGCGTCCGCCGGCTTTATGGCTTTCGGCGGGTTGAAGTGCCCGTGATTGAACCGACGGCCGTCTTTGCCCGGTCGCTGGGCGAGACGACGGACGTCGTGTCCAAGGAAATGTACAGCTTTGACGACCGGGGTGGCGAGTCTGTCACTTTGCGGCCGGAATTTACGGCTGGGCTGTGCCGCGCCTATTTAACCGAAGGTTGGCAGCAGTTTGCGCCGCTTAAGCTGGCAACGCACGGTCCGCTGTTTCGCTATGAACGCCCCCAAAAGGGCCGGTATCGCCAGTTTCACCAGATCGATGCCGAAATCATCGGCGCGGCCGAACCGGCGGCAGATGTGGAGCTTTTGGTATTTGCCGACCAGCTGCTGCGCGAACTTAAGATTTCGGATGGCGTCAC
>JBJOJQ010000132.1:0-7894 GCA_046046525.1 Pseudomonadota bacterium
GCAAAGGCCATTGCCCTTGCCGGTTATATGCGCCTGTTATCGCCGGCATTTGTCGATGGATGGGCGGGCCATATTCTGAACATCCATCCGTCCCTGCTGCCCAAATATAAGGGCCTGGACACGCATCAACGCGCGCTTGATGCCGGCGACACACAGGCCGGGTGCAGCGTCCATATCGTGACAGCTGCGCTGGATGACGGACCGGTGCTGGCGCAGACCAAAGTCGCCATTTTGCCCGGTGATACCGCCGATAGCCTGGCCGCGCGCGTCCTGATGGCAGAGCACCAGACCTATGCCCCAGCCTTGGCGGCCTTTGCCCGCCGCACATTGGCAGGCGGTTAATCTCACCTGTTGATCAGGCGGCGATGTCCCGCGCCAGCGCATCGACAAGCGCCTTAACCTTTTTCTGGCGCCATTGCGGCAAGGGTGCGATCAGCCAATAAGACTCAGGACTGGGCTTGGCATTGTCCAGCGCGACGACCCGCCCTGCCGCCAAATCCGCCTCCGCCAAAATCAGGGGGACGCACGCCCGGCCAAAGCCATTGGCGGCGGCATCAATCGCCAGCCCGGCATCGGCAACGCGCAATGTGGCGTCATCGCTGGCCGGTGCCCCGGGCCAGGCGATATGCGTATCGCTGCTGCCATCAACGGCCCCAATGGTGACCAGCGCGCCGGTCGCGAGACACAGCCCTTCGTGCGGACCGGGGCCTTCGGCATAGATGATCGCCAGATCGAGATTGGCCTCGGTAAATTCAGGCGGCGCATCGGCCGCCACAATTGCAAAGCGGACATCGGGGTCTGTGCGCCCAAATTCGGCCAAGCGGGGCGCCAGCCATTTGGCGGTGAAATCACGCGGAGCGGCAATCGTCAGCGACTTTGACGATTGGCCCGCCTGCATGGCGCGGACCGCCTCTTCAAACTGCAAAAAGCCCGCACGCAGGGCATCAAGGCCATTTTCAGCCTCAGGCGTCAGTTCCAACCCCTTGGGCGTCCGCCGAAACAGGACAACGCCCAGCACATCTTCCAACGCGCGGATCTGCTGGCCGACAGCGGCCGGTGTCACAGCCAGTTCATCCGCGGCGCGCGTAAAGCTCAGATGCCGGGCCGCTGCGTCAAAAACGCGCAGACCGTTCAGGGGCAACAGCGTCCGTTTCATCCGCTGACCAACGGCGCCTTCAGCGCAAAACGGGGGATCTCTGCATCAAACATCGACCCATCTTCGCCCAGCATCCGATAGCTGCCAACCATGGATCCGGATGATGTTTCCAGCGGGCAGCCCGAAACATAATCATAGGCTTGGCCGGGTTCGATCATCGGCTGTTCGCCAATCACACCATCGCCTTCCACAATCTGCAAAATGCCACGCGCGTCCAAAATCTCCCACCGGCGGGCCAACAATTGCACCGCCATTGGGCCGTCATTTTCGATGCGGATATGATAGGCCCAGAACCAACGGCCCATCGATGGATGCGATTGTTCTGGCAGGTAATTAACCGACACGCGCACAACGACACCGCGTGTCTGTGCCACATAAGGGAATAAGGCGTCGATCACAGCCCAACCGAACGCAATGCCTGATCGAGATCCTCGATCAGATCTTGCGGATCTTCCAGCCCGACATTGAGCCGCAGCATCCCTTCCTCCACGCCCATATCCGCGCGCGCCTCTGGCCCGACGCTGTGATGCGTGGTGGATGCCGGATGCGTCATCAATGACCGGGAGTCCCCGATATTGTTCGAGATATCGATCAATTCGAGCGCATTGAGCAAGGCCATGGCCTGCTTACGGCCGCCATCCACGATGAAAGAGAAAATCGGGCCGCAGGCCGCCATTTGTTTCTTGGCAAGCGCATATTGCGGGTGACTTTCCAGCCCCGGATGCAACATTTTCGCCACGCGATGTTCCATGAAGCGGCCGACGGCCAAAGCATTTTCAGATTGCCGCCGAGCCCGCAGGTCCAGGGTTTCGAGGCCCTTCAGGATCACCCAGGCATTGAACGGGGACAGATTGGGCCCGGTATTGCGCTGAAAAGGAAGCAGTTTTTCTTCCATGAACTGCGCAGACCCGGCAACAGCACCCGCCAGCACCCGGCCCTGCCCGTCCATCATCTTGGTCGCAGAATAGGCGACAACATCGGCGCCAAAATCCATCGGCCGCTGAAGCACCGGGGTACAAAAGGCATTATCGACCACGGTTGTAATGCCATGATCCTTGGCCAAGCCGCAGACATAGGCCAGATCGACAATATCCATTGTCGGGTTGGCCGGGGTTTCAAAGAAGAAAACCTTAGTATTCGGGCGGATCGCGGCCTTCCACTGATCATTGTCGCGGCTGTCGATCGTCGTCGTCTCGATGCCGAACCTGGGCAAAAGATTGTCCGTCAGCCAGCGGCAAGAGCCAAAGGCCGCACGCGCTGCGACCACATGGTCACCCTGCTGCAACTGGCACAAAAGCGCCGTTGTCATTGCGGCCATGCCGGTCGCCTGACAGCGCACAGCCTCTGCGCCTTCCATCAGGGCAATCCGCTCTTCCAGCATCTCGACCGTGGGGTTCTGCAAGCGGGAATAGGTCATCCCCGCTTCTTCACCGGCGAAACGGGCGGCAACCGTTTCTGCGCTGTCATAGGTATAGCCCGATGTCAGAAACAGCGCCTCGGATGTTTCGCCATGGTCCGATCGCCAGGTGCCGCCACGCACAGCCTGTGTGGCGGGACGCCAAGAGCGCGTGATCGCGCGGTTTTGTCCGGTGGTTCGCTTCATGACGTTGCTTTGGCGCTTTCAGGTCAGGGATTCAAGGGACGACGCACAGCGGATCACAGCGCGGCGAGAACCGCATCCCCCATGGCCCGGGTCGACATGGTGCCGCCCAGATCCGGCGATCGGGCGCCCGCGGCCAATGCCTTGGCGACCGCGGCCTCAATCCGGTCAGCGGCCGCTGGCTGGTTCAGCGAATAGCGCAGCATCATTGCCGATGACAAAATGGTGGCCAGCGGATTGGCCTTGCCCTGCCCTGCAATATCCGGCGCAGACCCGTGGATCGGCTCATAAAGCCCCTTTTGATCCACATCGAGCGAGGCCGATGGCAGCATCCCGATCGATCCCGCGCACATGCTGGCCTGATCGGACAAGATATCGCCAAACAAATTGCCGGTCACGATGACATCAAATTGGCCGGGATTGCGCACCAGCTGCATGGCCGCGTTGTCGACATACATATGGCTCAACGCGATGTCGGGATAATCCGCCGCGGTTTCGATGACCACATCGCGCCACAGCTGCGATGTTTCAAGGACATTGGCCTTATCGACCGAACACAGCTTGCCATTGCGCGCGCGCGCCGTTTCAAAACCGATGCGGGCAATCCGGCGGACTTCATCCTCATTATAGGACATGACGTCATAGCCTTCACGCCGCCCCTCGGCATTGGTGCGCAGGCCCTTTTCGCCAAAATACACGTCGCCGTTCAATTCACGGACAATCACCATATCAATCTGGCGGGCGACTTCGGGCCGCAGGGCAGAGGCATCGGCCAGTTCGGGAAACAGCTTGGCCGGGCGCAAATTGGCAAAGAGCGACAGCGCACGGCGCAGGCCCAAAATCGCCTGTTCGGGCCGCAAATGCCGTTCCAGCCGGTCACAATCGGGATCACCCACGGCGCCAAACAAAATGGCATCCGCACGCCGGGTAAGGTCCAGCGTTGCCTCTGGCAAGGGATGCCCAACGGCCTTGTAAGCAGCGCCACCGACCAGCGCCTCTTCAAACTCCAGACCCGGCAAGGCCAGGGCTTCCAGCACGCGACGTGCCTCCGCAATCACTTCAGGGCCAATCCCGTCACCGGGCAAGAGGGCAACCAGCATGTCCATTTCTCCATTTCCGGCGCGCAAATGGCCGCAAAGCGCGGTTTAGGCAACAGCCCTTTTCAGCCGATCCACCAGACGTTCGCGTGCCGCCAGAATATCGCGGCGGCGATCACCCAGCAGATGCCGGGCCAAAGCAGCGGCATTGGCGTTTAAACCAGCCATCACGGACGGCCAATCCTCGGCCAGATCGGGAATGGTCCCGCCATAGCCCAAAGCCTGCATCAACGCCCGTTCAAACAGGATCAGCGCCCCGGCCCAGCGGCGCGCGCTGGGGGCCGCAGCAATTGCCGTCAACAGGCCATCCAGCGCTTCGTAAATGTCAGGGCAAGGCTGATCTTCGGGCAAGGTCGCCGCCGCCAGTGCCGTCACCCATTCAATCGCCGCCGCGGCCAGCGCCTCGGCCATTAACGGCGCACGCGACTCAAGCAGTTCCACCGTCATGCTGGCCAATTGTTCGGCATGGCGCGCGCGCAGTGACAGCGTGACCTTATTGCCGGCAATCAACACAGGCCGGGCCGTCCGCGACCGCCCACCCCGCACATAGCCCACAACCAGCCCGGCTTGCGGCGTCAAGGCGCGCACAATCACGCCGTGTTCGCCATGCAGGCGAAGGGCACAGATGATGGCGGGGCAATCCAGCTGCATCGCCGCTTCATGCGCAGGATGGCGGGGATTAGCAATTCTTTAGCGCCGCTGCGCCTATGCGATCCGACACAGCCAAATGTGCAAGGCTGCAATCGTCCGGAGCCGTCATTGCCCAGACCCGTTCTTGATCCGGGGCCCGCCCTGTCGCTGCCCGCTGATTTTGGCAGACGCTTTTTGATCTGCGCCGATGCGGAAGAAGAATTTGACTGGTCAGCCCCCTTTTCCCGCCGCCATGTCAAAACAACGGCGGCGCGCGCCCTGCCTGCCGCCACGCGGCACTTTCATGCCATGGGCGTGCAGCCGGTCTATCTGTGCGATTATCCGATGATCGATACAGACCGGAGCGCCGCGATCATCCGCGGCCTTGTGGAAGACGGCCTTTGTGCGGTCGGCGCGCAATTGCACCCTTGGGTCACGCCCCCCTTTGACGAGGCCCTGACCCCCAGAAACAGCTTTGCCTCCAACCTGCCGCACGCACTTGAAGAGGCGAAGCTGATCCACCTGACCCGGCGCCTGACCGATCAGCTGGGATGCCAGCCCCTGCTCTATCGCGCCGGACGCTATGGCATTCGCGCTGCAAGCTTCCCCATCCTCGCGCGGCTTGGGTATCGGCTCGATCTCTCGGTGCGCAGCCATTTTGATTATCGGGCGCAGGGCGGGCCGAACTTTCGGGGCCTGCCGCTTCACCCCTGGACGGCGGGCGATGATATCATCTGCCTGCCGCTGACCACCGGCTGGACCGGGCCCTTGCGCCGCCTGCCCCCCTTGCACCGGCTGCGGATGTTGCGCGGCCCCTTGTCCCGCCTGCGCCTGTTGCAACGCGTGCCGCTGACGCCGGAGGGCACGCCATTGCGCAGCGCGCTTGAGGCCATTGCGCGGCTCGATGCGGATGGGGTCCGGGTCTTTCACTTGTCCTTCCACACGCCAAGCCTTTTGCCCGGCCACACGCCCTATGTGCGCACGACCGAGGATCTACGCGTCTTCTGGCGGTGGTGGGATGGCGTTTTGGCGGAGCTGGACCGGCGCGGCATTGCCCCGACGACAAGCGCGTCCCTGCTCAACATTTTGGCACAAGCAACGGAAATCAGGCGATAATATCAGGGATAAGCTGCGATTCCATAAAGGCGATCTGATCCCGCAGGATCAGCTTGCGCTTCTTCATGCGGGCGAGACGCAGCTGATCTGGGACGCCGGCTGTCACCAAAGCGTCAATGGCCGCATCCAGATCACGATGCTCCATGCGGAGCGCCTCAAGCCGGACCTGGAGCAACTGGGTTTCCATTTCGCCTCCTTGGCCCAAAGGTAAACGGGAAAATATTCAACGACAAGCGCGCAATAATCGTGCTCCGCCGCGCATTAGTCCTTCAAAAATCAAAAGATAACTGAGTTTTGGTGAATCGGGGGGAGACAGGGCCCTGCTTTGATGATCTACTCATCAGGCTTAAAGCACAAAGGAGAGTCGCAGATGGACGTTAACCATGTGGTCTCACTCGAAACAAAGCACGCGCAGCTCGATCAGCGCATCCGGCAAGAAGCCCTGCGGCCCCGGCCCGATCAGGTTCTGTTGAGCCAACTCAAGAAACTTAAACTGAAAATCAAAGAAGAACTGGCGCATTTCTAACCCGCCTGTCCGCTGATGATGGCGGATTGCGCCCTGTCGACGGCTGTCAGCTCAATTTGAGACCCGGTCGCCGATGGGGAAAGGCGCGCATCTGTGACGCGGGTGCAGTCAGGCCGCTGCTGATCGCCTGACGGATATTGGCAGGGTTGATATCCTGCTGAAAAGCGATGCCCATGCGCCCATCCATCGACCAGACGACACGACCGGGCACTTCGCCCACGCTGTGCAAGTCGATGACAACGCTTGTCCCCACGGCATAGAGCACCGCAGATTCAGCCATCAGGCCAGAGGCAGACAGGTTGCGAACGCGGATGGCCTCTGCCCCCACCCCGCCGGCAACGCGGATATCGGCATTGAGGAACAGGCTATCGCGCCCTTCGCTGCGCAAACCGCGCGTGGCCGCATTGTCGGGATATTTGGGATCGTCCCCGGTCATGCGTCGGGGATTAGAGGGCAATTGCTGAAAATTCGTAAACGCAGGCCGGGCTATTCGTCGCGGGAGATTTTCTCATTCCGTTCATGCGCGGATTGCGCCTCAACCGTCATCGTCGCAATGGGGCGGGCTTCCAAACGGCCAAGGGAAATCGGTTCCCCGGTCACTTCGCAATAGCCATATTCGCCTTCATCAATCCGCCGCAATGCCGCATCAATCTTGGCAATCAACTTGCGCTGCCGGTCACGGGTGCGCAATTCAATCGACCAATCTGTCTCGCTTGAGGCCCGGTCGGTGAGATCAGGTTCGCGCAGCGGTTCATTTTGCAGCGTGGCGAGCGTATCTTGCGCCTCGCGCAGGATCTCTTCTTTCCAGTTGAGCAGCTTACGCCGAAAATAGGCAAGCTGACGGCTGTTCATGAACGGCTCGTCTTCGCTCGGCCGATAGTCCGGATCCTCATCAAATCCGTTCAAAATCGCTTCGCCTTTCCCCGCATTCGCCATCGGCTTACCTCCCCAAAACGGACCGTGTGATGTCGGTCGCATCAGCTTCGGATGTCGGGCCTATAATGATCGACTTTCCGCCGCACAAGGCGGCGAATCAGCGGGAAAGACAATCGCCTGTTTGGGGTGTGGATTTTGGTCGCGGGACCGGTGCTGAGGGTCAGGGAGCGCGATGGATCAGCCCCGAATTGGGACATTAACCACAGGCCGCCGCATCGATCCGCCACAGACCCAAAAATGGGACAGCTTGGCAACACGTTGGCGGTTGCCCAGCCCGACAACATGGCAAAAGCCAGGGACATATTTGGGGCCGCCGCGTGGCGCGCGTGCGGCGGGCAGATAAGGGAAGAGGCACCATGTCGGTTCGTATGGCACTTGCCAAGCTGTGCGCCTGCGCCTGCGGCGGGGCGGTTCTGGGTGGCGGCGCGATCCATGTCGCAGACACCAAGGCTGGTGGTCGGTATCACAGCCCATATATGGCCATGGCGGCAAAGTCGGTCCGCCCCATTGCGCGCAAACCGGCCCCATATGTGGCGAAAAGGCCGCGCCGCGTCGTCAAACGCATTCGGCGGATCACCACAACCTCGGTCACATGCGCGCCCAAAATGATTGAGATTGCAACCACCACCGCCCCTATGGCCGCACCCGCCTTTGCCCCGCCCGCGCCCCCGTCTGGCGTCCAGCGAGAGGATCGGGGCTTCAGCCGCCCGGTGTACATTGGCGGCGGGTTCGGCACCGGTTTTGGCGGCTATGGCGGTGGCCCTGTTGTTGTGGTGGCCAGCGCGTCAAGCAGCAGCGCATCGTCCGCATCCGCATCTTCATCCGCGTCGGCG
>JBJOJQ010000133.1:0-2819 GCA_046046525.1 Pseudomonadota bacterium
GGCTGTTTGGCGCTGAATTGCAAGGAAATCAGGCAGCGGCCCGTTTCAGCCGATCATTGATCGCGTCGCCCAGCCCGCCAGCGGGGATGGGCGCGACGGCCAGGCGCGGTTGCGCAGAGGCATCCCCGGCATGCAGCAGGTCAAACAGCCGGGCGGCTGCTTCGACAAGATCACCACTTGGGCTAAGGTTCGCATCCCCGGCTATGGGGCCAAAGCCGATCAGCCATTCATCGGCGTCAGCGGTCCTGGCGTTGAGCCGCAGGGGCTTTGATGGCGCATAATGGCTGAGCATCTGGCCGGGGGCCTCGATCGCGCCGCTATCGTGAAGCGGCAGCCCCAGATCAATCGGGCCGGGGCGCAGCAGGCGTACATCATCATCCGTGACAGCAATAATCGTTGATTCCAGACCGACATTGGTCGGTCCGGCATCCAGGATCAGCGGAATACGGCCAGACAGGGTGCGCGCAACATGCGCAGCGCGCGTCGGGCTGATGGTGCCGCTGGCATTGGCGCTGGGCGCCGCCAGCGGCCGACCACAGGCGATCAGCACATCGCGCATCGCCGGATGTGCCGGCACGCGCAGCGCAATTGTCGGCAAGCCAGCGGTGACAAGGCCTGCAATGCCGCTCTTGTCCCGCAACGGCAGCACCAGCGTCAACGGCCCGGGCCAATATTGGCTGGCCAAGGCGCGCGCCCGATCGTTGAACCCGGCGATCCGTTCGGCGGCCGCCAGATCGGGGACATGGACGATCAACGGGTTAAAGCTGGGCCGCCCTTTGGCCGCATATATGCCGGCCACGGCCGCGCCATTGGTTGCATCTGCGGCGAGTCCATAAACAGTTTCGGTGGGCAGGGCGACGCATTGCCCCGCGCGGATCACCTGCGCAGCCTTATCCACCCCCGCCTTGCCGTAGGGGCATGTTTCTGTGCGAAAGGCGGTGTTTGTGTCCATCGTCAGCAGCGCTATAGCCGCGAGCGTCTGGTTGCAACCGCGAGAGAGTCCTGCATGTCCTATACCCCACCCGTTGCCGAACAGCGTTTCGTGCTGGATCATGTGACCCATATTGCCGAACTGGCCGCACATCCGGCCTTTGAGGCGGCGTCACCGGATATGATCGATGCCATTTTGGACGGGGCAGCCGCGCTGGCCGCAGGGGAATGGGCGCCGACAAATCGTGTCGGTGATACGCAGATGCCCAAATGGTCCGATGGAACCGTGACCATGCCGACCGGCTTTAAAGAGGCGTATCGCGCTTATGTTGACGGGGGTTGGGGCACGCTTGATTGTCCGCCCGAATTTGGCGGGCAGGGCCTGCCCTTTGCGCTGGGCTTTGTCGTGCTGGAAGATCTGGGCAGCGCGAATATGGGCTTTGGCCTGTGCCCCATCCTGACATCAGGCGCGATTGAGGCGATTGCCGCCCATGGCAGTCCAGAGCAGCAGGCCATGTATCTGCCAAAGCTGATCACGGGTGAATGGTCTGGCACGATGAACCTGACCGAACCGCAGGCCGGATCTGATGTCGGCGCGTTGCGCACCACGGCGCAACCGGCCGCGGACGGCAGCTACCGGATCAAGGGAACAAAGATTTACATTACCTTTGGCGAGCATGATCTGGTCGATAACATCGTCCATCTTGTCCTCGCCCGCACGCCGGGTGCACCGGCGGGCACCAAGGGGATCTCGCTGTTTCTTGTGCCCAAAATCCGCCCGGATGGCACACGCAATGATCTGCGCTGTGTATCGATTGAACATAAGCTGGGCATCCACAGCTCCCCCACATGCGTCATGTCTTATGGGGATAATGATGATTGCCATGGCTGGCTGATTGGCCCGGAAATGGGCGGCATGCGGGCGATGTTCACGATGATGAACAATGCGCGTCTCAATGTCGGGTTGCAGGGTGTCCAGATTGCAGAGCGGGCGACGCAACAGGCGCTGTCTTATGCGCGGGATCGCATCCAGTCGGCCCGCCCGAATAGCGGCGGCCAGCCCGTGCCGATTATCGAACATCCCGATGTGCGCCGCATGTTGCTGCGCATGAAGGCGTTGACCGAAGGCGCCCGGGCGTTGCTGTATCTTGCCGCGGGCAATGTCGATCGCGCGCGTTTGGGCGTAGAAGGCGCGCGGACGCGGGTTGATCTGCTGACGCCGCTGGCCAAGGCCTATGGCACCGATATTGGCTGCGAAGTCGCCAGCATCGGTATCCAGATCCATGGCGGCATGGGCTTTGTCGAGGAAACTGGCGCCGCCCAGCATTATCGCGACGCGCGCATCGCCCCGATTTATGAAGGGACGAATGGCATTCAGGCGGCCGATCTGGTTGGGCGCAAGCTCGCCGGCGATGGTGGGACGGGCATGGCTGCGCTCATCGCAGATATTCGGGCCGAGGCGCAGGACGCGCGTCTCATCGCGCTCGTCGATCTGGTCGAAAAGCTGACAGCGCATCTGCTCGAAAGCGATGTCGATGATCGTCTGGCTGCAAGCTATCCCTATCTGACGATGGTGTCTGTCATGACCTGCGGCTGGCTGATGGAGCGTCAGGGCCGGGTTGCGGCGGAACTGCTGGCGCAAGGCGCAGGGGACCCGGCCTTCCTCAAGGCCAAAACCGTCACCGCGCGCTTCTATCTCACCCATATGGTCAGCGAAGCTCTGGGCCTTGCCGGGTCCGTCACCGCGGGCGCCGAAGGCCTTTATGATCTCAGCGCTGAGGAATTGGCCGCCTAAGGCGGGATGTTGAGCTGTCTGGGCTCCGGCACAAGGCCGGAGTACGGGGCGGGGACCACTGTGCTCCGGGCATGACCCGGAGCCCATCTCCGCC
>JBJOJQ010000104.1:0-6076 GCA_046046525.1 Pseudomonadota bacterium
GTGATTGGCTTCATCATCACCTCCATGTTGTGCGGCATTGCCGTCAACTTGACCGAAATGGTCATTTTCCGGGTGTTGCAGGGCGTCTGCGCCGCCTTTATCGCGCCGCTCTCCCAATCGATTCTGCTGGATATCAACCCGCCTGAACGTGCGCCCAAGGCCATGGCCATGTGGGGCATGGGGGTTATGGTCGCACCGATTTTCGGGCCAATGATTGGCGGGTGGCTGACCCAAAGCTATGATTGGCGCTGGTGCTTCTACATCAACCTGCCGATTGGCATCCCGACGGTCCTTATCCTGTTGTGGCTGCTGCCCAGCCGC
Organism: Pseudomonadota bacterium; assembly: GCA_046046525.1. GTDB lineage: Bacteria > Pseudomonadota > Alphaproteobacteria > Sphingomonadales > Sphingomonadaceae > Aquisediminimonas. The sequence goes on from JBJOJQ010000104.1 coordinate 322, forward strand.
CCCGTCAACAAACGCTATTTTGACGGTCTGGGCTTTGCCGCGCTCGCCCTTGGTGTTGCGACGCTGCAGTTGATGCTGGATCGCGGTCAGCATGAGGACTGGCTGGAAAGCTGGGAAATCCGGATCGAGGCGATCATTGCGATTTCGGCGATCTGGATTTTCTTCGTGCATCAGGCAACGACCAAAAAGCCGATGTTTGACAAGGAATTGGTGACTGACCGAAACTTCATCACCGCCTTGATCTTCATGGTGCTGATTGGCGTGATGATGTTTGGCGTTTTTGCGCTGTTGCCGCCGATGTTGCAGACCTTGTTCAATTATAATGTGATCGACACGGGCATGCTGCTGGCCCCGCGCGGGATCGGGATCTTGATCTCCATGCTGATCGCAACGCGCATTGCCGGCAAGGTTGATCCCCGCAAAACGGTGGCCTTTGGGTTTCTCATCACCATCTTCTCGCTGTGGGAAATGACGCGCTGGGGCCTTATGATTGACTGGCGCGATGTGCTGTACACGGGCCTTTTGCAGGGCTTTGGGATGGGGTTTGTCTTTATCCCGATGAACCAGCTGGCCTTTGCGACATTGCCGCTGCGGCATCGCACCGATGGATCAAGTCTGCTCTATCTGGTCCGCAGTATCGGCAGCAGCATTGGCATCTCGATCATGTCGACCATGTTTGCCCGCAACATGCAGACAAGCCATTCAGACCTGTCGAGCCATATCACCTCATCTTCAATGCCTATGATCGATCCGGCAACCGCGGACCGATATCAAGTGCTGGGGGAGGCGGCGCTGCGCATGGTTGACCTGGAGATTAATCGGCAGGCCGCGATGATCGCATATCTCGACGATTTCGTGCTGATGATGTGGGGGCTTATCCTGTTTATGCCGCTGATTTTGCTGATGAAGCCGCCAACGGGCGCGCCGGGGCAAATGCCGCACCCGGTGGGGGAATAGCGCGCTACATTTCCCCACGTGCGCGCCGCAAGGCGTACCATTTGGCGACGTTGCGATTATGCTCGTCCAGGGTCTTGGCAAAGACATGGCCGCCCGTGCCATCGGCCACAAAATACAGATAATCGGTCTTTTCCGGGTTCAGCACGGCTTCCAAAGAGGCGCGGCCGGGATTGGTGATCGGCCCGATGGGCAGGCCCGCCTTGGCATAGGTGTTATAGCCATTGTCGGCCCGCAATTCCGATTTGCGGATGCGGCGGCCCAAGGGGCGACCCTGTGTCACGGGATAGATCACCGTTGGATCAGCCTGCAACCGCATGCCGATGCGCAGGCGGTTGGTATAAAGCCCGGCAATCAGGCGGCGTTCAGACGCCTTGCCGGTTTCTTTTTCCACGATGGCGGCAAGCGTGATCGCCTCTTTGCGTGATTTCACAATGGAGCCGGGCGCGCGTGCCGGCCATAATTCGGCCCAGGCGGCGTCCATGGCATCCTGCATCCGTTTGATCACGGCGGCGCGCGTTTCACCGGCGCTCACTTCATAAGTGTCCGGCAAGATAGAGCCTTCTTCGGGCACGGGGATATCGCCCGTCAGCCCCTCAATCGCCATCAGCCGGTCGCGCACCATGACCGACGGCATCCCTTCTGGAATGGTCACGAATTGCCGTTCAACCCGGCCGCCTTGCAGAATATCAAGGATCGTCCGTTGGCTGGCCCCTTTGGGGAGCAGAAAGCGCCCGGCCTTGATCGGCTCATCCCCGCCCAGCAGGCGAACCCGCAGGCGGAAGGTATCGGCGTTGCGGATGGCGCCATCACGCGCCAGCATGTCCGCCACTTGGCTCAGGCTCGCCCCGCGTTCAACATTGACCATCTGGTCCTTGGCCAATGGGCCAGAGGTGAACCAGCCGCCCATGATCCACAGCGCCACCAGCGCCGCGACAAGCGCGATCAGCCGGACGATCCGGCGCACAGGATCAGATCTTCTTCAAGATCAGGCTGGCGTTGGTCCCGCCAAAGCCGAATGAGTTGTTGAGCACCGCGCGCACGGGCCGCGCCTTGGCCGCCAGCGGGACCAGATCGACACCGTCCGTCCCCTCATCAGGATTATGGAGGTTGAGCGTCGGGGGCACGATCTGGTCACGGATCGCAAGGATGCAGAAAATGGCTTCCACAGCGCCTGCGCCGCCCAGCAAATGGCCAATGGCAGATTTGGTGCTGCTCATCGACGCGCCCGACAGATCATCGCCCAGCACGCGCTTCACCGCCGCCAGTTCAATCGTGTCTGCCATGGTCGATGTGCCATGCGCGTTGACATAATCGATATCACCCGCGTTCAGCCCGGCCTTGCGCATGGCCATCCGCATGGCCAGTTCAGCGCCCTTGCCTTCGGGATGCGGCGCCGTGACGTGATAGGCATCGCCCGACAGGCCATAGCCGACGACCTCTGCATAAATCTTGGCCCCACGCGCCTTGGCATGTTCATATTCTTCCAGAACAACCACGCCCGCGCCTTCGCCCATGACAAAGCCATCGCGGTCCTTGTCATAGGGGCGGCTGGCCTCGGTCGGGCGGTCATTATAGCTGCAGTTGAGCGCGCGGGCCTGGGCAAAGCCCGCCACACCCAGCGGGTTGATGGTGCTTTCGGCGCCCCCTGCCAGCATGATGTCGGCATCGCCATCCTTGATCATCCGCGCGGCATCGCCAATGGAATGCGCGCCGGTCGAACATGCGGTGACGACCGCATGATTGGGGCCCATCAGGCCATATTTGATGGAGACCTGACCCGAAATCAGGTTGATCAGCCGGCCATGGACAAAGTGCGGAGACACCCGGCCCGGGCCTTTTTCGTGGAGAACGATCGATTCGCTTTCAATCCCCGGCAGACCGCCAATGCCGGAGCCAATGGAGCAGCCGGTGCGCATTTTCAGGTCATCGTCCATGTCGGTCAGGCCGGCATCTTCCAGCGCCTGACCCGCGGCATCAATGCCATAAACGATGAACGGATCGACTTGACGCTGGATCTTGTGGTCGACGCGCTTGTCCGGATCAAAGCCCCAGGGATGGTCCTTGGGTTTGACTTCGCAGGCGATGTGACACTTTTGGTCGGTCGCGTCGAAGCGCGTGATCGGGCCTGCGCCGGACTGTCCGGCAATCAGGTTGGTCCATGTCGTCTCAACATCAGCACCCAGCGGGGTTACCAGACCCAGCCCAGTCACAACTACGCGGCGCATAAGCGTCTCTCCGTGCTCCAGAATCAAAAACGGCTCCCAGCCGAGCCGGAAACCGTCTTCGATAACGTCGATTCGTTCAAGGCAAACGCCCTGAGATCAGCCCTTGTGGCTGTCGATATAAGAAATCGCGTCCTTGACGGTCGAGATCTTTTCGGCAGCGTCATCGGGGATTTCGACACCGAATTCCTCTTCAAACGCCATGACCAGCTCGACAATGTCGAGGCTGTCCGCGCCCAGATCGTCGATGAAGCTGGCGTCGTTTGTCACCTTGTCGGCCTCGACGCCGAGGTGCTCGACGACGATCTTCTTAACGCGGTCGGCGGTGTCGCTCATGGATAACCCTTCTCGTTCATGTGTGAGCAATATATAAATGGCAGCCCTAATCGGCCCTGTTTTGCGATGCAAGCCTTATGGTGAGGCGGGCGGCCAATCATCTGTTGATGATTGGGACGCCTTTGGCCTTAGATCATCGCCATTCCGCCATTTACGTGCAGCGTCTGGCCCGTGACATAGCCGGCTTCGCGGCTGGCAAGATAGACGGCGGCCGCCGCGATATCCGCGCCTTGGCCCATGTGCCCCGCCGGGATCCGCGCATTGAGCGCATCTTTTTGGGCATCGGGCAGAACATCCGTCATCGCAGACGCGATAAAGCCCGGCGCGATGCAGTTCACGGTAATGCCCCGGCTGGCCAGTTCCTGCGCCAGACTTTTCGACATGCCAATAATCCCGGCTTTGGACGCGGCATAATTGGATTGACCGGGGTTGCCGGTGACGCCGACAACGCTGGTGACAGAGATAATCCGGCCGAAACGGGCCTTCATCATCGGCTTGGCCGCTGCCCGACACAGGCGGAAAGCGGCTTCCAGATTGATGCGGATCACATCTGACCAGTCCTCATCTTTCATCCGCAAAATAAGGCCATCGCGGGTGACGCCGGCATTGTTGACCAGAATGTCAATCTGCCCGCCCAGTGCCTCAATGGCGGCCGGGACCAGCGCCTCAACCGCGGTCGGATCGCCCAGATTGCACGGCAGAATAACCGTATCGCCGCCAATGTCCGTGGCCACTGCCTGCAAGGCCTCTTCGCGCGTGCCCGACAGTGCAACTTTGGCGCCTTGGGCCACCAGCGCCTTGGCAATGGCGGACCCGATCCCCCCCGAAGCGCCCGTCACCAGCGCCGTCATTCCTGTAAGGTCGAACATCATAGGCCTTTCAACAGAGTTTCGATATCGTCCATAGAGATCACACTGGTCGCATTGGCATCAGCCGCGGTGCGCTTGACCATGGGGGCCAGCACCTTCCCGCCAAATTCAACAAAGTCGCTGACATCAGCGGCCACCATTGCCAGCACGGATTCGCGCCAGCGCACGCGGCCCGTGACCTGTTCGACAAGCAGCGTCTTGATCGTCGCCGCATCGGCAACCGGGGCTGCCGTCACATTGGCATAAAGCGGGACGAGCGGCGCCGACAGCGCGGCTGTGGCCAGCGCCTCGGCCATGGCATCGGCTGCGGGCTGCATCAGCGGGCAGTGAAACGGCGCAGAAACTGGCAACAGCACACCGCGCTTAATGCCATGATCCTTCACCAGCTCCACCGCGCGGTCGATGGCGGCCTTGTGGCCGGAAATCACGACCTGACCGGGGTCATTATCATTGGCAACGGTGCAGACATCGTCACCGGCGGCCGCCGCCGCCAAAGCCTGCGCCTTGTCGATATCCGCACCCAGCAGCGCCGCCATGGCCCCTGTGCCCACGGGCGTTGCCGCCTGCATCGCCTGACCGCGCAGCTTCAACAAGCGCGCCGTGGTTGAAAGGTCCAGTGCACCGGCCGCGCACAGGGCCGTATATTCGCCCAGGCTGTGCCCTGCGACGAAATCAGCCTTTTCGGCCAGGCGGATGCCGCCTTCTTTTTCCAGAACGCGCAATGTGGCCATGGCGTTGGCCATAATTGCAGGCTGCGCATTTTCGGTCAGCGTCAGCTGATCCTCTGGCCCTTCGGTCATCAGGCGATAGAGCGATTGGCCCAGCGCCTCATCCACTTCCTGAAAAACCTCACGAGCGGCGGGGCTGGCCTCCGCCAATGCCTTGCCCATGCCAACCGACTGGCTGCCTTGTCCCGGAAATATAAATGCGCGCATTACTCACCCCTTATGCAGCGACATGTGATGCAGCGCGGTTAGAAGAAGGCGCGCGCGCTGTCGAGATTTCCCTGCGCGCCAAACATCATCTCATGCTTTTTCTGCGCTTGCCCTTGAACCGTGTGCATTCGCTCGCTAAGGGGCGCGCCTGCCTTCTTCGGGATCCGTCCCGAGTCACGCGTCGGGGAGTAGCTCAGCCTGGTAGAGCACTGTCTTCGGGAGGCAGGGGCCGGAGGTTCGAATCCTCTCTCCCCGACCATTCAATACGCGCGAATTCAAAACTGCCCCAAGGGGGCCGAAAAACGGCAGAATTCTGGGGTTTTTCAGAACGGAGAAATTTGGAGATTTTCCAATTTCACCCCCAAAACAGCCAATATTTTTTCCACAACCTCTGGACCGGAGATGGGCTAGGTCACAGAATTCTGCTGTTTCTAGA
>JBJOJQ010000027.1:0-13388 GCA_046046525.1 Pseudomonadota bacterium
CCTGCGCCTTGCCTTCAAAGACCCGCTCTCCATTATCCGCGCTGTCGATCCGCAGGTTCAATTCGCTGGTAAAGACGGTGTAGCTTTCAATCCCGCTGTCAAAGCCGCCCGGCCCAAACAGGAAGGGATCGTAAAAGCCGGGATAATAGCCAAGATAGCGGCCACGATAGGGGCGGCCCCAATAGGCAAAGCCACCACACCAGGGATCATAATATCCCCAGCAGCGATTGGCGCTGGGGGCAGAGCGGATCTTTTCCCGGCCGCGATCCACCGTGTAATCCAGTTTGACGACCAGATTGGCCGTGTCGTTCGCGGCAGCCGGGCGATAGCCAAGCGCCGTCAGCTTGCCGGCGACAAGTTGCGCATAGCTTGCAAATTCAAGGCCGCCGTCCTGTGCCGGGTCCGCCGCCTTGACGGTAAAGCTTTGCCCTTGTGCGGGCGGCATTTGCTGAAAGCGGCTGACCTTGGCGTTAAAGCTTTGTGCGCACCCGGCGGCCCCCAGCAGGATGAGCGGGGCTGTCAGGCGAAGAAGCTTTCCAAAAGGCGACATGGTTCAATCCCTTACGCGACTCAGTTAACCTCAATCTGCACCCGCATCCTAAATAGGGTGGCGGGCGCTGAACAGAGGTTGAACATGCTTATCGTTGCAGGCCGAGCGCGGCATAGGTTGCAGCCAGGGTTGGCGCGGCCAGGGCAGCGGCCCGTGCAGCGCCGTCGATAAGAATGGCGTCAAGGGCGGCGGTATCGGCCCGCAATTCATTGAAGCGCGTTGATATTGGGGCCAGGCTTTCGACCAGCACCTCTGCCAAGGCAGGCTTGAATGCGCCAAAGCCCTGACCGCCAAAGCGCGCCAGAACGGCATCGACGCTTTCCCCGGTTAAAGCGGCATAAATGCCCACCAGATTTTCGGCTTCCGGGCGGCCTTCCAGCTCTTTGGCGGATGCCGGCAGCGGTTCTGGATCGGTTTTTGCCTTGCGCACCTTTTGCACGATCATGTCGGCATCGTCGGTCAGGTTGATCCGGCTCATATCGGACGGGTCGGATTTTGACATCTTCGCGCTGCCGTCGCGCAAGCTCATGATCCGGGCCGCGCCTGATTTCGGGATGATCGGATCTGGCAGGGTAAAGACGGGTGCATCCTCTGATGCAAAATCATTGTTGAATTTCTGGGCGATGTCGCGTGCCAGTTCCAGATGCTGTTTCTGGTCTTCCCCCACCGGGACATGCGTTGCCTGATAGAGCAGCACATCAGCGGCTTGCAGCACGGGATAGGTGAACAGCGCGATGGACGCGCCTTCGCGGTTCTTGCCCGATTTGTCCTTGAACTGCGTCATCCGGTTGAGCCAGCCCATGCGCGCTGTGCCGTTGAGCAGCCATTGCAATTCGGCATGGGCGGGCACACGCGCCTGATTGAACAGGATCGCGCGTTGGGTGTCGATCCCGCAGGCGACCAGTGCAGCGGCCATTTCGCGGGTATTTGCGGCCAGCTCTGCCGGGTTATGGGGCAGGCTGATGGCATGAAGATCGGCCAGAAAATACAGGCAATCCCCATCAATGTCGTGCTGCATCTGCACCCAGTTGCGGATGGCCCCCAGATAATTGCCGAGGTGAAGGCTGCCCGTGGGCTGAATACCAGAGACGACACGCATCTTCATTCTTCCTTGTCAGCAGAAGGGGGTGGAGACTTCCGCCATGATGTTTCGTGACCGCGGCGGATGCCCGTTCGCACCGCCAAGCGCAAGAGGGGTCTCAGTCGGCCGCCGGGCTTGCCTTGCGCCGACGCAGCAGCCCCAAAAGCGCATCCCGATCATAAGCGCCGATCATCCAGCCAAGACCAAAATAGACGATCCCGCCTGACCCGACGAGCAGGCTGAGCGCAACCATGCGTTCCAGCGTGGAGCCGCCAAACCAGTCGCCAATGCCCAGATTAACGCCATAAAGCGTGGCGGCCATGGCCAGTGCCGCCAGAATCTGGCGGGCGATACGGGCCGCGACATCGGGCGCGATGGACAAATGGCCGCGCCGGTGCAGCGTCACATAAAGCATGGCGCAGTTGAGCCAGGCCGTCAGCGCGAGCGCGGCCGCCAAGCCATAAAGGCCAAAGAACGGCACCAGTGCAAAGTTCAACGCGATATTGGCGGCCAGTACCCACATCGCGATCCGCAACGGAGTTTTGGTATCTTCGCGGGCAAAAAAGCCCGGCGTGAACACCTTGACCAGCACATAGGCGGGCAGACCCAGTGCAATAATGCCAAGCGTGGTGCCGGTGATGATGGCATCTTCCGGGCGGAATTCCCCACCGCGGAACAGCGCCGTTACCAGCGGGATCCCGGCCGCGGCAAAGGCGGCGGCGGCGGGCAGGGTCAACAACATCCCCATTTCCAGCGCCTGATTCTGGATATTTTGCGCTTCTTCGGGCTTGCCCTGATCCACAAATTTGCTGATCGAAGGCAAAATCGCCGTGCCAAGCGCCGTGCCGATAATGCCCAGCGGCAATTGGTTCAGCCGGTCCGCATAATTGAGGTGCGCCATCGAGCCTTCGGCCAGATAGCTCACAAATTGCGTGTCGATCAAAATGCTGACTTGATAGACGCCTGCCGCAAAGGTCGCCGGAATGACGACGCGGAAAAACTGCCGCACGCCCGGCGTCAGCCGCGGCCGGCGCAGGCGCAAGGACACACCGGCCTTGCGCGCCGACCACCAGACCAGCGCCAGTTGCACAACGCCACCCACAACCACCGCCAGCGACAGCGCCTGCGCGGTGGCAGCGCCGCCATCGCGCACCAGCAACAGGGCAATCAGCATCGCCAGATTGAGGAGCGCCGGGGCAAAGGCCGCAGCGGCAAATTTATGCATGGAATTCAGCACGCCCGAATATAACGAGACGAGGCTGATCAGCATCAGATAGGGGAATGTCAGGCGGGACAGCCAGACAGTGAGATCAAATTTGGCCGCATCCCCGGCATAGCCAGAGGCCAGCAGCCAGACCATGGCGGGCATGGCGATTTGGCCAATGACCGTGAAAATCAGCAGGACGGGCAGAAAAACCGCCAGCACCTCTTCGGAAAAGCGGCGCGCCTCATCCATGCCGCCCGCGCCATGATAGCGTTGGCTGAACAGGGGCACAAAACCTGCGGAAAAGGCGCCCTCACCAAAAAAGCGGCGAAATGTATTGGGCAGGCGAAAGGCGACCAGAAACGCATCGGCGAACATATTGGCGCCCAGCACGCGCGCCATCACCATTTCGCGGGCAAAGCCAAGCACCCGGCTGACCATGGTCAGCCCCCCAATTGTGCCTATGGCTTTGCCCAGTTTCACGGGGTTAGGCGTTGCCTTCGACGCCGGCTTCGGCCTGTTGTGCGGCCAATTCCGCCTGTTGCATGAACAGGGCGCCGAAATCGATTGGGTCAAGCATCAGCGGCGGGAACCCGCCATCGCGGACCGCATCTGCCAGCACGCGGCGGGCAAAGGGGAAAAGCATGGCCGGGGCCTGCGCCAGAAGAATCGGCGCCAGCTGGTCTTCCGGAATATTGCGGATGCCGAACAGCCCAGCATAGACAAGTTCAACCTGAAATGCCGTTTTGTCTTCGCTTTTGGCAATGACATTGATCTTCACGGCAACTTCATAAACGTCGTCGCCCACCTGTTCATTGCCGATGTTGAAATTCACATCGATCTGGGGCTGGCCCTGCCACTGAAACACTGCCGGTGCGTTTGGATTTTCGAAAGAAAGATCCTTCACATATTGCGAAATAACGCCGACCGTCGGCAGATGGTCTTCACCATTGGGAAGGGTTTCATTGGGTTGATCGGCCATGGCTTTGAAATGTCCTGTTCTGCTTTGGGCGCGGTGAGGCGCCCCTTTCGTCATGGGCAGCGCGCCTAGCAGGCGATGCCGATGAGGGCAATGCCACAGATTTCCGGCTATGGAACGAAAGCACTATTTGAAAGCCGCGACGTGACGTCCTATGTTGCAGGAAAGAAAGGTCAACAACGTGGTTGAAACGGTTCTCTTTGCAATGGTGGCAGCATTTCTGGGGCTGCGGCTTTACGCCGTGCTCGGAAAGCGGACAGGGCATGAACAGACGCTGGGCAAGCCGGCGGAAGAGCCTGTTTCTGCGCCCGTTTCCGTGCCTTCGGCGGACGCCCGCGACAGCATGACGCCCCGCGCTGCGGCCGAAGACGTTTTTGACAGCGGGGCGTCGGCCGGGCTTCGTGCCATTGCGCAGGCCGATACGCGTTTTCATCCCGGTGAATTCGTGGACGGCGCAAAGGCCGCCTATGCGATGATTCTCGACGCCTTTTGGAAGGGCGATGATGCGGCCTTGGCACCTTATGTCAGCACCGATGTGCATCAGAGCTTTGTCGATGCCATCAAGGCGCGGACCGAAGCTGGCGAAATCATTGACAATCGCCTGGTTCGGATTGACCGGGCGGTCATCTCTGCTGCCAATTTGAATGGCCGGGTTGCCCAGATCACGGTGCGTTTTGATGCCGATATCGCCGCTGTGACGCGCGATAACGCAGGCACGGTCATTGCCGGGTCGCTGACCGATGCCATTGAAACGCATGACGAATGGACCTTTGAACGCGATGTCCGCTCGTCTGATCCGAACTGGATTCTTGTCGATACGGACGAAGCCGCCTAACCAGCCGGCATGCGCCGCTTTACCTATCTGTCTGTCCTGATTGCCGCAGCCCTGGCCGGCTGCGCGCAACCTTCGGTCGTTCGTCCCCCCGTGCCGCCGCCGCCATCCCCTGCGCCCCCGGCAAAGCCTGCCAATGCGCTGTCGGCTGGCGTGTCGCCGGGGCCGGAGATCGCCAGCCTGGGCCTCACGTCCCAGCACGCCCAGCGGGCGTTGCAGGCCTTTCGTCTGTCCTGCCCGGCGCTGCAACGGCGGGCCGACACGTCGGGCCTGACCCGCACGGAGGATTGGGCGCCTGTGTGTGCGCGTGCGGCACAAACGCCGGATGATGCGGCGCTGGCCTTTTTTGAGACGTCAATGGAACTTGTCCGCATTGGCACCGGCCAAGCCTTTGCAACAGGTTATTATGAGCCTGAAATTGCGGGCGCCCGCACGCAACAGCCGGGCTTTGATGTGCCGATCTATAAGCGGCCAACCGATCTGATCGAGGTCGATCTGGCGGCCTTTTCTGACCAATGGCGGGGCAAGCGCATTCGGGGACGGGTGCAGGGCCAGATGCTGGTCCCCTATGCCGATCGCGCCGAAATTGAACGCGGCGGGCTGGCTGGGCGCGGGCTGGAACTGGCCTGGGCGGCCGATCCGATCGACTTTTTCTTCTTGCAGGTGCAGGGGTCCGGGCGCGTCCGCCTGCCCGATGGCAGCATCCTGCGGATCGGCTATGATGGCCAAAATGGTCGGGACTATACCGCAATTGGCAAGGTGATGCGGGATCGCGGGCTATTGGGGCCGGGTCAGGCCAATATGGATGGCATTATCGCCTGGCTGCGGGCCAACCCCGATGCCGGCCGGGCGATCATGCAGGAAAATAAAAGCTGGGTCTTTTTCAAGGAACTGACCGGGCCGGGGCCGCTGGGCGCGCTGGGTGTTCCGGTGACGGGCGAGGCAAGCGTGGCCGCAGATCCGCTCTTTGTGCCGTTGGGCGCGCCGGTTTTTCTGACGATGGAGCGGGCAGAGGCCAATGGGCTTTGGATTGCGCAAGATACCGGCGGCGCGATCAAGGGGCCAAATCGGTTTGACACATTTTGGGGGGCAGGGGACCGCGCCCGCGACATTGCCGGCGGCATGGCCGCCCGCGGCACCGCCTTTGTCCTTTTGCCCAAGGGCAGTCTGCACCGTTTGCATGCCAAAGGCGCCCATGCGCATTCGTCGCCTCAGCGCTGAAGAACACGCGCTATGGGCGCGTGTCGCCCGCACGGCGCGTCCCCTGCCGGGCAAGGGCTCGCCCGATGCGGACGCGGTGCCGGACATCAGCTTTGCCGAAGCTATGGTCGCCGATGCAGCCCGGCCGGTGCGGGGACGGACGGCCCCCGCCCCAAGCCGCGCACCTATGCCCAAAGCACCCGCGATGCGCGATACGCTTGACGGCAGCTGGGATAAGCGGATCACCAAGGGCGACGTTCAGCCCGATGTGACGATTGATCTGCATGGCGAAACGCTGGCAACGGCGCATGCCCGGCTCAATCGCGGGCTGGATAGCGCGATCCGGCGGGGGGATCGCACGATCCTGCTGATCACCGGGCGCCCCGCGGTTGATAATCCGCGACTGCCGCCGACCAGTCGGGGCGTTATTCGTGCATCTGTGATCGACTGGCTGGCCGTGTCGCCGCATGCTGATCGTATTGCAGCCATCCGCAATGCCCATCCCCGTCACGGCGGGGCTGGTGCGCTTTACATCATCCTCAGGCGCGCCCGCTGATCTTCAGACGTGACTTAAGATTTCAGCGTAAATCTTTGTAAGGTCGGAAATATCTTGAAGAGCCACGGCCTCATCCAGCTTATGCATTGTGGCATTGGGCAGGCCGAATTCAACCACCGGACAGAGCCGCGATAAAAAGCGGGCGTCCGATGTCCCCCCCGTTGTTGACGGTTCGGTTTCGACGCCGGTGACATGGCGGATGGCGTCGGCGACCATCTGGCTCAACGCGCCCGGCGGGGTCAGGAAGGCTTCGCCGGAAATGCGCGGCTCCACAATGGCATTGGGTGCTTCGTCCAGCACGATATCGCGGATCAGCGTCGACAGACTCTCCCCGCTATGCAGATCGTTAAAGCGGATCGATAGACGCGCCTTTGCGGCGGCTGGGATGACATTGGTGGCCGTGTTGCCGACCTCTAGATCCGTGATTTCGATGTTCGACGGCTGGAACCATGCGGTTCCGTTGTCCAGCACCAGTGCATCAATCCGGGCCAGCGCCCGGACGAGCTTGGGCACCGGATTATCGGCCAGATGCGGATAAGCGACATGGCCTTGCGTGCCCGGCACGGTAATCCAGATATTGACTGAGCCGCGCCGCCCGATTTTCATCATGTCACCCAGGCGATGGACAGAGGTGGGCTCCCCGACAAGGCACAGATCAGGCACCAGGCCCTTGGCGGTCATGTGCGCAATCAGGGCCACGGTGCCGTAAACCGCCGGTCCTTCTTCATCGCCCGTGATGATCAGGCTGATCCGTCCCGCGCTTTCTTTGGGAATGGCCGCAACAAAGGCCGCGATGCTCGACTTCATGTCGACAGCACCCCGACCATAGAGCAAATCGCCCCGAATCTCGGGCGTAAAGGGATCAGACGTCCAGCCGCCGCCCGGCGGCACAACATCCAAATGGCCAGCAAAGGCGAAATGGCGGCCGGCGCCCGTGCCCGCGCGCGTGGCAAAAAGATTTTCGACCGGGCCATCGGGCGCGTCGCCGCAGATAAAGCGGTCGACCTCAAAGCCCAGCGGGCGGAGGGCAGCCTCCAGCACATCAAAAACAGCGCCACGGGCGGGCGTTACAGACGGTGCAGCGATCAATTGCTGCGAAAGGTGAATTGCATCGGTCACGCGCTACGCCTAGCCTTGGGTGACCAAGATTGCAAAGGACGCCCGCATGTCCAAGCTGGATCTTGATGCTATTCCGCAGGCCAATGGCATTCAAAGCCGCAAGGATGGCCGTCGGTTCGACTAAGCCGCCGGATCGTCGCGTTCAAACCGGTCAATCACCCATGGCTCGCGGGCGGCCTCATCGGCCCATTGCGTCATAAAGGGGTGGGCCAGAATGGCATCCATATAGGCCCGGGCCTCGTCCGGCACCGGCAGGGAATAGGTCACCAGGCGCGTCACAACGGGCGCGAACATGATGTCCGCGGCGCCAAAGGCACCGAACAGGAAATCCCCATCGGCGCCAAAGCGCGATCGCGCCATGGTCCATAATTCGGTCAGACGCGCAATATCTTGCGCCACATCGGGATCAACGGGCGCTGGCGCGTAAACCCGCCGCAGGTTGAAGGGATGCTGACGGCGCAAGGCCATGAAACTTGAATGCATTTCTGCCGCCATCGACAGGGCAAAGGCGCGCGCCATGGTCGCCTGCGGCCAGAACTTGTCCCCGCCCGACAGGGCATCAAGATACTGGATGATCGCCAGACTGTCCCAAATCGGCGTGTCATCATGCCACAGCATCGGCACTTTGCCGCCAGAGGGCCGAAGATCCGCCTGCATGCGCCGTTCTGGCCATGCATCATCATAAATCGGTACAACAACCTCTTCAAAGGCAAGGCCCGATTGCTTGGCCGCCAGCCAACCGCGCTGCGACCAGCTGGAATAAACCTTGTTGCCGATGATGAGCTTGATCATGTTCGCTCCTAATCACGGCCGATGCGCAATGTCGAGGGGGGATGCGATGCCTGTGCCCCCACGCCGTTGGCCCTGTGCGCGTCGTTGGGCCGCCCCGCCCCTGCACGCCCAGCCGCAAGGACTATGCTTCGACAAGCTCAGCATGGACGGGCGGGGGTGGGGAGGGGGTGACGAGGTTGGGAGGTGAGGAGGTGAGGAGGTGAGGAGGTGAGGAGGTGAGGAGGGGGAAGCCGACGCCTCGGTTCATCCCCACTCCGTTCGCCCTGAGCCTGTCGAAGGGCTGCTCTTGCTGGCGGTGCGCAGCGGAAGGGCGATGCTTCGACAAGCTCAGCATAGGCGGTGGAGAGGGGAGGTGAGGAGGTGAGAATGTGAGAGTGTAAAGAGGTGACGCTTAAATGCTGACCGCTTCCAAAATGGCGGCCCGCAGTTCTGGCAGGCCCATGCCTTTTTCGCTGGAGGTTGCGATGATTTCTGGGTGGGCGGCGGGGCGCTTGCGCGCCTCTTCGGCTGTGCGTGCTGTCACTTCGGCCAGTGCCGATGCCTTGATCTTGTCTGCCTTTGTCAGGACGAGGTGATAGCTGACGGCAGCTGCATCGAGCATGTCCATAACATCCCGGTCCACATCCTTGATGCCATGGCGACTGTCGATCAACACCAGCGCGCGTTTTAGAACCGGCCGCCCGCGCAGATAGTCATTGACCAAAAAGCGCCATTTCTTAACGACATCCTTGGGTGCTTCGGCAAAGCCATAGCCCGGCATGTCCACCAGGCGAAAGCGCAGCGGATCCCCCACGTCGAAAAAGTTCAGCTCTTGCGTGCGGCCCGGCGTGTTCGACGTCCGCGCGAGGCCGTTGCGGTTGGTCAGCGCATTGATCAGCGATGACTTGCCGACATTGGATCGGCCCGCAAAGGCGACTTCGTTCACGCCCGGATCGGGCAGGAACTTCAGGTCCGGGGCGGACTTCAGGAAGGAAATCGGCCCGGCAAAAATCTTCCGGGCCGTTTCAACAAGATCAATCTCTTTGGTCACGCCTTGATGGGTTCTTTCATGGCCGGATGGCGGCTGTAGAGCAGCTTTTGCTGCGCAATGGTCAGCAGGTTGTTGACCACCCAGTAGAGCTGCAGACCGGCGGCAAATGGCGCCATCAGGAACATCATGATCCAGGGCATGATCGAAAACACCTGTTGCTGCACAGGGTCTGCCGGTGCGGGATTGAGCTTAAACTGCACATACATGGTGATGCCAAGCAGGATCGGCAGCACACCAAGTGCGATAAAGCTGGGCGGCGTAAAGGGCAGCAGGCCGAACAGATTGACCGGCGTCAGCGGATCCGGGGCCGACAGGTCCTTGATCCACAACGCAAAGGGCTGATGCCGCATTTCGATGGTCAGCAGCAGCACCTTGTACAGCGCATAAAAGACCGGGATCTGGATGAAGATCGGTAAACAGCCCGCCATCGGGTTGATCTTTTCCTTCTGATACAGCTCCATCATCGCCTGCTGCATCTTCTGGCGATCATCCTTGTAGCGATCCTGAAGTTCTTTCACCTTGGGCTGCACCACGCGCATGGCCGCCATCGACGCGAACTGACGCTGCGCAATCGGGAACATCAAGGCTTTGACGATCACGGTCAGCAAGATGATCGCAACGCCGAAATTCTTGACGAGGTTGAACAGCATGTCGAGCAGGTAGAAGATCGGCTTGGCGAACATCTTGAACCAGCCCCAGTCAATGGCATTGCCAAATTGCTGGATGCCCAGATCGTTCATATAGCCGTCCAGAACGGGGACTTCCTTGGCGCCGGCAAAGAAATGCGTCTTCACCATGTTCGACTGGCCCGGCGCGACAATGACATTATCCAGCGCATAATCAGCCTGATAGGTGCCGCTGCCCTTGCGGAAGCCTGCATCCATGCGCGCTGTTTGCGCAGGGGCCATGGCGGTCAGCCAATAGGTATCGCCAAAGCCCAGCCAGCCGCCCGTTGATTTAAAGCGCGGGCCATTGGTGCCGGCCTCATCAAGATCTGGATAGTTCACGTCATAATTGGTAGCATTGTCGAACGTGCCAATCGGCCCAACATGGATCGTCCAGCTGTCAACATCATGGCTGGGCCCCGCCAGCGAGCTGCCAGTGCCCAAGGCGCCATAGCCGCGGTTGATATAGCCATAAGGCCGCACGGCAACGGGCGATGTGCCTTTGTTCACAACGCTTTGTTCGGCGGCGAACATGTAATTTTCATCGACCGTCAGCTTGATCTGGAACAGCTGGCCCTGGCCATTGTCCCAGCTGAGCGTCACCGGGCTTTGCGGCGTCAGCTTGGTGCCGCTTGCTTGCCAGATGGTATCGGTATTGGGGAAGGCCGCACCGCTGCCGGTCCAGCCAAAGCCGGCAAACTGGCTGTGCTGCGTACCCGCCGGCGCCAAGATGCGCACCGGGCCGGATGATTTGTTGAGCGTCACGGTGTGGCGGGGGAGAATCAGGTCATCAAAGCGCGCGCCCTTCAGGCTGATAGAGCCTTTGAGCTTGGGCGTTTCAATTGCCACACGGCCGCCTTCTGCCAGGACGCTGTTGACATCGCGTGGCTTGGCGGCGGCCGCAATGGCCGGGGCCGCCGTGCCATCTTGGGCGGATGGTGCTGCTTTGGCGGCCGCAGGCGGCGCCTTTGGCTGAGGAAAGAGCTTGTCTCCCAGCATCGTCCAGCCGAACAGAACGGCAGCCGAAAGCAGGATGGCGATCACGAAATTGCGATTCTCGTTCAAGTCATTTCCCCAAATCGTCACATGGCATGCTGATCATGGCACCGGATCAAAGCCCTGACCGCCCCATGGGTGGCAGCGCAGAATCCGTCGAGCCGCAAGCCAGCTTCCTTTCAGCGCGCCATAGCGCTGCAAAGCCTCGATTGCATAGGCCGAACATGAAGGTTGATAGCGACAACTGGGGGGAAGTACCGCAGACGGCCCCCATTGCCACAGCTTTGCCAGCAGGATCAGCAGCCGCGCCATTCACCGGGCAACCATCTGTAAAGCCTTGGCAAAATCTGCCTTCAGCCGGTCAAAGCTGCGATCTTTGCCGCTGGGACGGCCGATAATCACATGATCCGCACCCGGCTGGCCCGATTGGGGCAGCAAATCGCGGGCAAGTTCACGAAAACGGCGTTTCATCCGGTTGCGGGTGACCGCATTCCCGACCTTTTTTGAAACCGTAAAGCCCACCCGAATCTCTGGGCTATCGTCTGCCCGATCCCGGACAAGCAAAACGAGGCCGCCAGAGGCAGCCCGTTTGCCATGATTTGCAGCCAGAAAGTCTGACCGCCTTTTCAGGGTGATCAGGCGGACAGCTTCTTGCGGCCGCGTGCGCGGCGTGCGCGGATCACGGCGCGGCCGCCTACGGTCGCCATGCGAGCCCGGAAACCGTGACGACGAGCCCGTACAAGGTTGCTCGGCTGGAAGGTGCGCTTCATCGCTCATGCCCTCAAAACAAATTCAAATGAAAAAGCCGCCAGACAAAGGCGGCTCTGTTGAAACGGGCCGTTAAGGGCATCGCCAGCAAGAGTCAATCGCCTCGCGCTTGTTTCTTGCGTGCGGCGCGGCGTTTGTGACTGGCACGACGCAAGCCCCAGTCTGTCCAGTGGGCCGGTTTTGGGTAGCGCCGCTTGAAGGTCACATAGCGTCGCCGCGCCCAGGCTGAGCTTTGAAGCACAAGGCCAAGACCAATGGCGAAAAAGGCAAGGCCGGCCGGTCCGGGCAGGGGGGCCACCAGCGGTGCAGAGATCATGAAGGCCAGCCCGATGCCAAAGGCGATCAGCCGGATGGCCGGGATCTGCATCAGGGTTTTGAACCGGGATTGGGGCATGGCCCGGCCAATTTGGGGATCTTTGAGGCCTGATGCAACCAGAGTGATATCGACAGCGGCAGATTTCGTCTTATGCTGGCCGATGCGGCGTAAACAGGGCGCGTGATTGCTATGCCCTGCGCAAATGGGGGATAGACCCGTGTTGACGTTGAACCTGCGTGATCATCCGCGGCCCAAGGGCCGCCCGGCGATGGCGGCGACCCGCTGATGGTCGCCACAGTTCAGACCGTGGCCTATCTTGGCCTTGAGGCCCGCACGGTTGAGGTGCAGTGCCAGATTGCGCCCGGCGTTCCCGCTTTTGTGATGGTTGGCTTGCCCGATAAGGCGGTTGCAGAAAGCCGGGAACGGGTACGGGCCGCCATTGCCGCGATTGGCCTTGCTTTGCCGCCCAAGCGCATCACCATCAATTTATCGCCCGCAGATCTGCCCAAGGAAGGGTCGCATTATGATCTGCCGATTGCGATGGCGCTTTTGGGGGCCATGGGCATTGTCGATGCCGAACAGCTGGCCGCTTTTGTATTTGTGGGGGAATTGGGGCTGGATGGGCGGGTGGCGCCATCGCCGGGCGTGCTGCTGGCGGCACTCCATGCGGCCAGCCAGAATCTGGGGCTGGTATGCCCCGCCATCCAAGGGGCCGAGGCCGCCTGGGCTGGCACGATTGAGGTTGTGGCCGCACCCGATGTGCTGGGGCTGTTGAACCATATGACCGGGCAGATCTGCCTGCCCCCGCCCGAACCCGGGGGCGTCGATATCGCTGCGACGGGCCCAGATCTGGCGCAGGTGCGCGGCCAGGAAACGGCGAAACGTGCGCTCGAAATCGCAGCGGCCGGGGGGCATAACATGTTGATGTCGGGGCCCCCCGGTGCCGGCAAATCGCTTTTGGCGGCCTGTCTGCCCGGCATCCTGCCCGAATTGACGGCGGCCGAGGCGCTTGAAGTGTCCATGATCGCCAGTGTGGCGGGTGACCTTGATCATGGTCGGCTGGTGCGCCGGCGTCCCTTTCGGGCGCCGCATCATTCCGCCTCGATGGCGGCGCTTGTCGGGGGCGGCTTGCGCGTCCGCCCGGGGGAGATGAGCCTTGCCCATCTTGGCGTTCTTTTCCTCGATGAACTGCCCGAATTTCAGCGCGCTGTGCTCGACTCGCTGCGCCAGCCGCTCGAAACCGGCACGGTCAGCGTGGCGCGGGCCAATGCGCATGTTACTTATCCGGCGCGGGTGCAGC
>JBJOJQ010000095.1:0-5233 GCA_046046525.1 Pseudomonadota bacterium
AACACCGCCACCCTTTGGCGACGGGGCCCGGCTCCAGCACGCGGTAGGCATGTTCCACAAATTCGCAGAGCAGTGGCCGGGTATCGCGGGGGTCGATAATGTCCTCAATCCCGAATTTTTCGGCGGTGCGGAAGGGGCTGCGGACATCGTTCAGACGTTTTTGAATGTCTTTCAGCAAGGCTTTGGGATTGTCGCTTGCCGCCAGATCAGATTTATAGGCGGCTTCCAGGCCGCCCGAAATGGGCAGGCTCCCCCAATCGCCGGAGGGCCAGGCATAGCGCCATTTATGGCGCGATAAATTGGCATGCGCGCTGCCCGCCATGCCATAGGCTTTGCGCAGAATGACGGCGCAGGTCGGCACCTTGGCCTGGTACATGGCCATCATCGCGCGGCTGCCAAACCGGATTGTTGCTTCATCCTCCGCTTTGCGGCCGATGAGAAAGCCGGGCACATCAACAAGATGAACGATCGGCAGATGAAAATTATCGGCAAGATCAACAAAACGCTCCAGCTTGCGCGCGCTGGCCGCGGTCCACAGGCCGCCCAGGACCATCGGATCCGAGGCCAGCAGGGCGATGGGGTAGCCATCAAGCCGGGCAAAGCCGGTGACGACGCTGGTGCCATGCTGCCGGCCAATTTCAAAAAAGCTACCTGTATCGACAATCGCGTCGATGATCGGGCGGATTTTATAGAGGTGACGGCTGTCGCGTGGGACCGCCTCAATCAGGCCGGGATCGCGTCGGTCTGGCTTATCCGTGGTTGTGGTCCGTTTGGGCAATTCATGCACCGAGGACGGCAGATAGGACAGGAAACGCCGCGCCTTGGCAAAGGCATCGGCTTCACTCTCGGCTTCGTCATCAATTGCGCCATTGCGGGCGTGGATGGAGGAGCCGCCAAGATCTTCCTTGGTGCGGTTTTCGCCGACAGCAGCCACAACCGGTGGGCCAGCGACGAACATCTGTGAAAGGCCTTTGACGAGGACTGAATAGTGCGCCATCACCTGCCGGCCCGCGCCCAGCCCTGCCACCGGACCAAGGCCCAGCGCGACGACCGGAACAGTGGACAGATTTTCGACCATGATTTCCCAGCCAGGCACTTCGGGAACATAGGTGAAACCTGTTGTTTCGAGGGTTTTGACCGACCCGCCCCCCCCAGTTCCTTCAATCAGGCGGACCAGCGGCAAGCGATATTCATGCGCCAGTTTTTCGGATTGAATGAGCTTGCCATGAAGCGAGGCATCCGCCGCGCCGCCGCGCACGGTGAAATCATCAGCCTGCACAACAATCGGGCGGCCATCAATCCGCGCCCGGCCAAATAAGATATTGGCGGGCAGGAAACTCGTGAGATTGCCCTTGGCATCATATTGGCCGACGCCGCCCAGCTTGCCGATTTCGCGGAACGACCCCTTGTCGACAAGCGCGGCGATTCGTTCCCGGACATTCAGCTTGCCGCTCTCTTTCTGGCGCTTCAGCTTTTCCGGACCGCCCATGCCCTCGGCCAGTTTTTGACGTCGGCGAAGCTCTTCGACTTCTTTTTCCCAGCTCATGACACCCTCTTTCGTTCGCACCATGGTCGGCGGACTTGCCGTGAACGTCAAGCACGTGCGAAGATGCAGCTATGGGGAAAGTCTATATTGCACTGAGCGCCATTGCGCTGGGGATCATCGGACTGGGCTTTGCGAGCCGCTGGAGCCAGGTTGGCCTGCTCAACAGCATCGATGCCATTTTGTCGGTCGGCAGTGCGACGGACCAGCTGGGGCAGGGCGTCGCTTATGGACCGCTGGCCCGCCAAAAGCTTGACATCTGGGCGCCCAAGGCGCGCAGCGACCAGCCGCGTGATGTTGTCGTCTTCTTTTATGGCGGCAGCTGGAACAGTGGAGAGCGCGGCTTTTATGGCTTTGCCGGGCGGGCGCTGGCGGAGCGCGGCTATGTTGTCGTTATTCCGGATTACCGGCTTGTCCCCGACGTGCGCTTTCCCGGCTTTGTGGAAGATGGCGCCGCAGCGGTGGCCTGGGTCCGTGCCAATATCCAAAAATATGGCGGAAATCCGGCGCGTATTCATCTCACAGGCCATTCGGCCGGCGCGCATATCGCGTCGTTGCTGACACTGGATCACCGCTGGCTCGATGCGGCTGGCGCGCCGCGAGATACGGTGAAAAGCTTTGCGGGCCTGGCAGGGCCATATGATTTTCTGCCCTTTACCTCAGATGCGTCCAAGGCGGCCTTTGGGCATTTGCCCGACCCCGCGGCCAAGCCAGCCAATCACCTATGCGCAGGCCAATGCCGCGCCGATGCTGCTCCTCACCGGAACGGCGGACACCACGGTCAAGCCGCGCAACAGCCGGGCACTTGCCGCGGCGCAAAGCCGCAATGGCGCCAAGGCAGCGACGCTTTATTATGATGAGCTCAGCCATAGCGGCATCGTCATGGCATTTGCCCGCCCCTATCGGGGGTTGGCGCCCGTGATTGATGATCTGGATGCGTTTTTTGATGGGGTTCGCTGATCAAGCGATTATATGCGGCCTATGACCAAGATGCATGTTGCCGCCCTTCAGCAGTCCTTTTCGGACGATATCGACACCAATATCGACCGCGTGGAAGCGCTGGTTCGGGACGCCGCCGCCCGCGGTGCGCGGGTTATTCTACCCTCTGAACTCTTTGAAGGCCATTATTTCTGCAAGGTACAGAATGAGGGCTTTTTCAGCCGCGCCGCGCCTGTTGACAGCCATAAGGCGGTGCGGGCGATGCGCACGCTTGCCAAGGATCTGGGCGTCTATATCCCGACCAGCTTCTTTGAACGGGACGGCCAGCATTATTATAACAGCCTCGCCATGATCGATGACCA
Source organism: Pseudomonadota bacterium (assembly GCA_046046525.1). GTDB lineage: Bacteria > Pseudomonadota > Alphaproteobacteria > Sphingomonadales > Sphingomonadaceae > Aquisediminimonas. The sequence continues at coordinate 2,845 of JBJOJQ010000095.1, forward strand.
GGGTGAGGTCATGGGCATTTACCGCAAGAGCCATATTCCCGATGGCCCCGGGTACAGCGAGAAATTCTATTTCCGCCCCGGAAATACCGGCTTTCGTGTCTGGCCGACACGCTATGGCGTGGTTGGCGTGGGCATCTGCTGGGACCAATGGTACCCGGAAACCGCGCGTGCCATGATGCTGATGGGGGCGGATATTCTATTTTTCCCAACAGCGATTGGCGATGAACCTGAGGCGGAAGACCTGGATACGTCGCGCCTGTGGCGCCGCGCCATGATTGGGCACAGCGTGTCCAATGTGGTTCCCGTTGTCGCCGCCAATCGTGTCGGCGTTGAAGGGGAAATGAGCTTTTACGGCCATAGCTTCATCGTCGATGAGCGCGGTGACTTTGTTGCCGAATTTGGCGATGGCGTTGAAGGCGTTTTAACCGCCGAATTTGATCTGGATGTCGTGCGTCAACACCGTGCGACCTTTGGCTTTTTCCGCGATCGGCGGCCCCAGCTTTATGGTCGGCTGGCTGAGGATATTTAATTGATCACGATCTGTCGCGGATCATTAACGACGACATGGACCTGATAATAATATTTGCCGGTCGGCCGCCGATCCTCGCTCAGGTCGATACGCACGCGCCGCGCAATGCCTTGCACGGCCACCCGCTTGCCGACCATCTTTTGGCTGAGCATTGCAAGATCGGTCGACCCAATCAGCGCACGCACGACATAGGGTGAGAGGACAAGGGTCAGGCAGTTGCGTTCCCGATAATCTTCTTCGGAATTCAGATAAAAGCGGCCATCCTGTTCGCCAACGGCGGCAATTGGCATATCGAATTCCGCAGCAAGCCCAGCGCGCGGGGCGACCATATCGGCAAAGGTCACTGCCTCAATTGCAGACAAGCACCCATAAGCACAGGCTTTACGCCCGTTTGCGTTCGGCTGGGCATGTGCTTCGGTCTCGGGGTTTGAGGACGGCCTGAGGGCGGCGGTGTGTGGCGTTGCGCCCTTTGGATCTGGCAGGGATGCCGCCAAAACGAAGAGGCTGGAGATAAAGGGCAAGATCACGCAACACTCCCTTGTATAAACGCGTCACATCTATGCCGTTAAGTGAGCGCGCGTGCAAATACTTCTTCCAGCATCGCGGCATTCATCCGCCCCGTATTCTGATTATAGCGCGATGTGTGATAGCTATCGATCAGGCGGCGGCCATCGAGCAGATGGTGCACCGCGCCATGGGCGAAACGGCGTTTCGGCAGTTTCTCGCCACAGGCCTTCACCACGGATTGATGCGCCACCTGCCCCAGGGCGATGATCGTGGTCAGACGGGGCAGTGCATCCAGCGCGCTGCGCAAATAGGGTCGGCAAGTGCGCAATTCGTCTGGCGTCGGCTTGTTTTCGGGCGGCAGGCATTTGACCGCATTGAGGATCATGACACCATTCAGGGCAGCCCCATCATCCTTGAAACTGCCATAGAGATAGCTGGGCGTTTCCGGCGGATGATAAGTGACAAGCCCGACAGAGGCGAGCGCTGCAAACAGCAGATCGCCCGACGGATCACCGGTAAAGGGCCGACCGGTGCGGTTGGCGCCATGCTTGCCGGGCGCCAGGCCGACAATGGCCAGCCAGGCGAGCGGATCGCCAAAGGCAGGGACCGGCGCATTCCAGAAATTCGGGAATTCGGCGCGGCATGCGGTGCGATGCGCGACAAGGCGGGGGCATTGCGGACAATCCACCCCGGGCTCACAGGCGGCCAGGGGGCTGTCGATAAGGGGGCTGTTCAGGGTCACCCTCGGCGCTTAAGCCGCGATCATCATGCACACAAGCTTTGCCATCGGTCTGGGATCAAATATGCCGCATCCGCGCTATGGCGGACCAAGGCAGGTGGTGCGCGCCGCGCTCTGTGCCCTTGATACGGCGCCTTTGTCGCTGCGTCGTGCATCCGCGATCGTCACGACCCCGCCTCTGGGGCCATCCATTCGGCATTACGCCAATGCCGCAGCCATCATCGAAACCGATCTTGGGCCCGACGCGCTGCTGGCACATCTTAAGGATATAGAGCAGCGCTTTGGCCGACGCGCAGGGGGGCAGCGCTGGCGGGCGCGTCCGCTCGATCTGGATATTCTGCTGTGGTCAAAGGGTGCCTTTGTGGCGCCGCATCTCGCGATTCCGCATCCAGAAATGGCGCATCGCCGCTTTGTTCTGGCGCCGCTTCGTACCATTGCGCCCGATTGGCGGCATCCTTTGACCGTTTTAACTGTACAACATATGGCCGCGCGCCTTGACCAAAAGCGCCCCGCCGCATAGGGGACGCTCCCATGGTCGGGCCGTTAGCTCAGTCGGTAGAGCAACTGACTTTTAATCAGTAGGTCGCTGGTTCGAATCCAGCACGGCTCACCAT
>JBJOJQ010000142.1:0-2502 GCA_046046525.1 Pseudomonadota bacterium
CGCCCCACCCGCAAAGGCGCGCATCAACGAGACATGCGTTTTGGCCGGACGCAGCACCCCGCGCCCGGCCGATTTCCAGCCGAATAGTTTCATTCCAAACCTTCCAAAAAATAACGTATCACCCCCGACTTGATCGGGGGTCCATGGTCTGAGGCATCAGTCTAAACCTCCATGCCAGACCATGGCTTCCGGCTTTCACCGGAATGCCACGTGATTGACTAAAGTACCCGCACCCGCGGCCCATTGCGACTTTTGCCAAGCATCAATTCACTCAGTGCCCAGACCAGGGCATCGGCGCGGTCGGGCGATCGGCCGGGCCCTTCATATCGGCCGCCCGAAATCAGGCCGCACATTTCGTCTTCAAGGTCGGGAAAGCAGCCTGCATGAAATGCCTTACCTGCCTCATAAAGCGCGGCGACCGGTTCGGCACGGGCAACCTTGCCCCGTGATGCCGATACTTTCTTTACCGGCATCGCCACATCTGCGGCACGCAAGGTGGAAACCACCATATCGCCGCCATTATTCGCCTCTGCGACCACTCGGTCTGCGCCCCAGGCAAGCGCCGCAGCTGCAACCGCCCGCGCCCAGCCTTCGGGCGACCGGCCCTTCACGCTGTGATCAGCAAGCACATAGGCCTTGCCGTCGGCGCACCTGCCCACGGCGATGATCCCGCATGCGTCACCGCCAGCACTGGCGGGCGGATCGACACCGATGACCACACGACGCATTTCCGGCGCGGCGCGCTGACGGCACCGTTCGATCAAATCCCTTGTCCAAAGCGCGTCTTCGGCATCCTCCAGATACTCGCCGAGCAATTCCTGCCGCCCGATCCGGGAACTGCCGTAAATTTCCTGCATCGATGCCCGAAAATTGTCGGGCAGATTTGACCGGTTGGCGGCCATGGCGCCCCGGGTGATCGTAACGCCGTTTTCCTGCAGCAACCGGCGGACCAGGGCGACCGCGCGCGGCGTTGTGGTCGCCACTATGCGCGGAATTTCACCCAACCGCATCGTCATCATCAGATTATCCCAAGCATCGATCCCCTTGTCCCATTTGGCGATCTCGTCTGCCCAAGCCAGATGATGTTCAGGGCCGCGCATTGCCTCCGGCTCAGACGCTGCAAAAACATGGGCAATGGCACCGTTCGGCCAAACAAGCCGTTTCAGCGATGGCTCCCAAGTCGGTCGATCCTCATCCGGCGCGATGGCAAGCAGTCCGCTCTCGCCTTCGACCATGATCGTGCGCGCTTCATGCAAGGTTGCCGCAACCAGCGCGATCCGCAGACTGCCGTCTGCCTCCGCGGCGGCGCGGATAAATTCTGCGGCCATGCGGGTTTTTCCAAAACCGCGCCCGGCCATGACAAACCAGGTACGCCAATCGTCCTGAGGAGGAAGTTGGTCGGCGCGCGCCCAGAAACGCCAGCGATATTCATATTCCCATAGCGTTTCCTGCTTTTGCCCTTTCATCCATGCCAGCCGCTGTTCAAGCGGCAGGCCCGCGATTTGTTCGGCCTCACTGTTCGGGCCGCAGTTCATCGGTCAACCTTTTGTGCATGGCGGCAAAGCGCGCCTCAAGCCGCGCCTGTACCGATTTCGGATCGCGCGGACGCGATGGAAGCTGCGCCTGCGGGGTACCGCGAACCGTTGCCTTATGGGCTGCGTGCAAGGCCATGCCGATCCGCGTCTTCAGCTGCTTTTGCTTCAGCGTGCTGTCCTTCAAATTGGAAGCAGGCGGTGCAAGTGCCTCTGCCAGAAGATTTGCTTCGAGCCGGGCATAGCCCTCTGCCAATGCTGCGAGCCATTTTTCGCAAAAGTCTGGCGACTTGCGCCGCAGATCATATACCGGCCCAGTACTGACCCCAGCGGCACGTGCTGATGCAGAAACATTCGCCGTTTGTGCAAGCTGGGCCAGAAACATCCTTTGCGCGGCAGGCGGAAAGGTCCTTGCCCTTGCCTGCCCCATCTTTCCAAGAGCCATCCGCCAATCCTTTCACGCAACAAAAAGGGCCGGCGGCAGCTCCCCCAAATGGAAGACCGCCCCGGCCCGAATCACATTTTCCCAATATCGCAATATTTGCCATATTGGCGTTACAATGTCAATATAAAAATTCCTATTTGGTTATATTTGGACGAAAATCAGGTTAATCGAGGCCAAGCATCCGCCGTTCTTTTCCAATGCCGGCCGCGAAACTGGCGCGCCCAAGGATAGCAGCCAGATAGGCGCTCAGCTTGGGATAGGCGGCGGCATCGGGCACCACACCACAATGGGCAGCGTTGACGCAGGTGCCGGCGACGGAAATGTCAGCAAGGGTGATCCGGTCGGCGACAAGAAAATTGGACGCAGGGATGACGCTCTCCAGATAGCCATAAATTGGCAGCAGTTCGGCCTCGCCTTGTTTGGCCGCTTCCTCATCACCATCCTTACCCATGAATTTGGGAGCGACGATGCGGTTAAAGAAAATCTTGCCACCTGCCGGGGCAAGGATCGTATCGGCAAATTCAT
>JBJOJQ010000213.1:0-6956 GCA_046046525.1 Pseudomonadota bacterium
TGCATCGCGCGGGGCATAGCCGAGCAGCAACCGTGCCAGCGGCTTGGACGGCTGCATATCAAACATCGGCGCTGCCCGGCTGGGTCACCCCCGGTAGCAGACCTTACGCACGGCCTCGACCGTTGCGGCGGCTGTCACCAGTGCCAGCTTTTCAAGGTTGTTCGCATAAGGCAGCGGCACATCCGCATTCGTCACACGCGCGACCGGCGCGTCGAGATGATCAAAGCCGTCTTCCATCGCAATGGCCATGATTTCGCTGGCAATCGAACATTGCGGCCAGCCTTCCTCGACGATGACCAGCCGATTGGTGCGCGACAGGCTTTCCAGCACGGCCCCTTTATCCAGTGGTCGCAGCGTCCGCAGATCCAGAACCTCAGCCTCAATACCCTCCGCCGCCAGCGTTTCCGCCGCCTCCAGCGCAACGCCGACGCCAATCGAATAGCTGACAATGGTGACATCCCGGCCCGGCCGCATGGTGCGCGCCTTGCCAATGGGCACAATATGCTCCCCAACCGGCACGTCAAAGCTGCGGCCATAGACCAGTTCATTTTCCAGAAAAACGACGGGGTCCTGGCTGCGGATCGCGGATTTGAGCAGCCCCTTGGCATCGGCCGCATCATAAGGCGCAATCACAACCAGACCGGGCACACTGGCATACCATGGCGCATAATTCTGGCTGTGCTGCGCGCCGACGCGGCTGGCCGCGCCATTGGGACCGCGAAACACAATCGGGCACCGCATCTGACCGCCGGACATGTAATTGGTTTTCGCCGCTGAATTGATGATGTGGTCAATCGCCTGCATGGCAAAATTGAACGTCATAAACTCAACAATCGGGCGCAACCCGCCCATGGCGGCCCCTGTCCCGATGCCGGCAAAGCCATATTCGGTGATCGGCGTATCGATGACGCGCTTGGCCCCAAATTCGTCGAGCAGGCCCTGCGTGACCTTATAGGCGCCCTGATATTCGGCGACCTCTTCACCCATGACAAAGACGCGCGGGTCCGCCCGCATTTCTTCGGCCATGGCATCGCGCAATGCCTCACGCACCGTGATCCGCGTCATTTCGCCGCCGGTTGGCGCGACCTCTGCTGCGACCAAAGCCGGCGCTGCTGGCGCTGGTGCCGCGGCCACAGGCGCGGGCGTTGCGACAGGCGTCACAGGCACGTCCACCTTGGGCGCGGACGCAGCGGAAGCGGCGTCCCCTTCGGCGACCAGCGTTGCAATCACCGTCCCCACCTTCACATTATCAGTGCCTTCGGCGACGCGAATATCGGCGATGACGCCTTCATCCACCGCCTCAAACTCCATCGTTGCCTTATCGGTTTCAATTTCGGCCAGAATATCGCCCGAACGGACGGTATCGCCGGGCTTCACCAGCCATTTGGCGAGCGTGCCTTCTTCCATGGTGGGCGAAAGCGCAGGCATTTTCAGTTCGATTGCCATTAATAGCTCTCCACCAGCACGTCTGTATAAAGTTCCACCGCATCGGGTTCGGGCGATGTTTCGGCAAAGTCCGCGGCCTCATTCACGATGGCGCGAATTTCCTTGTCGATGGCCTTCAACTCGTCTTCGGTGATCCCGGCAGCCGCCAGATCAGCCTTCAGCCCGTCAATCGGGTCTGATTTCTCACGCACCTCCTGCACCTCTTCGCGGGACCGGTATTTGGCCGGGTCAGACATGGAATGGCCGCGATAGCGATAGGTCTGCGCCTCAAACACCACCGGACCATTGCCGCTGCGGACAAAATCAATCGCGGCTTGCGCGGCGCCCCGCACTTCCAGCACGTCCATGCCGTTGCAGACCATGCCGGGGATACGGAAGGCTTCGCCACGGCGCCAGAAATGCGTTTCCGCGCTTGACCGGGTGACGGCTGTACCCATGGCATAACGGTTGTTTTCAACGACGAAGATGATCGGCAATTTCCACAGCGCCGCCATGTTAAAGGCTTCGTAGACCTGCCCCTGATTGGCCGCGCCATCGCCAAAATAGGCCACGCAAATGCCGCCATCCTCATTATATTTATGCGCAAAGGCGAGGCCAGCACCCAAGGGCACCTGCGCGCCAACAATGCCATGCCCACCGTAGAATTTATGATCGACCGAGAACATGTGCATCGATCCGCCCTTGCCGCGCGAAATGCCCGCTTCCCGGCCGGTCAGTTCGGCCATGACAACCTTGGGATCAATGCCGCACAAAAGCATATGGCCATGGTCACGATAACCGGTGATCACGCTGTCCTTATCGGTGAGCGCGGTCTGGATACCGGCCGCGACCGCTTCCTGCCCAATATAGAGATGGCAAAAGCCACCAATCAGCCCCAGACCATAAAGCTGGCCCGCCTTTTCCTCAAAGCGACGGATAAGAAGCATTTCGCGATAGAGCGCCAAAAGCTCTTCCCGGCTTGCCGCATATCTTTTGGGGTCAGCGGGCTTGGGGAGCTGCTCGGTCGGCGCCTTCTTTGTTGCTGCCTTGGCCAAGTGAGAACCTTCCTCGATCCTGGGGAGTTAGAGGAACGCCTATAGACAGCAAAAGACCTGCGCCGCAACGCTGGTCATGGCATTTAACGCTACGGAAACGAATGCAGGCGCTAGTTTAGCGGGATAATGACTTCATCCGGATGCGCCAAACCAAGTTCCCGACGGACAAGTTCATCAACCAGATCGGGATTCGCCTTTTGCGGATCGAGAAGCGAGACGCGATTGGCGATTTCAGCCTTTTCCTTGCGGAGCTGCGCCAGTTTCTGGTGCCGCTCCTCAAGTTGATGGCGATATTCAAAACCCGCCAACAGGCCATTTGCACCGAACAACGCATAGCCACCAAAAAAGGCGACCACGATGAAGCCAAGCGCAGGCGTGGCCGCAGCACGGAGCATGTTCCAGAGTTGGCGGGCCTGCTTCATGAAGATTGTTGAATCACAAGCGTTTCATTCGGTCAACCGGAAAGTGTTTTTCGTGCGATCGAGTCACCGAAAAATCGAACGGCCCGCATAGCGCGCAATTGGGCCAAGTTCTTCTTCAATCCGGATCAGCTGGTTATATTTGGCCAACCGATCAGAGCGGGCAAGGCTGCCGGTTTTGATCTGGCCGCAATTGGTTGCAACCGCCAAATCGGCAATGGTCGCGTCTTCGGTTTCGCCCGACCGATGCGACATTACAGAGCTGTAGCGCGCCCGATGCGCCATATCGACCGCCGCCAATGTTTCGGACAGCGTCCCAATCTGATTCACCTTGATCAGGATCGAATTGGCGAGACCTTCGTTTATACCATCATGCAAACGCTTTGGATTGGTCACAAACAGGTCATCGCCGACCAGCTGGCAGACGCCACCGATCTTATCCGTCAGATATTTCCAGCCGGCGCGATCATCTTCACCCATGCCGTCTTCGATCGACTTGATCGGATATTTGGCGACAAGATCTGCCAGATAATCGGCATGTTCTTCCGGCGTCAGCACGCGGCCTTCGCCGTCCAGGTGATATTTACCATCCCGGAAATATTCGGTCGATGCGCAATCCAGCGCGAGCACAACGTCATCGCCGGGCGTATAACCCGCCGCTTCAACGGCTTGCATGATGAAGTCCAGGGCGGCGGGTGCCGAGGCCAAATTGGGCGCGAAACCGCCTTCATCGCCCACCGCGGTTGCCAGCCCCTTGTCATGCAGCTTCTTTTTCAGTGTGTGAAAAATCTCAGAGCCCATGCGCACCGCATCAAAGATCGTGTCGGCGCCAACCGGCATGATCATGAATTCCTGAAAATCAATCGGGTTGTCGGCATGCGCACCACCGTTGATGATGTTCATCATCGGAACAGGCAGGACATGGGCCGAAACGCCACCGACATAGCGATAGAGCGGAAGGCCACGCGAATCAGCCGCGGCCTTCGCGGTCGCCAGGCTAACGCCCAAAATCGCATTCGCGCCCAAATTGCCCTTATTCTCAGTCCCGTCGAGCGCGATCATCGCGGCATCAACCTCAGACTGATCTTCGGCATCCATCCCCAAAAGCTGCTCAGCAATCGGGCCGTTGACGTTATCAACCGCCTGTTGAACGCCCTTGCCCAGCCACTTGGCCTTATCGCCATCCCGCTTTTCCACCGCTTCATAAGCGCCCGTCGACGCGCCCGAAGGCACAGCGGCGCGGCCAAAGCTGCCATCTTCTAAAAGAACATCGACTTCGACGGTGGGATTGCCCCGGCTGTCAACAATCTGGCGGGCATGGATATCGAGAATGGCCGTCACTATATCAGACTCCAAAGCTGCTTGGCGGATGAGACCCCGGCCTCTATCCGTCATCCAGTCCCCGCGCAACCATGAGGGAAAAGGACGACATGGCAACGACAGACAAGACCGCCCCCAAGACGCCCGCCAAGAAACCGGCAACACCTCGGCGCAAGGCCCCTGCCAAGGCCAAGAGCGCGGATACTGCTGTTGCTGCCGCCCCTGCCCGGTCCAATCCGGCCAAGAAAACGCCGCGTCGCGCCGCCCCGCTGCGTGATGAAGCTGGCAAGGTGATCAACACTTTGAAGTCATCGGCCAAGGAAGCGGCCAATTCTGGCAAGGCGAAAACCACCCATGCCATTGATGACGTGACCGCCATGGTTGAAGATGTCGCCCGCACCATCGATGCGCGGGTTGGGCCGCAATATGGCGATTATGCCCGCCGAGCGGCCGACGCGCTGGCCGGCGTTTCGGACTCCTTGAAATCAAAGGATGTTGAACAACTGCTTGACGATGCCCGCGATTTTATCCGGCGCAAACCGGCTGTCGCCATTGGCGCTGCGGCGGCCATCGGATTTGTTCTCACCCGCCTGTTAAAGGCGGACGAGGACGACGCGGCCTAAACGCGATGGACGGTGATCCGCCTCTTGACCCACCCCATGGTCCGGACGCCCAAAGCGCCCGATCAATCCTGCGTCAATTGGCGGAGGATGCGACGCGCTATGCCCGTGCCGAAGCCACTTACCTTAAGGCGGAAATTGGCGATCGCACCAGCCATATCGCCCCGGCCCTTGCGCTTTATGGCGTGGCCGCGATCCTTGCGATCACGCTGATCATCGCGGTCGTGGTGATCACGACCCTGTGGGCGGGCCTGGTCTTTGGCTTTGGCTGGGCGCTGCTGGGCCTGATCCTTGTTCTTGGCCTGTCGGTCTGGCTGTTGATCCGGGCGGGACGGCAGCATGTAGAAAAGGCGATGCGCCCATGGGAAAAGCCATGACCAGCCGCGATGATGCCGCACGGCAATTGCAAGAGGCGCGCGCCCGGTTTTACGCCACGCTGGCCGTTGCAAAACAGGAATTGGCTCCAGCCAATCTGACCCGCAAAACATCCCAAAAGCTCACCCAAAACGCCAAGGACACTGTGCGCGCGCGGCCCGGTACGGCCGCGATTTTGGCCGGGCTGCTTTTGGCCTTTCTGTTCCGCAAACCTATTGCCGGCCTGATCCGGCACCTCTTGAGGGAGAAACGACATGACGGATAATCTTCGGTCCAAGGCCAGCGAACGTTATGCCCAGGCCCGCACCAAGGCCGGGCAGGCTCTGTCCGAAGGCCGCGCCCGCGCTGGCCAAGCCCTGACTGAAGGACGCGCCCGCGCTGGCCAAGCTCTAGACGTGAGCCGCGAGCGTGCCCGCGAAACAGCGGCGGCAACGCGCGCACGCGCCGTTCAGGCTCGTGACAAGGCCGCCCAGGGGCTGAAGGGCAATCCGCTGGCCGCTGTGGCCGGTGGTTTGGCCGTTGGCGCGATCATCGCCGCCCTGTTGCCCCGCACCGCGCGCGAGAAAAAGCTGGTTGGCCCCGTCAGCCGTAGCGTCAAGAACACCGCCCGCACTGCGGCCAAAGTTGCCGGCACCGTTGCCAAGGCAGAACTGGTTGCGCTAGGCGTCAGCGGGGATACCGCACGCAAGCAGGTCCGCGACCTTGCTGGAAAGATCGGAAAGGCCGCATCATCGGCCGGCGAAGCGGCGGTCAAGACTGTACGCAAGGAAAAATAATGAGCGAAAACAGTAAGTTGCATTTGGTTTTCGGGGGCCGCGTGACCGACCCCCGCACCCTTGAGTTTGCGGATTTGAACTCCATGGATGTGGTCGGCTTTTTCCCCGACTATAAAAGCGCGGAAAATGCGTGGCGTGCGGCTGCACAGCGCACCGTGGACGATGCTGAAATGAAATATGTCGTCGTGCACATGCACCGCCTGTTGCAACCCGACATGCTGTAATCCTTCGGCGCGCCGCAAAGGCCGCCGGAATATTGGCCATTTTGGGGCCGGACGCGCAATCGTCCGGCCCTTTGCCATTCAAAGGGCGGGCATGTTTCAGACCGATCGCGCCAATCGCTGCTTGTCGCGCCCGTTTCTGACGCTTAGCTAGCAGCCATGGCTTGTGGATCGCCCTCTGCCCTTCAGGACCGTTTCGGACGGCGCATCACCTATGTCCGGCTGTCGCTGACCGATCGCTGTGACATGCGCTGCCGGTATTGCATGGCCGAAGACATGACCTTTCTGCCGCGCGCAGACATTTTGTCGCTGGAAGAATTTGCCCGGCTGGCACGCGGACTGGTGGCGCGGGGCGTCACCCGGCTGCGGCTGACCGGGGGCGAACCGTTGGTGCGGCGCGGCGTGACAGATCTGGCCAAGGATATTGGCGCCATGATCGGCCATGGCCTAGATGAATTGACCATGACGACCAATGGCGCGCGGCTTGCCGCCCATGCCGATGCGCTGTGGGATGCAGGCCTGCGCCGCCTGAATATCAGCCTCGACAGCCGCGATCCGGCACGCTTTGGCCATGTGACCCGCGTCGGGCAGCTGGCCGATGTGCTGGACGGGATCGCGGCGGCCAAGGCGCGTGGTTTTGCGATCAAGATCAACATGGTCGCGCTGAACGGCATCAATCATGATGAAATCCCCGATATGCTGGCCTGGTGCTGCGCCGAAGGATTTGACCTATCGCTGATTGAAA
>JBJOJQ010000139.1:0-7921 GCA_046046525.1 Pseudomonadota bacterium
CCTGATCGGGCGTGCCAACAATTGCCGCGCCACAGCCCGAACGGGCCTGACCGATCCCGGTCCACAAATTGTCCTCGACAAAGCCGTCACCGCCAGCGGCGCTGCGCAATTCCTGCTGGCGTTGCACACCATAATTCTTGGCATCAAGAGACTTTTCGCGGATGGCCTTGCCCGTTTCTGCATCAAGTTTTGACAGCAGCCGATCGGCATAGGCCCGGGCTTCGTCCTCGGTTTCACGCACAATAACATGCACGCGATAGCCAAATTTCAGGGTGCGGCCATAACGGGCAGCCCGGGTTTTCATATCGGCAATGGTTTCGCGCACCTTATCCATGGTGTCGGGCCACATCAGATAGACGTCGCTGGCTTCTGCTGCGCATTCGCGGGCCTCATGCGACAGGCCGCCGAAGTAAAAGGCCGGGCAGCGCCCCGAAATCGTCGTGATCCGCGCGGGATCAAGCTTCAGCTGATAAAATTCCCCCTGAAAATCAAGATGCTCACCGTTCAACAAGGTGCGGACGATCTTCATGATTTCGGTCGCACGGGCATAGCGCGGGCCAGAGGCAATGGTTTCGCCGGGCATGTCAGAGGAGATGATGTTGACGTTCAGGCGGCCGCGCGTGCCCGTGGCATCCGGGCCCAGAATCCGATCGAGCGTTGCAATGCGCCGGGCCAGCTGCGGCGGCCAATCCTCACCCATGCGGGTGGCCCAAAGCAATTTCATCCGGCGCACCTGCGTGGCGACGGCTGCGGCAAAAGCAGTGGTATCCAGGCCAAGCGCATAGCCAGAGGGCAAAAGGATATTGTCAAAGCCGCCTTCTTCTGCGCGCAGCACGATGTTGCGGCAGTGATCCCAGCTGGATTGCAGATATTTGTCGGGAACACCCAGAAATTCATAATCATCGTCGCACAGGGCCGAAAACCAGGCGATTTCACATTGTTGCTGGGTCATTCTTTCCACTCCTTCCTGCAACGGCCGGCCCGGTACAGCGGGCGGGTGGGGCCGTTGGCCTGAACATCATCCTTTTGTGCGCCGATCGCACGATCCGGCTGGGCCGGGCGGGCCTTAGGGCAGCCGCTCTCCCCGGGCGGCCACAAGCACGGCGTACCAGTCCTGCCGGGTCCAGCGGACCTTGGCGGCCTGTGCGCCTTCGGCAATGCGGTCGGCCTGTTGCGACCCGATAATCGGGATAATCCCGGCCGGATGCGCCATCAGCCAGGCATAGGCCGCAACCGTGCGCGACACGCCTTGTTCTGCGGCAATCCGGTCCAGCTCTGCCACGACGGCCATGTCGCGGGGGGTATCGGGATTGGCCAGCCGCCCGCCGCCCAGCGGCGACCAGGCAAGCGGGGTCAGCCCCAGCATCATGGCCTGATCCAGTTCCCCATTTTCAAAGCAGGTGATGCGCAGCGGGCTGATTTCCGGCTGGGTTGCGACCAGCTTATGGCCAAGAAACTGGTTGAGCGCGGCAATTTGCGGCATCGTGAAATTGGACACGCCAAGCGTCCGGATCTTGCCCGCCGCCACAGCGTCATCGAGCGTCCGGGCAACCTCTTGCGGATGGACCAGAATATCGGGCCGGTGGATCTGCCACAGATCGACATGATCAACCTTCAGCCGCGCCAATGAGGCATCAATGGCGTGGCGCAAATAGGCGGGGCTTTGATCATAGGGCAGGGGCGGCATGATCCCGCCTTTGGTGGCCAGCACCATGCGATGCCGCAACGCCGGGTCCGCCGCCAGAACATCGCCCAAAAGCTGTTCTGCATCGCCAAAGCCGCCGGCGCCATCAAAACCGTAAATATCCGCCGTGTCGAAGAAGTTGATGCCAGCATCCAGTGCGGCATGGACAAGCTTTGCCGCATCGGCCGCCGTTCGCCCATGTTCCGCCAGTCGCCACATGCCCCAGGCAATGGGGGATACGGCAATCCCGCTTGAACCAAGCGTGCGGGTTTGGGGAGGCAAAGGCAATTCACTCATGATGTTGTCCTGACTGGAGGGGCAACGGAGGCCCGTTCGATAAGAATATGGGGAAGGCGGCGGTGCGTGATATCACCCCCGGAAATCAGAATTTCGGTGGCTGCGCGCGCCAGTTCAGCCATGGGCTGATGCACGGTGGTGAGCGGCGGCCAGACGGTGCGGGCCAGTGTGGTATCGTCAAAGCCGACAACCGATAACTCCGCCGGCACGGCAATGGCCCGATCATGGGCAACCGCCAGCACGCCCGCCGCCATGTCATCATTTGATGCAAAAATGGCGGTCGGGCGATGGGGCAGATCCAGCAGAGCATGGCCGCCGCGGACGCCGGAATCGAAATCAAAAGCCCCATCACAGACCAGGACCGGATCATAAGACAGCCCGGCGCGATCAAGCGCCCGGCGATAGCCGAACAGCCGATCATCCGAGGCCATGTGGTTGGGATGCCCGCGGATAAACCCGATCCGCCGATGCCCGGCATTGATCAAGTAGGACGTCATGTCATCGGCGGCCTGGGCATCGTCCATGAACACGGAACTGGTGAGCGCATGGTTGGTGCCGGGCGAAATGCGGACAAAGGGAATGTCCATGGCCTCCAGCGTGCGCAACACGGGGTCGCAATCCGTCACAGGGGAAGATAAGATAATGCCGTCAACATGCGTTTCAGACACCAGGCCACGGACCTGTTCCCCCACATGCGGATCGGCCACATCTACCGGCTGGGCGAGCAAGCGGATGCCATTTGCACGGCAACAATCCCAGCATCCGGTCTGGATCTGGAACATGTAATAGGGGCTGTGATTGTCATAGATCAGCGCGATCTGGTTTGATTTCGCGCCCGAAAGGATGCGCGCCGCCACGCTGGGCCGGAAATCAAGCTGGCGGACCGCCTCTTCCACGCGGGCACGGGTTTCGGCGCTGACATAAGGATGTCCGTTCAGCACCCGGCTGACGGTTTTGACCGCAACGCCGGCTTTGGCTGCCACATCCCGGATATTTGACCGCTCACTCATGATCGCAGAACCTCCCCAAGTTCAGCAAATAAGGGCGCAAAGGCGCTATCGGGTCGATAGAAGACCGGCGGTGCTCCAATGGGCGCGGGTACATCATGCTGGCCCGCTGCAAAAAGGTCCCCGGTCCAGCAGTGCCGCCATGTTCCCTTGCCGGGCAGGATAACCTGCCGACGCGTGGCGCCTTCTTCAATGACCGGCGCGACGATCAGGTCGGCGCCATAGAAAAACTGATCCTGCACGCCAAACAGCGTGCGATCATCCGGATGGTGCAGGAACAGTGGCCGTTGCAGCGGCAGGCCGGTCTGGCGTGCCTCGTGGCACATATGCCGGACATAAGGCGCCAGATGCGCATGGACGCGGCTCCACCGGGCAAAAGTGGCCAGCAGCTCTTCGGTTGTATCATATTGCAGATTATCGTCGGGGCGATTGCCTTCATGGCTGCGCATGACGGGCGCAAAGGCCGCCAATTCGCACCAGCGCTGCATCAATTCGACCGACCGAATATTGCCATGGAGCGAGGTATAACCGCCGCAATCCGAATGGCTATAGGCATTGCCCACCAACCCGGCTGACAAGGCGCCGGTGATCACCGTTCCAATCCCGTCATGCCGCGTGAAATCAACCGATTGGTCGCCGGCCCACAGCAGCGGGCAATGGGCCTGAACGCCCGAAAAGCCAGCGCGCATGAAGAAAACGGCATCCCCGGTTTTGCCCCGGCTGGCAAGCGCACGGGCATTCACCTCGGCCCACAGGACCGGCCAATGATTATGCGCCTCCATCGGGTCTGTGCCATCGGCCAGACGGACATCGGTGGGCAGATATTCCCCGAAATCCGCCATCCAGCCCGAAATGCCGATGTCGAGCATTTCCCGGCCCAAAATGCGCTCGGCAAACCAGGCGCGCGTCTCTTCGCGCGTGAAGTCAACAACGCCGCAGTCAAATTCGCCAAAATCGACCAGGTACACCTCATCACTGTCCTGACGCAGGCAGAAATGCCCGCCATCGCGTGCTTCGGCAAAAAGATCGCCATCCACGGCGATATACGGATTGGCATAAGCCAGAAACCGGATGCCGCGGGCGTTGAGGTCAGCAATCCGGCGCGCAAGATCAGGATAGCGCTGGTCGCTGCGTGCGCCATTATGCCAGTCCCAGAACAGGCGCCGGCCAAAGCTGGTTTCGCGAATGCCGGCCCAGTCTTCACACCAAAGGCCGGAAATTGCCGCGCCGCCCGCAAGGAAACGATCCAGGCGATCAAAGCTGGACGCGCCTGATTTCAGGCCCAGAATGGCGCCCGAAATTGCCCAATCGGGCAATTCGACCTGACGGCCAAAATGGGCGGATAATTGGCCGATCAGGCCTTGCGGGCCGGTATCGGCAAAAACGGCAAAGCGCGCCGTGTCGCTCCAGACTTCAACCTGGTGTGCAGCGGCGTCTGTAAAGTCGAGCACGCTGTAACAGGTCGCATCCAGATGAAGGGCCGTCCAGCGGGAGGTGAGGAAGGTGGGCTGCGGGTAATTGGTGTTCCAATAATCGCCGCCCGCCATGCCGTCTTCGTCCATGCGGCGCGTGAGCGCGGTGGATTTATCGCGTCCGACGCCCGGCTCACTGGTCCACATCGGAAAGCGGCGGCCATTGAGCGCAAAATAGCTCATCTGCTCACCGCCGCCCCAGACATAATCGCCGTCCGCCGCGTGGAAGCGCACAAACATGCGGTTATAGGCAGGGTCTGTGGTCCGGATTGTCAGTGCTGCGTCGTCCAGATCGATCTGAACCAACAGCTGTTCGCCCTCAAAAAGGTCCACACCATCCGCGCGCACCGACCAGCGCGCAGGTGTCCGCTGATCATGAGGGGCGTCTTCGATGCGGAAATTGCCACGATACATGGCGATGTCGGGCGCGCCGCGCGCAATGACCACCGCCGGACAATCGGCCGCATGACGCAACAGGATTTCGTCCCCGAAGCAGAGATCAAAGCCCTGCGCATTTACGGAAATCCGAAGTTTCACGCGTGCCAAAACCCCTCTCTCGTCCGCCCGTGTAGCCAAAGTGCAACAGGTGCGAAGCTGTTTGTGACACCGCTTGACATATCGGGCCGAGCATATCAGATCAAGCCACATTTGCGGCTGGTTCAGGAATTCAGCGGGCTTTGCTGGGCCGCAGTTTTGAAGAGGAGAGGTCTCTATGAAGATGAATTGCATCTCTACGGCACGCCGGCTGGCCCTGGCCGTCAGCGCCAGCACGCTGGCGATGAGCGCGCCAGCCTTTGCCCAGGCGCAAGACGCCGCTGCGGACGCCGGTGGCATCGAAGAAATCGTCGTTACCGCCCAGAAAGTCGCAGAAAATGTTCAGGACGTGCCGATCGCGATCACCGCGCTGACGTCCAGCCGTTTGGAAGCTACGGGCACAACCAGCCTGGAAGGACTGACGCAGCTTGTGCCGTCGGTCACGTTCCGTAAGGGCACGACCAGCGCTAACAGCGCCATCGTGATGCGCGGCGTTGGCACGATCACCTTCTCGGTCGCTGCTGAACCCAGCGTGTCGACCGTGGTTGACGGCGTGGTGCTCAGCCGGTCGGGCCAGGCCTTTATGGACCTCGTCGATGCCGACCGTATCGAAGTGCTGCGTGGCCCGCAGGGCACGCTGTTCGGCAAGAACGCATCGGCGGGCCTTGTGAACATTGTGTCCAAGGGCGGAACCGAAACGCTGCAGGGCGAAGCCCGCGCAGAATGGTATGAAGGCGATGAATATCGCCTGCGTGCCTCTGTCTCTGGCCCGATTGGGCCGGATCTGACGGCGCGTGTCACCGGCTTTTACGGCAGCTATGATGGCAACATCACCAATGTCTATGGTGGCCGGAATGAGAAGATCAACGGCTATGAGCATTATGGTGCCCGCAGCATTCTCGATTATGACAATGGCAGCTCCAAAATTCGCCTGATCGCCGATTATTTCAAGGCGAATGACGATTGCTGCGCGGATGTCACCACGGTCAGCCGTGGCGCAGTTCTGGACAAGGAATTGGGCCTGCCGGGCGGTGTCGCCCAGGGCCTGAACCAGCGCTATGTGAACCATAACCTTGTGACGCAGACCAAGGATCGCCAGTGGAGCGTCACGGCGTCGGGTGACTTTGACGTTCTGACCGACCACACGCTGAGCGTGGTGGCCGGTTATCGCAACTGGTGGAACCAGGAACTGCGTGAAGGTGATTTCCTGCCGCGCGCCATCGTCGGCACAGCGCAACTGCATGATGATGGCGTCGTGCGCACCAAGCAGCTGTCCTTCGAAGCCCGGCTGGCCTCTGATCAGTCCAAGCCCTTCTTCTATCAGGTCGGCGGCTTTATCTGGCGGTCGGACAACCAGCAGGATTTCACGCGTCGCGACATCACCTGCTCCACATCGACCTTGCCGGTGGATCCGATCACGGGTGGGCAGCCGTGCAACCTGACCGACACGGTCAACACGCTGTTCCCGACCGCAACGTCGGCCAGCGATGTCAATTCGCGCAACTATGCCATGTTCGGTCAAGCCACCTACCGCCTGAGCGATCTGGTCTCGGTCACCGGCGGCCTGCGCTACACATGGGATGATCTTGATTACACCCATACGCGTGCTCCGGGCGTGAATGCGACCAACGGCGCTGCGGCGACGGGGCCGGGGATTTCCGGCAATCCGGCTGGCGGCACGATCGCCTCTGGTGGCAACGGCACGAACACGTCAAAGGGTGCCAGCAGCAATGGCAATTTGTCGGGTCGGGCGTCGCTCCAGGTGACGCCGTCTGACGATGTCATGCTCTATGGCAGCTATACGCGTGGCTATAAGGGCCCGGCCTTCAACGTCTTCTTCAACCACACGGCCCCGACCAATGCGGTTCCGGTGGACGAAGAAACGTCGGATGCCTTTGAAATCGGCCTGAAGTCGCAGTTCCTCGACAACCGGGTGCAGCTGAATATCGCAGCGTTCACCGTCCAGTATGACGGTTTCCAGGCGAACAACTTCGTCCTGCTCAACGGCGCGGTGGTCAGCAACCTGACCAATGCCGGCACGGTGAAGAGCGACGGCTTTGAAATTGACCTTCTCGCCAAGCCGGCCAATGGCCTGACGTTGCGCGCCAGCGGGGCCTATGCCGATGCCAAGGTGAAGAAGTTCAACCCGAACCCGTCGACCAACGCACCTGATGCCCGCAATGGCACGCGCCTGCCGCTTGCGCCGCAGTTCGTCTACACGCTGGGTGCCAGCTATGAGCGGGAAGTTGGGGCGATGAAGCTCTACCTCGACACCGACTTCCGCCATGTCAGCAAGCAGTTCTCTGATCTGGGTGAATCAGGTCCGATTGCGGCTTATGGCTTGTGGAATGCCTCGCTGGGCTTCTCAGACGCCAACGACACCTATCGCCTGACCTTCCATGCGCGCAACATCACGGACAAGTCCTACGCGCTGTTGAATGTCAGCAGCGGTCAGCGCTTGCAGATCCCGCGCGATGCCGATCGTTATGTCGGGGTGAGCCTGCGCGCCCGCTTTAACTGATCCATCGGATCACATCTCAGAAGGGGCCTCGGACGTATGTCCGGGGCCTCTTTTTTGGGTCGCGTGCAGGGCGCGCTGACGGCCCACACAAAAAGGCCCGGCAGAAGCCGGGCCTGTCTGTTTCGGCGCTGGCCGGGGGCGATCAATCGCGCCCCGCGTCCCCATGGTCAGCCAAGGTCAGCTTGGGCAGCATGATATGGATGAAGCTGAGCGCGACCAGATAAGCGCAGCCGCAAATGGCAAATAACGGCGCATATCCCAGGCCATTATGCAGCGACCAGCCCGCAAATTCGATGATCGCCGTGCCGGACAGGTTGCCGGCAATGGCCCCCATGGCAATGACGCTGGCCACGCGGGTCGCCGGGATGATGTCTGCCGTCATCCCAAAGACGTTGGTTGAAAACCC
>JBJOJQ010000212.1:0-3912 GCA_046046525.1 Pseudomonadota bacterium
TGACGCTGCAAATCAAAGATCAGCGTCAAACCCTGATTGGGAATGAAGGGGAAAGGATGGGCCGGATCCAGCGCTTGCGGGGTGAGCACCGGAAAGATCTGATCGGTGAAATGGCGGCGCAGGCCGTCCCTGGTCGCGTCATCCAGTTCCGCTTCATCGAGCACGAAAATGTCCGATTGCGCCAGTTCCGTGCGCAAATCGCGCCACAGCATCTGCTGCGCGCGCATCAACGCGGCTGCCTCTGTTTCAATCGCCGCCATTTGCTGAGACGCGGTCAACCCATCGATGGACCGTTGGTCAATGCCTTGCAGCATCTGGCCGCGCAGCCCGGCCACGCGAACCATGAAAAATTCATCAAGATTGCTGCCGGAAATGGACAAAAAGCGCAGCCGTTCCAGAACCGGATGGGCCGGATTATGCGCCTCTTCCAGTACGCGCCAGTTGAATTGCAGCCAGCTTAACTCGCGATTGAAGAAGCGCGGCTCCGGACCACGGGCCGCCTCCGCTGGGTTCAAATGACTAGCCGTTGTCCGCCGCATGCGCCGAGTGTTCACGTCTTCTCCCTGCCCTGTCAATCAGGCTGGCCTGTTCCAACGCTTGCCTGACAAGTGGAAGGCTAATGGCGCGCTTTTGTGACAAAGACGCGGCATCAATGGCATCGGCCGCGCGTTGCACGGCAATAAAGCTGCGTTCAATCCGTTCTGCGACAAAGGCGGCCATTTCCGGCAGCATCGCCAGACCGCGCTTGGCCAGCAATTTGATCAACAGCGCTTCGGCCAGGGCTGCATCGGGCAATCCGATCCGAGCAACCGGCGTCGCCTGCAGCCGGGACCGCAAATCGGGCAAGCGGATCGCCCATTCGGGTGGCGCCATTTCTGCGATCATCAGCAACGGGATGCGCGTTTCCTGCGCCCGGTTCCAGGCGTGAAAGACATCCTGTTCCGGGCGCTGATCGGCATCATCCAGCAATTGCCCCTTGGACCGCGCACAAAAAATGCGGCCAAGCAGGCTTTTCCCGCTTTTGCGTGGACCCACCAACAGGCACGCCCGAACGGGCCAGCTGCCCCAGGCTTCCAGATGACGCACCGCCAGCTCATTGGCCGAGGTGACAATGAAGTCCGACGTGTCTTCTTCCGTCGGCCAATCAAATGGCAATCCGAACTGGTTCATTTGCAAAGATTATCGCCGGATGCGCAGCGTGTCACCCGAAAGACTGACACGCCATCCCCGGCTGGCCAATGCCGCCCGCAAGCCATCGGCATCGCCATCAAAGGTGACGCGCATCACCGACACGCCACCCAAGGCAAGGCTGGTCGTTGATGCAGCGCGCACGCCGGGTGCAGAACGCACCAAGGCCTCTGCCGAAGGCACGCTGGCGACATCGGGTGAATCGAACTGCACATTGAACACACGAACCTGCGTTGCGGTATCGGGCTGCAGCGTCTGGGGCATCCCCTCACCTGCGGCCTGCGCCTCGGCCAAGGCCTCTGCATCGTCCAGCAAAGCCTCATCAACCGGCTGTTCAATCACCAGCGACCGATCTGGCCGCAACGCACCGCGCGCAAGCGCATCGGCAAAAAGCAGATCCAGCCGCTTCACCCCGGCATCCATCAGCTTTGGCAAGGCCGCCGCCGAATTCACCCGCAGCGAAAAACTGCCCAGCGGCTTTGCATCGGGGCCGTAAAAGGCGGAAAAATGGCCGATAATCGGACCGCCCGGATAAATGCGTTCCAGCCGGACTTGCGGCACAATCAAATCGGCCGCGCCATATTGATCCAGCAACATCCGCCACCAGCGCCGTCCCGGACGCGTCACCTGAGCGCCCGTCAGCAACAATGGATCGGCGCCGCTGCCCGTGGGCCGGACATAATCAATCACGCTGTCAGCGGTGCGGAACCGGGCCCAGGCCTTTTGCCATTGTGTCCGCGTTTCAAAACTTTGCGCCACGCCGCCGCTATATTGCACGGGAATGATCAGCAAAGGGGCCGATCGTTGCCGTGGCCCCGATATGCCAAGAATCTCCCCCGTCCGCACCCGATCAAACAGGACACCCAGCCGCGCGATATAGCGATTTGGGCCGATTTGTTCATCTTCCACCACAATGCCCGACACAATGGCGTCCAGCGCGCCATCGCTCAGCACAGGGGCCGGGGTCGGATGGGTTTGGGCCCACAGCTTTTGCCAGCCAATGCGTTGCGCCTCACGCCAGCCCCGCAGGCGCGCAGCATCCGCAGTGCGGGCGGCCACATCAACGGTGATGCCACCCACTTCAAAATTGCTGGCGCTATCAACCGGGGCAACGCCACGCTCACCGCCTTCCAGCTGCGCATACACCGCCACGCCCATAGCGCCGCAGAGCAGCGCGAGCACCAATGGCAGGGATCGAAAAGGGCGCGTTTGAGGTTTCACGCGTGCCTTTTGGCGAGTTGGGCGTGGAATTCCAAGTGCGATAACGCTAGCAGCCTGCAAATGGACGCCAAAAACACTCCGCCCGAATCTTACACCTATGCCAAGGCAGGCGTATCAATCGCCGCTGGCAACGCCCTTGTGCGCGCGATTGCGCCACTGGCCAAAGCCACGCGCAGGCCCGGCGCAGACGCGGATCTGGGCGGGTTTGGCGGCTTTTTTGATCTCAAGGCGGCGGGCTTTCATGATCCCTTGCTGGTTGCCGCCAATGATGGCGTCGGCACCAAGCTGAAACTGGCCATCGATTCGGGCAAACATGATGGCGTTGGCATCGATTTGGTCGCGATGTGCGCCAATGACCTGATTGTTCAGGGTGCAGAGCCGCTGTTCTTTCTGGATTATTATGCCACCGGAAAACTGGACACGGCGGTGGCCGAACAGGTGATTGCCGGGATTGCCGAAGGCTGCCGTCAGGCCGGTTGCGCACTTATCGGCGGGGAAACCGCCGAAATGCCCGGCATGTATGCCGATGATGATTATGATCTGGCCGGATTTTGCGTTGGTGCTGTCGAACGATCCCAGGTGTTGACGGCAGACCGTGTTGCCGCGGGCGATGTCATCCTTGGTCTGGCATCCTCGGGCGTCCATTCAAATGGCTTTTCGCTGGTGCGCCGTTTGGCGCGGGACAAGCAATGGGCGCTCAACCGCCCCGCCCTGTTTGATCAGGATGTGATTTTGATCGACGCGCTGATGGCGCCGACGCGCATCTATGTGGCCTCGCTTTTGCCGCTGGTGCGCCAAGGCCTTGTCCATGCCATGGCCCATATTACCGGCGGCGGGCTGTTGGAAAATATCCCGCGCGTTCTGCCCGAAGGCCTGCATGCCCATGTCGATGCCGATTTATGGGCCCAGCCCCGGCTGATGGCGTTCCTGCAAGCGCAAGGGAATATTGAGCCCGAAGAAATGGCCCGCACCTTTAACTGCGGCATCGGCATGGCCGTTGTTGTCGCCGCCGCGGATGAAGCCGCTGCAATCGCCGCATTAAGCGCGGCGGGTGAGCAGGTTGTGCGCATTGGGCATATTGCACCGGGCCAAAAGGGCTGCACCGTCACCGGATCGCAAGGCAGCTGGAGCGCGCGCGCCGATTGGGCCGCCACCCATCATGGCTAAGCTGCCCGTTGCCGTGCTGATTTCCGGGCGCGGATCGAACATGGCGGCGCTGCTTTATGCCGCCCGGCAACCCGATTGCCCTTATGAGATCGTTCTGGTTGCCGCCAATGATCCCGCAGCCCCTGGCCTTGATCTGGCCGCGGCGGAAGGGATTGCAACCTTCGGGCACAGCCATAAGGGCATGGCACGGGCAGATTTTGACGCGATACTGGATGCCGAAATCCGCAAATCCGGCGCAAAGGCCATTGCCCTTGCCGGTTATATGCGCCTGTTATCGCCGGCATTTGTCGATGGATGGGCGGGCCATATTCTGAACATCCATCCGTCCCTGCTGCC
>JBJOJQ010000215.1:0-45980 GCA_046046525.1 Pseudomonadota bacterium
ATGAGGACATCAATCCCGGTTTCGGTTGCTTGCTTGACCGCATCGAACACAATCCCCGCTGCATCCCCGCCTTCCGGCCCGGACACAATGGGGACGCCCAGACGCTCTGCCCAGATTTTCAATTGGCCAATGGCGGCCGCGCGAAAGGTATCGCCCGCGGCCAGCATCACGCCATAATCCTGTTCCAGGAACAAATGGGCGAGCTTGGCGATGGTCGTGGTCTTGCCAGAGCCATTGACCCCGATCACCAGAATAACCTGCGGCCGGGGAAAGGCGATCACATCCAGCGGCTTGGCCACGGGTTCCAGAACGCTGCGGATTTCCTCTGCCACAACCGCGCGCACCCCGGCCTCGTCAATGCCGCGATCATAGCGGCTATCGGCCAGCTTATCGCGAATGCGCCGGGCCGTTGCCGGGCCCAGATCAGACACGATCAACGCCTCTTCAATCTTGTCCAGCGCCTCAGCATCAAGCCGCGACTTGGTGACAAGGCCCGTCAGATTTTCGGTCAGGCGTTCCGAGGTGCGGCGAAAACCGCCAAGCAGTTTCTTGTGCCAGGGCGTTTGATCGGTGTCGCTCATGCAAGGACACCAGTCAGCAGATCGCCATCGGTCGCAGTCAGGGTTACGGTCATGATGCGGCCCTTTAGGGCATCCGGCCCGTCTCGGAAATCCTGTGCGTTGATAATTTCGACACGGGCATGATTTTCCGCATGGCCGGTGCGGCCATCGCGTTCGATCAACACCTGCTGCTGTGTGCCGATCAGCCCGGACAGCCAGCGCGCCTTGCGGGCTGTGGCATGGGCGCGCAGCGTTTCAGCCCGCGCCTTGGCCAGCGCGCGGGGCAGTTGCGGCATCCGCGCAGCGGCGGTCCCCGGCCGGGGGCTATAGGGAAAAATATGCCCGAACACGATGTCGCAGGCGTCGATCAACGACAGGCTATTGGCGAACATCGTCTCATCTTCGGTTGGGAAGCCGGCGATGATATCCGCGCCAATCGCAATATCGGGTCGCGCGGCTTTCAGTCGTTCGACAAGGCGAATGGCATCGGCGCGTAAATGCCGCCGCTTCATCCGCTTCAGGATCATGTCGTCGCCAGATTGCAGCGACAAATGCACATGCGGCATGACGCGCGGTTCCTGGGTGATCAGATCAAATAACCGGTCATCCACCTCAATCGAATCCAGTGACGACAGGCGCAGCCGTTCAAGCCCCGGCACATGCGTCAGGATGCGGTCAACCAATTGGCCCAGGCTGGGCTTGCCCGGCAGGTCGGCGCCATAGCTGGTCAAATCAACACCGGTCAGGATGACTTCCCTTTGGCCGCGTTCGGTGGCGGCGCTGATCGCGTCAATCACGGCCCCGGCGGGGATTGACCGGCTCGCCCCGCGCGCCAGCGTCGTCACACAAAAGGTGCAGTCATGATCACAGCCATTTTGCACCTCAACAAAGGCCCGTGCATGATCTTGCCCCGACACGGCCGGGCGCAAGGCTTGGTCTGGTAGGGCAAGGCCAAAGCTGGCCGGATTGCGCTTGTCGGCATTGGCAATCACCGCTTCCACCTCGGCCATGGCGGCAAAGCCCGCTGCATTTGTTTCCGCCGCACAGCCGGTGACGATAATCCGGGCGTCGGGCCGGTCGCGCTTCAGCCGCCGAATGGCCTGGCGCACTTGCCGTTCCGCCTCGGCGGTCACGGCGCAACTGTTGAAGATGACAAGATCCTCGGCACCGCGGGCCGCGGTCCGGATGGCCTCCCCTTCCGCGATGTTCAGGCGGCAGCCGAAATTGACCACCTCCACCCCGCTCATCCGAACCGGCTCCAGTCCGTTTCGCCGGAAAAGACAAGCGTCGCCGGGCCGGTCATCTGGATCGACTGGCCAGGGGTCCAGGTAATCTCTAAATCCCCGCCGGGCAGCGTGACGCGCACGGGCGCGGCGACAAGGCCGGCGCGGATGGCGGCGACGGCGGTGGCGCATGCGCCGGTGCCACAGGCCTGGGTCAGGCCGGCCCCGCGTTCCCACACGCGCAGCTTCAGGTGATTGTCACCAATCAGGCTGGCGACGTTGACGTTGATCCGCGCAGGGAACAGCGGATCGGTTTCAATCATGGGTCCCAGCCGGGCGAGATCCACGGCATCGGCATCTGCCACAAAGAAAATGACATGCGGATTGCCGACATTGACGGCCGCGGGGCTGTCCAGCCCATCCCAGCCGACCGGCATGGTCCGGGTGTCCATGGCATAGGCCAAGGGGATGTCGGTCCAGTCAAAGCGCGGCGGCCCCATATCCACACAGGCGCCATCGCCGCGCGCTTCAAGGGTGATGATCCCGCCCAGTGTTTCCACGCGTGATGTGCCGCCAAGCAGCAACGCCACGGCCCGCGATGCATTGCCACAGGCTTCAACTTCGCTGCCATCGGCGTTGAAGATGCGCATATGCGCGTCGGCCGTGGTGGATGGGCCCAGCAGGATCAACTGATCGCAGCCAATGCCCGTGCGGCGATCCGCAATGGCCCGGGCCCGGGCAGGCGTCATCGCAACCGGATGGGCGCGCCCGTCAATGACAACAAAGTCGTTGCCCAGACCGTGCATTTTGAAAAAGCGATCGCTCATCCGGCGGCCTTTAAAGCGCTGCCGTCGCCAAGTCCAATATCACCCGGCCCGCCGGTGATCAGGCCTGTCGGCGCAAGGCGGGCGTGGCCATGCCCGTCGCTGTCCGCCCATGCCCGTCAAGCAAAGGGTCAACCGCCGCCAAGAGGCGCTTTTCCGCCAAAAGCTGCTGGACCGCGCCAAGCGCCATGGGCCGACCATAGAGCCAGCCTTGCCCCTTGTTGATGCCCAGCGCCCGCAACCGATCCTCAATCTCCTTGCGTTCCACGCCCTCTGCCGTGACGGGCAGCGACAGATTATCGCCGAGCCGCGCAATCGCATTGACGATGGCGGCACTTTCCGGATTGTCCATGATCGACAGCACAAAGCTTTTGTCGATCTTGATCCGATCAAAGGGCAGCGCGCGCAAATGCGCCAAAGAACTGTAGCCAGTCCCAAAATCATCCAAAGCCAGACGGATGCCCTGGTTTTTCAGGCTGCCGACGATGGACTGGGCCAGCGGCAAATTATCGAACAGACCGGTCTCCGTAATCTCAATTTCCAGCCGATGGCCGGGAAAGCTGGTTTCAACCAGCAGTTTGACGAGCTTTTGGGCAAGCCAGGGGTCGCGCAATTGTTGCGGCGCGATGTTGATGCTGATGCTGAGCGAAGGGTCCCAATCGCGCGCCTCGATCAGTGCCTTGCGCACCACGGCAAAGCACAGGTCGCCAATCAGCCCGGTTTCTTCCGCAACGGGGATGAACTGCGCCGGCGTAATGAAACCAAGCACGGGGTGGTTCCACCGCGCCAGCACTTCAAAGCCCGATAGCTTGCCGGTCGCCAGATCAACCTGCTGTTCAAAATAGGGTTCAAATTCCCCCGCCGGGATGCCTTGGCGCATCTTGGCTTCAAGTTCGGATCGTTTCTTCAGCGCCTTTTCCATCGAGGCGTCGAACCAGGCGACGCCATTTCGGCCCCGCTGTTTGGCGACATACATGGCAATATCGGCGCGGCGCAAAAGCTGATCAACCGACTCGCAATCCGGTCCGGATACCGAAATGCCCAGCGAAATGCTGGTGTGGACATGCGTGCCATCGGCCTTAAGCGGCAGGCCCAGCCGCGCGACCAGCGTTTCGGCGACGAGCTGGGCCGCCCGTGGATCATCAGGGGCCACTTCAAAGGCACAGGCAAATTCATCGCCGCCCAGCCGCGCCATCACCGCACCCGGCGGTGCGATCCGCGCAATTTCCGCAGCGATGGACCGCAACAGCCCATCGCCCACAGCATGACCATGAATATCATTCACATTTTTGAAGTGATCGACATCCAGCAACAGCATCGCCATGGCGCGGCCGCGTTGCAGTGCTGTGACCAGCAATTCCGCACCCGATTCCGCAAGCGATCGGCGATTGTGAAATCCGGTCAGCGGATCGCGCATCGCCAGCATCCGCGTGCGTGCCGCGGCTTTGGCGCGATCTTCCACCTCGCCATGCAGCTTGCGATAATGCTGCCAGCCCATCAGGATCAGCGCGATGTTGATCAGAAACGCCGGGGCCAGCAGGCGGCCCAGCGCTTCGCGCAGGCCGGGCATATCCCAGACCAGATTTTCCCCATAAGCGGCGATCGCCGCCATCACCACGGCCAGCAGCGCAGCCGCAGTCGCGGCCAAGGTCATCGCCCGGATGCTCGCCTGGCCCTTGCGTCGTCTTTTGCGCAATCGCTGAAACCGCTGTGTCGTCATGACCCCTACCTCAGCGCCAGTGTGCGGCAAAGCGGTGAACAACCCGTTAAACTGGACAATTGCGACATGCAGCGGCGGTCTGGTTGACCCCTGGCCGGGAATCGGATAGGGAGCAGCCCGCTTTCCAAGGGAAAAGCAGGATTTTAGCCGCCCAAGGGCGTACGCTGGCCGACGAGTTTTCGTCCGCCGGCGTGCTTTGTTTGGGCTTTTGAGACGGAGCGAACCGATGTTCGAAAGTTTGAGCGAGCGCCTTGGCGGCGTGTTCGACCGTCTTCGGGGTCGCGGCGCACTGAATGAGGCGGATGTCCGCGAAGCGATGCGCGAAGTCCGCATTGCCCTGCTGGAGGCCGATGTTGCCCTGCCCGTGGTGCGCAGCTTTATCGACAAGGTCACCGAACAGGCGGTCGGCCAGTCGGTCCTGAAATCAATCACGCCGGGTCAGCAGGTCGTCAAGATCGTCAATGACGCGCTGGTTGAGATGCTGGGCGCCGAGGCAAGTGAACTGGACCTGGCCGTCACGCCGCCCGCGATCATCATGATGGTCGGTCTGCAAGGCTCTGGTAAGACAACGACAACCGCCAAGATTGCCAAGCGGCTGACGGACAAGGACCGCAAAAAGGTTCTGATGGCCTCGCTCGACGTCAATCGCCCGGCGGCGCAGGAACAGCTTGCCATTCTGGGCGAACAAATTGGCGTTGCGACGCTGCCGATCATGGCCGGCCAGCAGCCGGTGGATATCGCCAAGCGCGCGCTGCAGGCGGCCAAGCTGCAAGGCTATGACGTCCTGATGCTCGATACGGCCGGTCGCCTGCATGTCGACCAGCAGTTGATGGACGAGATGAAGGCGGTGGCGGATACGGCACAGCCGGCGGAAACGCTGCTCGTCGTCGATAGCCTGACCGGGCAGGACGCGGTCAATGTCGCCAAGAATTTCTCGGAACAGGTGTCGCTGACTGGTGTGATCCTGACGCGTATGGATGGCGATGCCCGCGGGGGTGCTGCGCTGTCGATGCGGGCAGTCACCGGCAAGCCGATCAAATTTGTCGGGACCGGCGAAAAACTGGATGGGCTGGATGTTTTCCACCCCGGGCGCGTTGCAAGCCGTATTCTGGGCATGGGCGATGTCGTCAGCCTGGTGGAGCGCGCGGCGGAAACCATTCAGCAGGAAGAAGCTGAAGCACTCGCGGCCAAGATGGCCAAGGGCCAGTTCGACATGAATGATCTGCGCGCCCAGTTGCAGCAGATGCAGCGCATGGGCGGTTTGGGTGCGCTCGCGGGCATGTTGCCGGGCATGAAGAAAATCCAGGGCGCCATGGCACAATCGGGCATGGATGACCGCATCTTGGTGCGCATGGATGCCATCATCTCATCCATGACGCCCAAGGAACGGGCCAAGCCGGAATTGCTCCAGGCCAAGCGCAAGATCCGCATTGCGAACGGCGCGGGCACAACGGTTCAGGAAGTGAACAAGCTTCTGAAGATGCATCAGGAAATGTCCACCGCCATGAAAAAGATCCGCAAGATGGGCGGTCTGAAGGGGCTGGGCGCGCTGTTTGGCAAGGGCGGCGGTGGCCTGGGCGGATTATTGGGCGGCGGCGGCCTGCCCGGCATGCCCGGGGCAGGTCCGGGTGCGGGCGGGATGCCCAATTTGCCGCCAGGGTTTGAGAATTTGTTGAAGAAGAAATGAGGCCAACAGGCCTTTGGGATTTTTAGAGATTATTTTGGAAGGAAGATAAAATGGCAGTTTCAATTCGTTTGTCGCGTGGCGGTTCTAAGAAGCGTCCTTATTACCGCATCGTTGTGGCCGACAGCCGTTCGCCCCGCGACGGCAATTTCATTGAAAAGATCGGCACCTATAACCCGATGCTGGCCAAGGACGACGCCAACCGCGTGACGTTGAACGCCGATCGCGTGAAGCACTGGCTGGGCGTTGGTGCGCAGCCGACCGATCGCGTTGCGCGTTTCCTTGATGCCGCTGGCCTGAAGGAGCGTCCGGCCCGCAACAACCCGAAAAAGGCTGAACCGGGTGAAAAGGCCAAGGAGCGTCTGGAAGAAAAGGCCGCGAAGCTGGCTGAAGCGGAAGAAGCCGCCAAGGCTGCAGCCGAAGCCGCCAACGCCCCAGCTGAAGAAGCACCTGCTGAAGACGCCGCTGCTGAAGAGCCTGCGGCCGAAGCCCCGGCTGAGGAACAGGCCGAAGGCTAATCGCCTTGGGCCTTCTCCCGTCCATCCTGAGCGTGTCGAAGGGCTGTTCTTCTTTGCCGCATAACGGCGCAAGGGCATCTCTTCGATGGGCGCGGTGGCAACGGCTTTGGTCATGACACAAGCTGCCGTGACCTTGGCCGTCGTCACCGGCGCGCATGGCGTGATGGGGGAAGTGCGGCTTAAGCTGTTCTGCGACGATGCAGACAGCCTCAAAGCGCATCAGCGCTATAATGGCGGCGCGTTGACGCTGAAATCCGTCCGCGCCGCCCCTTATGGGGCAACCGCCCGTTTTGCCGAAATTGCAGATCGCACCGCTGCTGAACAGCTGCGCGGCACCGC
This sequence comes from Pseudomonadota bacterium, assembly GCA_046046525.1. Classification (GTDB taxonomy): domain Bacteria; phylum Pseudomonadota; class Alphaproteobacteria; order Sphingomonadales; family Sphingomonadaceae; genus Aquisediminimonas. The sequence continues at coordinate 6,869 of JBJOJQ010000215.1, forward strand.
GTTGACCGTCCCGCGCGATAGCCTGCCGCCCTTGGGCCCGGGCGAATATTATCACACCGATCTTATCGGTCTGCCCTGCCAGACGCCAGATGGCAGCCCTTTGGGCATCTGTGTTGCCATCGAGAATTTTGGCGCGGGCGACATTCTTGAAATCGAAAAGCCCGATGGCGGTCGGTTCATGGTGCCCATGTCGGCGCAGGCCGTGCCGGACTGGCACGACACCGCCATCGTGATTGACCCGGCGTTTGCCGCCTAATCTATGCATCACGCTTATGCAGGAGCCGCGCGGATGACCAAGGCGGATCAGGGCAAGGTTGCTGCCGCATCGGGCCATGCGGATGCGCGTCGCCCTGGGCGGGCCTTGGACATCACCGCTGGGGCGGACGGTGTGGCGCGTGCCCGCTTTGGCGTCGAGGAGGGAACGATATGACCTTTCACGCCCAGATTTTGACGCTCTATCCGGACATGTTTCCCGGTCCCTTGGGCCAGTCCATCGCTGGCCGCGCGCTCGAGGATGGAAAATGGGGCCTCTCCACTGTTCAGATCCGTGATTTTGCGACCGATAAGCACCGCACAGTCGATGATACGCCCGCAGGCGGCGGCGCGGGGATGGTGCTGAAGGCCGATGTGCTGGCGCGTGCCTTGGATCATGCCATCGCGCAATGTGGGGGCCTTGCCGGCGCTGGCGCTGCGACTGCGCCAGAGCCCATGGCCTGGCCCATCCTGGCGATGACGCCGCGGGGCAAGCCGATCACGCAGGCCCGCGTTCGGGACCTGGCGGCCGGACCGGGCGCCATCATTTTGTGCGGGCGATTCGAGGGCTTTGATGAACGCCTGTTCGAGGCGCGGCCCGAGATTGAGCAAGTCTCGATGGGCGATATCGTGCTTTCCGGAGGGGAAATGGGCGCGTTGATGCTCCTCGATGCTTGCATTCGCCTGCTGCCCGGCGTAATGGGCGCGGCCTTAAGCGGAGATGAGGAGTCGTTTGAAAACGGCTTGCTTGAATATCCGCATTATACCCGACCCGTTGACTGGGACGGGCGCACGATCCCTGAAGTGCTGCGATCGGGGGATCATGCGAAAATCGCTGCCTGGCGGAAACAACGGGCAGAGGATGATACTCGGTTACGCAGGCCGGACCTTTGGGAGCGCTATTGTGGCGCTCGGGCCCAGCCTGCCTCTGACGCGCGGCGGAAGACTAAGAAGGACAAGTGAGGCAATGAACCTCATTCAACAGATCGAAGCGGAACAGATCGCAAAATTGACCGCAGACAAGAAGATCCCGGAATTCCGTCCGGGTGATACGGTTCGCGTCGGCGTGAAGGTCGTCGAAGGTGAGCGGACCCGCGTCCAGAATTACGAAGGCGTGTGCATTGCCCGGTCGAACAAGGGCATGGGATCGAACTTCACCGTCCGCAAAATCTCGTTCGGTGAAGGCGTGGAGCGCGTTTTCCCGCTTTATTCGCCCAACATCGATTCGATCGAAGTCGTCCGCAAGGGCGCGGTGCGTCGTGCGAAGCTCTATTATCTGCGTGGCCGTCGCGGCAAGTCTGCGCGTATCGCTGAGCGTCGCGACACGATTATTACGACCGGAACGAAATCGGCCGGAGAGGCCTGATCCCGCTCGTTTAGCCAAAACGAAACACCCAAAAGGGCCGGGATCCACAACAGGGTTCCGGCCCTTTTTCATTTGGAGCATTGGGGGAATGCAGAGATGGATCTTCGCAGCAGGCCTGCTGGCCATGATGGTGGGAAGCCCTGCCATGGCTGAGTCACCTCAGCCCCTGACGCTGGAACGGGTCTTTGCCTCGCCCGCGATCAGCGGCCCGACGCCGCGCGCCGTGCGCCTGTCGCCCGATGGCAAATGGCTGACAAGCCTGCGGTCTCGTCCCGATGATCGGGAACGCTTTGATCTTTGGGCGATGCCAACCGATGGCGGGGCCTGGCGCATGCTGGTGGATTCAACCAAGCTTGGCACCAGCGGGCAATTGACCGAAGCAGAAAAAATGCAGCGCGAACGCGCCCGCATCGCTGGCACCAAGGGGATTGTGTCTTATGGCTGGTCGGCGGACAGCCAGTCGATCCTTGTTCCTGTGGATGGTGAATTGTTTCTGGCCGGGCTCGACGGGGCGGTGACGCGCCTGACGCGGTCGGCAGGCGCGCTGGATGCCAGCGTCAGCCCCAAGGGGGGCTTTGTGTCCTTTGTGCGGGACCAGAATGTCATCCTGCTGGATCGTGCAACCGGCACGGAGCGGGCCTTGACCCAGGATGGCGCCGATGCGGTGAGCTGGGGTCTGGCAGAATTTGTCGCGCAGGAAGAAATGCACCGCACGCGCGGGCTGTGGTGGTCCCCCGATGATGCGCGGCTTGCGGTCCAGCGCACCGATGAAAGCGGCGTCGCGCTGGTCAGCCGCTCTGCGATTGGGGCCGAAGGCACGCAGGTCTATCAACAGCGTTATCCCGTCGCCGGCTCTGCCAATGCGCGCGTTGAGCTGTGGATCATGGATGCCACGCGCGATCATCGCGTTCAGGTTGATCTGGGGGATAATCCCGACATCTATCTTGCCCGTGTCGACTGGGCACCCGACGCCCGGACGCTATATGTCCAGCGCCAGTCGCGCGACCAAAAGCGGCTCGATATGCTGAAGGTTGATCCCGAAACGGGCCACAGCACGGTGGTTTTTTCGGAAACCAGCCAAAGCTGGATCAACCTGCATGACAGTTTGCGCATCCTGAATGACGCAAGCCTGATCTGGCAGTCCGAACGCGATGGCTTTGCCCATCTTTATCGCTTTGCCGCCGGGCGCTGGACGCAGTTGACCAAGGGGCCGTGGATGGTCCGCCAGCTTGTCGGCGTGGATGAGGCCAAGGGGCTGGTCTATTTTCTTGCGAACAAGGACACCCCGATTGAACAGCATCTTTATGCCGTGCCCATCGCCGGGGGTCCGATTGCGCGATTGACGCAGCCGGGCAAATGGCATGCCGCCACGATGGACAAAAGTGCCCGTCGCGCGATCATTGAGGCGTCAAGCCAAAGCCAGCCGCCGCAGGTCTGGCTGGCGGATAGCAGCGGCGCGCGCATTGCCTGGATTGAGGAAAACAGCCTGAATGACGCGCATCCTTATGCGCCCTATCTGGCCAGCCATGTTGTGCCGCGTTTCGGGACGATCAAGGCCGCCGATGGCAGTGTGCTGCACACCAAATTGCTGACGCCGCCGCTGGTGCCGGGCCAGCGTTATCCCGTCTTGGTGCAGGTCTATAATGGGCCGGGCGCCGGGCGGCAGGTGATGAACACATGGGGCGGCGCGCTCCACCAATATCTCGTGGATCAGGGCTGGATCGTCTTTTCGGTCGATGGGCGCGGCTCGCCTGATCGGGGGGTGGCCTTTGAAAGCCAGATTTATCGGGCGATGGGCGGGGTTGAGGTTGCGGATCAACTCGCCGGTGTCCGCTGGCTGCAGCAACAGGATTTTGTCGATCCCCGCCGGATCGCGGTCTATGGCTGGTCATATGGCGGCTATATGACGCTGAAGCTTTTGCAGGCGGCCCCGGGCGTTTTTGCCGCCGGTGTGTCGGGCGCGCCCGTCACCAAATGGGAATTATACGACACCCATTATACCGAACGCTATATGGGCACGCCGCAACAGGATGGGCCGGCCTATCGCACAGCTGGGGCGATGGCCGATGCCGACAAGATCCGCGATCCATTGTTCCTCATCCATGGCATGGCGGATGACAATGTTGTTTTTGAAAACTCAACGGCCTTGATGGCGCGCCTGCAACAGGCGGCTATCCCGTTTGAAACCATGGTCTATCCCGGTCAGACGCACGCCGTGGGTGGACCAAAGATCAGCGTCCATATGTGGACGTCAATTTTGAATTTCCTGAACCGAACCGTGAAGAACAAGGACTGAAGAATGGGCTATCGTGTTGTTGTTGCAGGTGCCACGGGCAATGTGGGCCGCGAAATGTTGAACATCCTCGCTGAACGCGAATTCCCGGCGGATGAAATCGCTGCCGTGGCCTCGTCGCGCTCTACCGGGGATATTATTGACTTTGGGGAAACCGGCAAGACGCTGAAAGTCCAGAATATCGAGCATTTTGACTGGACCGGCTGGGACATCGCCCTGTTTGCCATCGGGTCGGATGCCACAGCCATTTACGCGCCCAAGGCGGCGGCGGCCGGCTGTGTCGTCATCGACAACAGCTCGCTTTATCGCATGGATCCGGACGTGCCACTGATCGTGCCGGAAGTGAACCCGGACGCGATTGATGGCTATACGAAGCGGAACATCATCGCGAACCCCAATTGCTCCACCGCGCAAATGGTCGTCGCGCTGAAGCCGCTGCACGATGCCGCAACGATCACGCGGGTTGTGGTGGCGACGTATCAATCCGTGTCGGGCGCCGGCAAGGCGGGCATGGATGAACTCTTTGAACAATCGCGCAACATCTTTGTCGGTGACGCGGCTGAACCCAAGAAGTTCACCAAGCAGATTGCGTTCAACGTCATCCCCCATATCGACAAGTTCCTGGACGATGGATCGACCAAGGAAGAATGGAAGATGGTGGTCGAAACCAAGAAGATCCTGGATCCTAAGGTGAAAGTGGTCGCGACCTGCGTGCGCGTGCCGGTGTTTGTCGGCCATTCCGAAGCGATCCATATCGAACTGGAACAGGAACTTTCCGCCGCCAAGGCACAGGCCCTGTTGCGCGAAGCGCCGGGCGTCATGCTGGTCGATAAGCGGGAAGATGGCGGCTATGTGACGCCGGTTGAATGCGTGGGCGATTATGCCACTTTTGTCAGCCGCGTGCGCGAGGACTCAACGGTCGATAATGGCCTCGCCTTGTGGTGCGTGTCCGATAATCTGCGCAAGGGTGCGGCGCTTAACGCGGTGCAGATTGCCGAATTGCTGGGCCGGCGCCATCTGAAAAAGGCGTAACGCCGGGGCGTCTTGCCAGCCCCCTTCCGATGCGACACTGTAGTGACGACATTCTGGGAGGGGGCAGCGCCACCATGACATTGACGGCCGACATTTTTTGGTCTTTTCGATCGCCCTATAGCTATCTGGCGATTGGCCGCTATCGCGCCATGGCCGAAGATTATGATCTGCAATTGAACCTGCGGCCCGTCTATCCGCTGGCCATTCGGGAACCGAATTTCTTTGAACGCAATCATCCCAATTGGTTGCGCTATACCTTTCTGGATATGATGCGGGTGTCCGCCTTTCACGGCATTCCTTTTGGTCCGCCGCGGCCGGACCCCATTGTTCAGAATGTCAAAACCCGCGAGATTGCCGCCGATCAGCCCTATATCTTCCGCCTCACGCGTTTGGGCCAGGCCGCGGCGCGGCGCGGCCAGAGCCTGGCCTTTTGCCATGAAGTGGCAAAGCTGATCTGGGGCGGGGCCGAAAACTGGCATGAGGGGGATCATCTGAAAGGTGCAGCGGACCGGGCAGGCCTTGATTTGGCAGAGCTTGATGCCGAGGCATTGGCTGACGCGACCGCGCTGGACGCGGAAATCGCTGCCAATCAGGCGGCGCTTGAAGACTCAGGCCATTGGGGCGTGCCCACGCTGGTCTTTAACGGTGAGCCCTTTTTCGGGCAGGATCGCATCGACATGGCGATTTGGCGGATGGACCAAAATGGCTTGGCCCGCCGCTGATCCCGCAGGCGTGCTGTCATGACCGTGACGATGGGTGGCGGCTGCCAATGCGGCCGAATTCGCTTTGTTGCCCGGCTCGACAATTTTGATGCCTATTTCTGCCATTGCCGGATGTGCCAACGGGCAACCGGCGGGGTGGCGGCAGCCTTTGTCAATCTGCCCAAGGATCAGCGGGACTGGCTGACCGAGCCGGACTGGTTCGCCTCCTCACCCATTGCCCGGCGCCCCTTTTGCCGGGCGTGCGGCACGCCTTTGGGCTTTGAATATCCTGATGCCGCGCGGTGTGACCTGACGGTGGGCAGCTTTGATGATCCGACCCCTTTCGTCCCGACCAGCCATTTCGGTGCAGAGGCGATGCACCGGGCGTGGATCAACACCCAGGGCCTGCCCGAACACAGGTGCGAAGATTATCCATCTCTGGTCGACCGCTGGGCCAAGGCTGGGCTAGACGTGCCGACATGACACCGCATTTCTTTACCGCGCCCGATGGCATCCGCCTTGCTTATTATGAACTGGGGGCGGGCCGACCGCTTCTTCTACTGCATGGCTATATTTCGGATGCGCATACCAATTGGATGAAGTTTGTGCCGACGGCGCAAAGGCTGGCCGATGCCGGCTATCGCGTGATCATGCCTGATTTGCGGGCCCATGGGGCCAGCGACAAGCCGCATGATCCCGCCTTTTACCCCAAGGACATCCTGTCGGATGATGCCTTTGCCCTGATGGCGCATCTTGGCCTCGTCGATATGGATCTGGCCGGCTATTCGCTGGGCGCGCGGACGGTGGCGCGGATGTTGGCGCGCGGCTGCCGCCCGGGCCGGGCGGTCCTTGCCGGCATGGGGCTGGAAGGGCTGACCATGGCGGACCGCCGGGCCGGATATTTCCGCCAAGTGCTGACCAATTTGGGCACGCATCCCAAGGGGTCATCCGAATGGATGGTCGCCGCCTTTTTGAAGACCAGCGGCGGTGATCCGGTGGCGCTCAACCTGTTGATCGATAGCTTTGCCGGGGTGACAGAGGCGGATATCCGGTCCTGGGACCTGCCGATCGGGGTGGTGTGCGGCACCGAGGATCAGGACAATGGCTATGCCGAGGCGCTGGCCGCCTTGCTGCCCCAGGGCCGCTATTACCCCGTTCCCGGCACGCATATGAGCGCGGTGACCAAGCCGGATCTGGGGGCAGCGATGGTGGCCGCACTTGGCCGCCCCAACCCTGATCACGTTGACCTGCCGCGAAGCCCTTGACCGTCGCTTCACGACAGGCCTAGCGTCGGCTCAACCCATTCATCCGGAGAGATAGCATGAAAACCCTTGTGTCCACGCTGGCCCTTGGCCTGTCCCTGGCCTTTGCCGCCCCTGCGCTGGCCGCGGATCCCGTGCCAACGGCGGCACAGGCCGACAAATTTGTTGCGGATGCCGAAAAGGCCTTTTTTGATTTCTCAATCTATAATGGGCAGGTTCAGTGGATCAACAACACCTATATCACCGATGATACCGATGCGGTTGCTGCCAAAGTTGGTGCCGAAGGGACCGAAATGGCGGTCAAATATGCCGCCGAAGCGGCCCGTTATATGCAGGCCCCCGGCCTGAGCGCAGACACCAAGCGCAAGTTGGATATGCTGCGTGGCGGCCTTGTCCTGCCTGCGCCGGGAACGCCGGAGGCAGCGCGCGAATTGAACGAAATCGCAACCCGGCTCAATTCCACCTATGGCAAGGGCAAGGGGACGCTCAACGGGGCGCCGATCAACGGGTCGGACATCGAAGCCGAAATGGGGACCAACCGGAACCCGGAACAGTTAAAGGAAATGTGGGCCAGCTGGCACAATAATGTCGGCAGCCCGATGCGCGGCGATTATGCCCGTCTGGTTGACATTGCGAACCAGGGCGCCCGCGATCTGGGCTATGCCGATGTCGGCGCAATGTGGCGGTCTGGCTATGACATGCCTGCGGATGATTTTGCCAAGCTGACGGACAAGCTGTGGGCGCAGGTTAAGCCGCTTTATGATCAGCTGCATTGCTATACCCGGACCAAGCTCAACACCACTTATGGTGATGCCGTCCAGCCCAAGACCGGGCCCATTCGCGCCGATCTTTTGGGCAATATGTGGGCGCAGGAATGGGGGGATATCTACCCGCTGGTCGCGCCCAAAGGGGCCGGCGATATCGGTTATGACATTGGCGATCTGTTGAAAGCCAAGGGCTATGATCCGATGAAAATGGTCAAAACCGGCGAAGGCTTTTTCTCTTCACTGGGCTTTGATCCCTTGCCTGAGACATTTTTCACCCGGTCACAGATCACCAAGCCGGCCGATCGCGAAGTTGTCTGCCATGCCAGTGCCTGGAACATCAACAATGTCGATGATCTGCGCATCAAGATGTGCACCAAGGTCAACAGTGGCGATTTCGTGACCATTCATCACGAGCTGGGCCATAATTATTACCAGCGCGCCTATAACAAGCAGAGCTTCCTCTATTTGAACGGCGCCAATGATGGCTTCCATGAAGCCATTGGCGATGCCGTCGCTTTGTCGATCACGCCGGAATATCTTGTCCAGATCGGCCTGCTCGATAAGGCGCAAGTGCCCAGCGCCGACAAGGATCTGGGCCTGTTGCTGCGCCAGGCGATGGACAAGGTTGCCTTCCTGCCCTTTGGCTTGCTGGTCGATAAATGGCGCTGGGGCGTCTTTAACGGATCGATCAGCCCCGATCGGTATAATCAGGGCTGGACGGACCTGCGCCTGCAATATCAAGGCATTATCCCGCCGGTTGCGCGCAGCGAGGCGAATTTTGATGCCGGCGCCAAATATCATATCCCCGGCAACACGCCCTATACGCGTTACTTCCTGGCGCGCATCCTTCAGTTCCAGTTCTACAAGGCCGCCTGTGACATTGCGAAGTGGAAAGGGCCGCTCCACCGCTGTTCTTTCTATGGCAATAAAGAGGTCGGCAAGCGGCTGAATGCAATGCTGGAAAAGGGCGCGTCCAAGCCATGGCCCGATGCGCTGCAAGCCTTTACCGGCACGCGCGAAATGGACGGCACAGCGATGATCGCCTATTTCAAGCCGCTGATGACCTGGCTGCAAAAGCAGAACAAGGGCAAGAGCTGCGGCTGGTAAGTCCCGCACGCATTTGCCGAAACCTGAAACCGGCCCGGTCCTTTCGTCCCCTTTATGGGGCCAGGGCCGGGCCGCTGTGCATCCACACTGTCCCCAGCCAATTTCGACCACCCGATTCCACGCTTGCGGTCAGACATTTGGCGCGTAAGAGGTTTGTCACAAAACTGTAACAATTGCCGGTTGTCGCCATTCGCCAGATTGCTGCCCTTCCCTACCGCATTGACGGGGATACGCTGGACGCACCGGCGCGGGTCCTGCTTGTCACATCGCGGGGCACGGGCCGCTGGGTTCTGCCCAAGGGCAATGTCATCCGTGGCCTATCGCCCCATGCATCTGCGGCCAGCGAGGCCGAGGAAGAGGCCGGCGTGCTCGGTCTGGCCTGTCCCTTTGCCATTGGCAGCTATCGGTACCGCAAGACGCGCAAATCCGGCGCCTCGCTGATGGCGGAGGTGGATGTTTTTCCCATTCTGGTCACCGATGAACTGGACGAATGGGAAGAAATGGAGATGCGGGAACGCCGCTGGTTCTCGCTCGCACAGGCGGCTGATGTCGTCGAAGAGCCTGATCTTAAAGATCTGATCCGTCAATTCCGGGCGAGTGACGCCAAGGCCGCCGCAAAGGGCGGGCCGCTGGCCCAAAGCATCAAAGGGGGAAATAAAATGTTCGCGTGGTTCCAGCGCCTTCTGCCGCGGCAGGAGAATTTTTTCGATATGTTTGAAGCGCATGGCAAGACGCTTGTGGCGGGGGCGGATGCCCTGTCGCGGCTGTTGCAAGGCGGCCCCAACATGGCTGAGCATGTCAAGGAAATCGCCGAACGCGAACATGATGCCGATGACATCATCCGGGAGGTTTTGTCGAGCGTGCGCCGAACCTTCCTCACGCCCTTTGATCGTGGGTCGATCACCAGCCTGATCGGGTCGATGGATGATGCCATTGACCAGATGAACCAGACGGCGGGCGCCGTCAGCCTGTATGAAGTCACTGAATTCGAACAGGAAATGAAGGATATGGCCGCGATCATCGTTGATGCATCGCGGGTGCTGGCAGAGGCGTTGCCGCTGTTGCGCAACATCAGCAGCAATGGCCACAGGCTGCACGAGCTTACCGAACGGCTGGTCCGGCTTGAAGGCCAGGCGGACAATATCCATGATGCCGGCCTGCGCGCGCTGTTCAAGGCGCATGGCGCCACAAATACGCTGCGCTTCATCGTCTCGCGCGAAATCTATGGCCATTTGGAGCGGGTGATCGATCGGTTTGAGGATGTCGCCAACGAGATCGATGGTCTCGTGATCGACCACGCATAAGAGGCGAAGATGGAGCCGACCCTCGCGCTGCCGCTGCTCATCGGGCTGATCGCGCTTGCGCTCGCCTTTGACTTTCTGAACGGGCTGCATGATGCGGCCAATTCCATTGCCACCGTGGTTTCAACGCGGCTTTTGTCGCCCGTGACCGCTGTGGCCTTTGCGGCCTTTTTCAACTTTGCCGCTTATTTCCTGTCGCTGATCTTTCCGGAACTGCACAAAGTGGCCGAAACGATCGGCAAGGGGATTATCGATAAGGAATTGGTGACGCCCGCGGTTGTCTTTGGCGCGCTGATCGGGGCGATGTTCTGGAATGTCGTCACCTGGGTCAAAGGGATCCCATCGTCTTCCAGCCATGCCCTGGTGGGCGGTATTGTGGGCGCTGGCGTGGCGCATGCCGGCATGGAAGGCATCATCTGGACGGGCCTGAACAAAACCCTGGTCGCCATCATCCTGTCCCCGACGCTCGGCATGATTGTGTCGATGATCATCATGCTGATCAGCAGCTGGGCAATGAACGGGTCTACGGCGCGGCGGGCCGAAAGCGGGTTCAAATCGCTGCATCTCTTCTCGTCCGCCACCTATTCGATCAGCCACGGCCTAAACGATGCCCAAAAGACGATGGGGATCATCACCGTGCTGCTCTATTCCACCGGCTATTTGCAGGGTGAATTCCATGTGCCGCATTGGGTGGCGATCAGCTGCTATGTCGCCATTGGTCTGGGCACGCTGTCTGGCGGGTGGAAGATCATCCAGACCATGGGAACGCGGATCACGAAGCTGTCGCATCATCAGGGATTTGCAGCCTCGGCGGGCGGTTCGATCATGGTCTTTGCGGCCTCGCTCTTGGGCATTCCCGTCTCCACAACACACACCATCACAGGCTGTGTGATCGGGGCTGGCGCGGCGAAGCGGGCCTCGGCCGTGCGCTGGGGGGTTGCCGGTAATTTGCTGGTGGCCTGGTTCCTGACGGTGCCGGCCTCGGCGCTGGTGGGTGCGGCCTTTTACATGCTGACCCGGCTGTTTTAGGCCGCGCCGGACTTAGGCATTGCGGGCCATCAACCCGCCATCGACCGGAATGACGGCCCCTGTCACAAAACTTGACGCCGGCAGGGCAAGGTTCAGCGTCATTTGGGCGACCTCTTCGGGCAGGCCATAACGGCGCAGCGCGGTGCGGCGTTTGGCAAAAACGGCTTTGTCGGCCTCATCAATCCGGGCCGTCATGCCGGTCAGAATCGGTCCGGGGCAGATGCAATTGACGGTGATGCCGTCCTTGCCCAGATCAACCGCCATGCCCCGCGTCAGGCCGGTGACGCCGGTTTTGGCCGCAACATAGGGCGTGTCGCCGGGGGTGGCGCCCAGCCCTTCGGTTGAGGCGATGTTGATGATCCGCCCGGCATCGCTGGCGCGCAGCCATGGCAGTGCTGCCCGCACCATGCGTTGATGCGCGGTCAGCATCACCGCCAGCGCCCGCGCCCACACCTCTTCATAGGCGTCACTGTCCAGCGGGCAAAAGCTCGACACCCCGGCATTGTTGATGAGGATATCAATCCCGCCAAGGCGCGTGGCAATATCAGCAACGACCGTCTTTATCGCGCCGCCATCAGCGACATCGAGCGCAAAGGCCTGGGCGCTGAATGGACCTGCAGCCACAATGTCATCGACGACCTGCTGACACGCGGCCTGATGCAGATCGGTGACGGCCACATGGGCGCCTTCGCGCGCAAACAGATGCGCGGTGGCCCGGCCCATGCCCGATGCCGCACCGGTGATGATGACCCGGCGGCCCGCGACTGAGCGGCTGAGATGCTGATAATCGTCCATGTCCTCTCCTCTTGTGCGGCAGACTATCGGACAGGACGCCCCATGCAAGCGCTATGGCTGGACCCGCATCACCGGAAGGGCGGTTCGTTAAAGGCGCGCAGCTTGCGGCTGTGCAGCTTTGTCCCTTCGGCCTTCATCTGTCGGCAGGCTTCGATGCCGATCAGCAGATGCTCGGCAATTGCGCGCTCGTAAAAGCGGTTGGCCTGTCCCGGCAGCTTTAATTCACCATGGAGCGGCTTGTCAGATACGCACAACAGCGTCCCATAAGGCACGCGAAAGCGATATCCTTGCGCGGCGATGGTGGCTGATTCCATGTCGATGCCAATCGCCCGGGATTGCGAAAAGCGCAGCGCCGATTTGGAATAGCGCAATTCCCAGTTGCGATCATCGGTGGTGACGATCGTGCCGGTACGCAACCGGGCCTTCAATGCTTCGGGGCTTTCACCCGACACAATCTCTGCCGCGCGAGCCATGGCCTGTTGCACCTCGGCAATGGGCGGGATGGGGATTTCGGGCGGCAACAGATCGTCGAGCACATGGTCATCGCGCAGATAAGCATGGGCCAGCACGAAATCGCCGATGCGTTGGCTTGCACGCAGGCCGCCACAATGGCCAATCATCAGCCAGGCCTCGGGGCGCAGCACCGCCAGATGATCGGTGATTGTTTTGGCATTGGAGGGTCCGACGCCAATATTGACAAGCGTGATGCCGCTTTTGTCGGGGGCCGTCAGGTGCCAGGCGGGCATCTGGTGACGCCGCCATGCGCTGTCGGCAACGGTGCTTAAAGGGTCTTCGGTTGTTTCCGTCACCGTGATGCCGCCGGGGCAGGACAGCATCTCATAGCCGCTGTCCTGGCCCAATTGGCTGCACGCCCAGCGCACAAATTCATCCACATAGCGATGATAATTGGTGAACAGCACATAACGCTGGACATGTTCGGGCGGCGTGCCGGTATAGTGGCGCAACCGAGCCAGTGAAAAATCGGTTCGCAGGCCATCGAACAGCGACAATGGGTGCGGCAAATCCGGATCGGCGCTTAACAGGCCATCGGCAATTTCATCGCCAATGGCGGCCAGTTCTGTGGATGGGAACCAGCGGGCCAGATCAATGGCGCGGATATCACCAAATTCAGTCCCGGCATCGAGGACATAGGGGAAGGGGATTTCCTGCCGCCCCGTCTGCACCGCAACCGTAAGGCCATAATCCGCAATCAGAATGTCAATCTGTTCCGACAGATAATCGGCAAACAGCGCCGGTTTGGTGACGCTGGTGACATAATGGCCGGGGGCCGCCAATCGCCCAAAGGAGCGTTGCGGTTCATCGCTGCCCGTATCGCCAGACCATGTCAGATGAATTTCGGGATAGGCATAACGGCCATTGGTGCGGCCAGCCGGATCGGGCAGGGTGCCATGGGCAATATAGGCCTCAATATCGTCCCGCAAATGCTTGACCGAGGCTTTGAAAAGGCGGTCGAGCTGGTCAACAATGGCCCGACCATTTTGTGCTGTCGTCTGTGTTTCCATCGCACAGATTTACACAAAGCCAGATTGGCCCGCAAGCCGGGCGCGCAGCGCATAAAAAAGGGGACGGCGGTTTTCCGCCGTCCCCGGTTCCCTCTCCCAGGAAAACTCTTACAGCTGCTCTAGCATATATTCCGCAGAACTCACGCGAAATTCGCCGGGCGCTTCGACAAAAAGATGTTCGACCGTGCCGTCGTTCACAACCATGGCAAAACGCTGGCCACGGCCGCCCATGCCGAACTTCGATCCATCCATTTCCAGACCGACGGCCTTCACGAAATCCCCATTGCCATCGGCGAGCATCGTCACCTTGCCGTCAACGCCAGAGGCCTTGCCCCAAGCGCCCATGACAAAGGCGTCGTTCACGGCCGTACAGGCAATTTCATCAATGCCCTTGGCCTTCAGCGCATCGGCCTTTTCCACAAAGCCCGGCAGGTGCTTGGCCGAACAGGTCGGCGTAAAGGCGCCGGGCACCGAAAACAGCGCCACGCGCTTTCCGGCGAAATAATCGGCGGCCGCAACAGGCTGCGGGCCTTCAGCTGTCGGCTGAATGAAGGTCGTGGCAGGGATTTTGTCACCAACTGCAATCGTCATGATTGGGTCCTCTTGAAAAGTCTGGCCCTGCTATATCAGGGCGCTGCGAGTCCGCAACAGACCATTCTGGTCAGGCCGGGCGCATCAGCACCAGGGCTGGCGCCGTCCGCCGCTATAGCGCCGGGCCAAACCTTCGCGGACAAGGATCTCTCCGGCGGAAACGCCGCGAACCTCAACGATCCGCAACATGCGGCCATAACGGTCGCGATCCCGACGCAGGGTCCGCAGCGTGACGCCGCCCCTATTCAGCAGCGCCTGCAAACGCAGGGTTGCAGCCTTGCCCAGCTCTGCCTCTTTGGGGCAGCGCGCGGGGTGGGTTTCCGGCGCGTCAATATCGGCCAGGCGGATTTTTTCGCCCGCCAGCCAGATGGTGTCGCCATCGACCACGCAATTTTCGCCACCACCGCGATGGCACAAGCCAAAACGCGGCGTCTGGGCATCGGCCTCAGCGCCCAGGCCTGATCCCAGAATTACCCCAAGAATGCATAAATTTATGATCCATTTCATAAACTTGACCTTGGCGGATCAGACGCCAAGGCCAAGCGCAATTGATGCCAATTTGGTGCAGTAATTGACGCTGTGGGTGCGGCTCCCCATCTGATGGGGCAGCCGTGTTACGGCCAGACATCATCACATGAGGAGACGACCATGCCGCAGACCCGCTTTGCTTCCCTCAGGGCCCGGATGGGCAGCGCCTGTGCGGTGCTGATCCTGGCGGCCTGTGGCGGCACCCAAAGCGCGGGCGCAGCGGCGACCGAACCGCCCTTTGCGATGACAGAGATGGCGCGGTTTGAGGCGCCTTGGGCCATGGCCTTCCTGCCCGATGGCCGCGCTTTGGTGACCGAAAAGGCCGGCACGTTAAAGCTGTGGCACGCCAGCCGTGGCAGCGTGGCCGTGGCGGGTGGGCCGGCGGTATCCTTTGCCGGGCAGGGCGGGCTGGGCGATGTCGTCCTGCATCCCGATTTTGCGCGCAATGGCCTTGTTTATCTCAGCTGGGCCGAAGCGGACGGTGACGTCAAAGGCGCGGCGGTCGGCCGGGCCAAGCTTGTCGAAGATGGCAATGGCGCCCGGCTGGAGGGGCTAACCGTTCTGTGGCGGCAATCGCCCAAAGTCACCGGCAACGGGCATTTTGGCCATCGCCTCGCCTTTGGCCCGGACGGCAAGCTTTATATTTCATCGGGCGAACGCCAGAAATTTGATCCGGCACAGGATCTGACGGGCAATTTGGGCAAGATTGTCCGCCTGAATGACGATGGCAGCCTGCCGTCGGACAATCCCATGGCCAAACAAGGCGGTGTGACGGCACAGCTTTATGCCCTTGGCCTGCGCAATCCCCTGGGTCTTGCCTTTGATGGCGCCGGGCGGCTGTGGGAGGTCGAAATGGGGCCGCGCGATGGCGATGAGCTGAACCTTGTCACACCCGGCGCCAATTTTGGTTATCCCAAAGTGTCGAATGGCGATCATTATGACGGGCGCGACATCCCCGATCATGCGCCGGGCGACGGGTTTATCGCGCCAAAGCTCTATTGGGTCCCGGCCATCTCTCCGGGCAGCCTGATGATCTATCAGGGCCAGGCGTTTCCCAAATGGTCCGGTGATGCCTTTATCGGGGCGCTGGGCGGCAAGGCCCTGATCCGTGTGGATCTGGATGGGGATCGCGCGGCCAAGGCCGATCACTGGCCGATGGACAAGCGCATCCGCGAGGTCGATCAATCGCCGGATGGGATGATCTGGCTGCTGGAAGATGGCCCGGATGCCCGGCTGCTGAAACTCACGCCCAAGGGCTAGACATTACAGCCGGATATACCGGAAGTACCAGATGTCGTGGCCAAAGACGGTGCGGGCTTTGCGCGCATATCGTGTTTCGGGCCAGTCATCGGGGCGCACCAGAAAATCGCTGGCGCTTTGCGCCTGCCAGCCAAAATCGCGACGCTGGTTCATCTGCATCATCGCCCAGCGGCAGTAAATGGGATGGTCCGTGCCAAAGCGGAACTCCCCACCGGGCCTCAGCTTGGCCGCAATCCGGTCCAGCGGGCCAGGGTTCATCATCCGCCGCTTGGCATGGCGGGCCTTGGGCCAGGGATCCGGGTGCAGCAGATATACCCGATCAAGCGACGCATCAGGCAAACGACCCAGGACATCCAGCGCATCGCCCATATGGATGCGCACATTGGTCAACTGGTCATCGCGGATGTGCATCAACGCCCCAACGACGCCGTTAACAAAGGGCTCACAGCCGATAAAGCCATGGTTTGGGCGCAGGGCGGCCTGATAGGCCAGATGCTCCCCCGCACCAAAGCCGATCTCAAATTCCAAGGGACGGTCATCGCCGAATAGGGCGTGCGCATCAATCGGCCCATCAGGCACGGCGACCTGGGGCAAGAAGTCATCGACAAGCGCCTGCTGGCCCGCGCGCAGCTTATGGCCTTTGGCCCGCCCATATAGGCGGTTGAGTGTGGTCGGATCGGTCATGTGGGCGCGCTTAGGGGCACGCCCGCATGGCTGCAAGCCTCAGCGGCCGAGAGCGGCCTTCAGATCGGCGACCAGATCGGTCCGTTCCCAGGGGAAGAAGTCACCTTCTGCCGTGCGCCCGAAATGGCCATAGGCCGCCGTCTTGCGATAAATTGGCTTGTTGAGGCCCAGATGCGTGCGAATGCCACGCGGGGTCAGCTTGCCCAGCTTATCGATCGCCTTGATCGCGGCTTCGATTTTGTCGTCACCCACGGTGCCCGTGCCATGCGTGTCAACATACAGCGACAGCGGCTCTGACACACCAATGGCATAAGCCAACTGGATCGTGCAGCGCGTGGCGAGGCCCGCCGCCACGATGTTCTTTGCCAGATACCGGGTGATATAGGCGGCAGAGCGGTCCACCTTGGTCGGGTCTTTGCCCGAAAAGGCACCGCCGCCATGCGGGGCAGCGCCACCATAGGTGTCGACAATGATCTTGCGGCCCGTCAGGCCGGCATCGCCATCTGGCCCGCCAATTTCAAAGCTGCCCGTCGGGTTGATGTGGTAAACCGTTTCGTCAGACAGCAACGCCGCTGGAATAACATCGGCCACCACGGCCTTTACATAGGCCTTCAGCGTGGCTTCCTTGTCGCCTTGGTCATAGCCTGCCTTGTGCTGGGTCGACACAACGATTGCGGTTGCGGCGGCGGGCTTGCCATTTTCAAAACGCAGGGTGACCTGGCTCTTGGTGTCTGGTTCCAAAAAGGGTGCGGCGCCCGAATGCCGGTCAGCGGCCATGCGCTCCAGGATCTTGTGGCTGTAATCCAGCGTGGCCGGCATCAGGTCCGGCGTTTCGTCGCAGGCAAAGCCGAACATAATGCCCTGGTCGCCCGCGCCTTCATCCTTATTGCCCGATGCATCGACACCTTGTGCGATATGCGCCGATTGCGGATGCAGATTGTTATAGAATTTCAGCGTTTCCCAGTGAAAGCCATCCTGTTCATAACCGATGTCTTTCACCACCTTGCGCACTGTCTGCTCAATTTCGTCCTGAACGCCCGGCGCCCAGTTGCCAGCTTCGTCCATGATCCCCTTGCCCCGGATTTCGCCGGCGAGCACCACAAGCTGCGTCGTTGTCATCGTTTCGCACGCTACGCGCGCTTCAGGGTCTTTCGACAGGAACAGATCCACGACCGCATCGGAAATCTGGTCGGCAACCTTGTCGGGATGGCCTTCGGAAACGCTTTCGGACGTGAAGAGATAGCTGCTGCGCATTTGGGCGAGGTTCCTATGGATATAAAGAAAGCTTTATGTCTTGAATTCGCGCTTTAGCGCAGGGCGCGGCGCGTTGCAATGGCCCCGATCATCAGCAAAAAGGCTAGGCCGAGGGCAAGACGATTGCCAAAGCGGGCAAAAAGCGTTGGCGCGTCGGCGGCGGGCAGGTTGGTCATGATGGCGCCCGCCTGACGATAAGGCAGGGACGAAATCACCCGGCCCCGTGCATTGATAACGGCCGATATGCCGGTGGGGGTGGACCGGATAATCGGCAGCCCTTCTTCCAGCGCGCGCATCTGTGCCTGGGCCAGATGCTGGGGCGGGCCCCAGCTGCCAAACCAAGCATCATTGGATGGATTGAAGATCACATCAGGCCGGGCCGCCGGATCAACCACAGCGCCTGAAAAGATCATTTCATAACAGACCTGAAAGCCAATCTGGCCAAAGCCCGGCACGGCCCGTGTCTGTGGCCCCGGCCCCGGCCAGAAATCCAGATCCCCCGGCACCAGCCGCGACAGGCCAATGGCCGATAAAATCGGGCGCATCGGCAGATATTCGCCATAAGGGACAAGATGGGCCTTGTCATAACGGGCCAGCAGACGCCCATCGGGCCCCAGCGCAAAGACGCTGTTGCGCGCACCCGCCACCTGCCCATCTGCTGCAAATTCCAGGGCGACCCCGCCGGTCAGCAACATGTCCCTGGGGCCCAAAAGGGCGGCCACCCGCAACCGGGCGGCAGGCTCTTCCTCCAGATAATCGGGAATGGCGGCTTCGGGCCACAGGACCAGCCGGGGGGTGGGTCCGGGGCGGCCGCTCATCTGCGCCAGCTTGCCGAAATTCACGGCATCAAATCCCGCCACATGCTTGTCCTGTTGGCCGATATTGGGCTGCACCACATGCAGGCGCGTGGCGGTGGCGGGCCGTTCATCCGGCAGGTTCAACAGGGCCGCCCCTGTCAGCCCAAGCGGCAGGCAGGCCAGCGCCAGGCCCGGTGACCAGCGGCGGCGGGCCAGCATCCACAGCCCTGCGGCGAACAGGATCACAAGCCCCGATACGCCATAGGTCCCAAACCAGCGGCTGGCTTGTGCGGCCTCGACAAAGGCGACCGAAAGTGGGTTCCAGGCAAAGCCGGTGAACAGGGTGGCGCGCAGCCATTCGGTCACAATCCAGCTGGCGGCAAAACACAGGGCAAAGACAGCCCCACCCCCATTGCGCCCCAGACGATAGGCAAGACCCGTGGCCAGAGCGGGATAAATGGCCAGATAACAGGACAGCAGCACCACCGCGATCCAGCCCAGCCAGGCCGGCATCGCCGATTGATAGGCAAAGGACCCGGCAATCCAGTTGAGCCCCAGAACAAACTGCCCCAGCCCAAAGCCATAGCCGCGCGCCGTCGCCGCGCGCAGGGTGGGTGCGGTCCACACCAGATGCACCAACACAACAAGGCCAAGCAGCGTCAGCGGCCACAGACCAAGCGGGGCAAATCCGGTGGCGGACACAAGGCCGGCCAGAATGCTGAGGATCAAGGAAAAGCGCTGCACGCCCATCGGGCTAAAGCTGGTCCCGATAATTTTCAATCTTTGTCTTTGGGCGGGCGGCGATGTTGGGCCACGCCGATTGATTTTGCCCATTTGCCTGAAGGGCCATCTGGATTAGGAACACCGCATGCGTCCCTTTCACCTTGCCTTTCCGGTGCATGATCTTGCGGCAGCCCGCGCCTTTTATCGCGACATTCTGGGCTGTGGCGAAGGGCGCAGTTCAGACCATTGGATCGATTTTGACCTTTATGGACATCAGATTGTCGCGCATCTGAACCCCGGCATTCAGGCCACCAATGCGACCAACCCGGTCGATGGCCATGATGTGCCGGTGCCGCATTTCGGCGTGGTGCTGACACTGGCGCAATGGGAAGAGCTTGCCGCGCGCGTCACAGCCGCCGGCATTCCCTTTGGCATTGCGCCCTATATCCGGTTCAAGGGCCAGCCCGGCGAGCAGGCGACGATGTTTTTCCGCGATCCCAGCGGCAATGCCTTGGAATTCAAGGCCTTTGCGGATGATGCCCAGCTGTTTGCGACAGCTTAGGGCGCATCCGCCGCTGCGGCCGCCGCCACACGCCAAATCCGGTTGCCGGCATCGTCCGCGACCAAAAGCCCACCGCGACTGTCAATCGTGACGCCCGCCGGGCGGCCTTGCGCCTCGCCCTTGGCATTGAGAAAGCCGGTCAGCACATCGACAGGCTTGGCCTTGGCATCGGGAAAGCCACGCTCGTTGAAGGGGATATAAACAACTTTATAGCCCGATGGCGGATTGCGGTTCCATGATCCGTGCTGGCCGATAAAGGCGCCATTGGCGAATTTGGGGCCAAGCTTTGCCGTGCCGGCAAAGGCCAGCCCCAGCGACGCCGTATGCGCCCCCAGCGCATAATTGGGCCGCTTCACATATTGTTGCAGGTCAGGGCGCTGCGGCTGGACACGATGGTCTGGCAGGCGCCAATAGAACCAGGGCCAGCCATAATGGCCGCCAAAATCAACTGTGGCGAGATAGTCTGGCGGGACATCAGGGCCAAGCTGGTCGCGTTCGTTGACCGTGGTCCACAGATAACCTGTCTTGGGCTCATAGGCGAGGCCATTGGGGTTGCGCAGCCCGGCGGTGAAGATGCGGAATGTTTTCTGCTTGGGGAAAACCTCCAGCACATTGGCGCGATATTCTTCGCTCTTCAGGCCGTTTTCGCCGATATTGCTGTTCGACCCGACCGTGACATAAAGCGTCTTTTTATCCGGGGATGCAATGACATTGCGGGCCCAATGGTTGTTGGGCGCCGATGACGGCAGCGGGACGATTTTTTCGCCCTTGGCGGTGATCCGCGTCTCACCCAGCTTATAGGGAAAGGCCATCAGGCTGTCGGTATTCGCAACGTACAGCGTCTCGCCGACCAGTTCCATGCCAAAGGGTGAATTCAGGCCGTTATCCGCGGTCAACAAGGCGGATCGCACATCCGCTTTGCCATCGCCATTGGTGTCGCGCAGCAAGGTGATGCGATTGGCCGAGACATCGGACCCATTGGCCGATTTCATGATCTTGCGGGCAATCCAGTCGCCAATGCCCTGGGTTGGGCGCGACGGCTGCGTCGATTCCGCGACCAGCACATCGCCATTGGGCAGCAACGTCATCCAGCGGGGATGATCCAGATCACGGGCAAATTCCTGGACGGTCAGGCCCGTAGCAGCCACCGGCTTGGCAGCCCCTTGCCAGCCCACGACCTTGGCAATCACAACTGAGGGAAAGGCTTCCTGCTGGATTTCGGTGAGAACAGGGGTCGGCCCATAGAGCTTTGCAATATCGACCGTCGATTGCGACGGTGTGGTCAAATACCAGATGCCGCCGGCCAGACCGACCACAACCAGGCCTGAAATGATCTTTGCATGGGTGCGCCAGTTCATGCTGCTCTCCATCGTTCGTGTTGCTGCGATATAGGCCTCTTGGCGCGATCAGCAACCTGCCTGGATGATCCGGGCCGGCTGGCCACCGGCCGGGCTATTTGCCCAAAGCCATGTCAGATACAGGGGCGTGGAGCCGCAAGCGGGTGACGCGCCGTTCATCGCCTTCGGTTACCTCAAGCCGCCAGCCGCTGATATGCGGCAAAATCTCTCCCGGTTTGGGCACATGACCGGCCAGCACAAAGGCCAGCCCGCCCAGCGTATCGACATCTTCGTCAATATCGCCCAGGCGCGGATCAATCATCCGGGCGACATCTTCCAGTTCGGCGCGGGCATCGGCTTCCCAAATGCCATCATCGACATTGGCGAGCAGCGCAACGGGGGCGTCATCATGCTCATCTTCGATATCGCCGACAATTTCCTCAACCAGATCCTCGATTGTCACCAGCCCTTCGGTGCCGGAATATTCATCGATCACAATCGCAAGGTGCATCCGTTTGGCGCGCATATCCGCCAGCAGGTCCAGCACCCCGCGCGCGGCCGGGACGTAAAGCGGCTGCCGGATCAGCTTGCCGATCGTTGCCGGCGGCTTTCGGTTGCTTGCCAAAATGGCAAAGACATCCTTGATATGGATCATGCCGGTCACATCGTCGAGATTGTCTTTATAGACCGGCAGGCGGCTATGCCCGGCCTCGGCAAAGGCCTTCACCAGATCGGCAAAGCTGGTGGTGGTTGGCACCGCAATGATGTCGCTGCGCGGCACGGCGATATCGCCCACGGTCCGCTCCCCAAAATGCAGCAGGTTGCGCAGCATTTCGCGTTCAATGGCCGACAAATCGCCGCGGATTGGCGTATCGCCGTCCTCTTCCGCTTCCTCGATGGCATCTTCAATCTGGTCCCGCAACGTGGCTTCACGTCTGCGGAATACAAGCGATCTCAGCGCATGAACCCAAGATCGACTACTGGCATCCTCCGTCATGGCGGTGTGTCTATTCTCCGTAAGGATCATCATGGCCAAGATCAGCCATGATCAGGCGTTCCAGCCCTTCCATCTCTTCTGCATCCGCATCTGATATATGATCAAAGCCGATCAGATGCAAAAGCCCGTGCACAATCAGGTGTGTGGCATGGGCCTCAACGGCGATGGCCTTGTCTGCCGCTTCGCGGGTGCAGGTCTCTTTGGCAAGGACGATGTCGCCCAGCATCATCTCGGGAAACAAGGCTGTCGCGCCCGGCGCCAGATCATCCGGCGTCACCATGGGGAAGGACAAGACATTGGTTGGCTTATCCTTATCGCGATAGATGCGGTTAAGGATCTGGACCTCGGCATCATCGGTCAGGCGGATCGCCACCTCAATCACCGTGTCGATATCGGCCAGATGGGCAAAGGGTGACAGGCGCACGGCCCGGTCCAGCACATGCGTGGCAAGTGCTTCCCAATCCGTGCCGTCATGCCAGCCTTCATTCAGGACAGCGGCGTCAATCATCGCGGTGCGCTGTCTGGCCCTTCATAGGCTTCGACGATCCGTCCGACGATGGGATGGCGCACAACATCAGCCGCGTTGAAGCGAACGGTGGCAATGCCATCAACACCGTCGAGCCGGGCGACAGCATCGGCCAGGCCGGATTTGCTGGGATCGGGCAAATCCACCTGCCGCGGGTCGCCACAAATCACCATCCGGCTGTTCATGCCAAAGCGCGTCAGGAACATCTTCATCTGGGCCGGCGTCGTGTTTTGTGCTTCATCCAGAATGATAAAGCTATCGGCCAGCGTGCGCCCGCGCATAAAGGCAATGGGGGCAATTTCAATTTCGCCGCTGGCAATGCGCCGCTCCACCTGTTCTGCGGGCAGGCAATCATACAGGGCGTCGTAAAGCGGGCGCAGATAAGGATCGACCTTTTCCTTCATGTCGCCCGGCAAAAAGCCCAGCCTTTCCCCGGCCTCAACGGCGGGGCGCGACAGGATAAGCCGGTCGACCGACCCGCTGATCAGCTGCGATACGGCCTGCGCAACGGCCAGATAGGTCTTACCCGTGCCCGCCGGGCCAAGCGCGAAAATCACATCATTGCGCGTCAACGCTTCCATATAGCGGATCTGGGTGGCCGACCGCGGGACGATGGTTTTCTTGCGCGTGCGGATCATCACCGGCGGCTGGTCCTGTGCGTCATTGCGCACAATGCCATCCAGCATCGGTTCTGCCGACATGGAAATAATGGCCGAAACCGTTCCGGCATCAATATCTTCATTATGGACGACGCGGTTATACAGGCTGGTCAGGACGTCGCGGGCACGGGCAATGGCGCTGGCTTCACCCTCGATTTGCAACTTGTTGCCGCGCGCGGCGATATACACCCCCAGCGCATTTTCAATGGCGACCAGATTCTGGTCATAATGGCCAAAAACAGCCCCGAGTAATTGTGGCCGATCAAAAACCACCTCGATGCGTGCGCGGTCGCCCGGTTGGGCGGGTTGGGGTTTACGC
This sequence comes from Pseudomonadota bacterium, assembly GCA_046046525.1. Classification (GTDB taxonomy): domain Bacteria; phylum Pseudomonadota; class Alphaproteobacteria; order Sphingomonadales; family Sphingomonadaceae; genus Aquisediminimonas. Next base: position 30,534 of record JBJOJQ010000215.1, read on the forward strand.
GACATTCAGTTCCTTATCGCAAAGGGCGCCAGCAAGGCTGTTCGGCCCGGCTGAAACCAGATCAACATCCACCATATCACCGATCTGTGCATCGGTCATGACATGAACCGATTGCAGCCAGGGCGATTTCCCGATCCTTTGTCCCGGCAATTTGCCGTTGCGTTCCAGAAGGATGCGGGTTCGTGTGCCCAGGCTTGCCTGATTGAAGGCCAGTTGCTGCTGATTGATCAGCGCTTGCAGGCGTTGCAGCCGATCATCCATCACCTCTGGGGCGATCTGATCGTCCATGGTCGCCGCCGGTGTGCCCGGGCGTGGCGAATATTTAAAGCTAAAGGCCTGCGCATAATTGGCCGTTTCAATCAGGCGCAGCGTGTCTTCAAATTCTGCCTCGCTTTCACCCGGAAAGCCGACGATGAAATCACCCGACAGCGCAATATCTGGCCGCGCGGCGCGGACCCGATCGATGATCTTCAGATAGCTGTCGGCGGTGTGCTTGCGGTTCATTGCCTTCAGGATGCGGTCATTGCCCGACTGCACCGGCAGATGCAGGAAGGGCATCAGCTTTTCCACCTCCGCATGGGCGCGGATCAGCCCATCGGTCATGTCATTGGGGTGGCTTGTCGTATAGCGGATGCGGGCAAGCCCCGGTATCGCATCAAGCGCGCGGATCAGATGGTCGAGGCCCTGATCCTCTTGCGCCCAGGCGTTGACGTTCTGGCCCAGCAGCGTGATTTCCTTCGCACCAGCATCCACCAGTGCCTTGGCTTCATCCACAATCGCTGAAAAACTGCGGCTGATTTCACCGCCGCGCGTATAGGGCACAACGCAATATGTGCAGAATTTGTCGCAGCCTTCCTGCACCGTCAAAAAGGCGGTTGGCCCGGTTTTGCGGCGGGCCGGCAGCTTGCCGAATTTTTCCAGCCCCGGCAGGTCAAGATCATGAACGCGTTCGCCCTGGGCGGCACGGGCGATCATATTGGGCAGATCATGATAGGCCTGCGGCCCAACCACAATATCAACATCGCGGGACCGCGCCGTTACCTCTGTCCCTTCGGCCTGCGCAACGCAGCCGGCCACCGCGATCATCGGGCGACTGCCATCTTCGCGCCGTTGCCGGCCAATATCTGAATAGACTTTTTCGGCCGCTTTCTCACGAATATGGCAGGTGTTCAGAACCACCAGATCGGCTTCGGCCTCGCTGGTGGCGGCCATGCCCTGGGCGCCAAGCAGTTCGGCCATGCGCTCGCCATCATAGACGTTCATCTGGCAGCCAAAGGACTTAACGTGAAAGCTTTTGGGGGTGGGGCGACTCATAGACCGCGCCCTAGCCGAGCCCAAGGGCGGCCGCAATCTCAGCCCGGCTGTGCGCGGCAATCGCCTTGCGGTCGGCAAAGTCCGCATGGGACAGCGGCTCCAGAAAATGCACCCGCACCGGAAAACGCCCCGGTCGGCTGAGGACGCGCAGGGCATTGGACCCAAAGCTTTCATCGCCCACCCAGGCCAGGTCCTCGACATCGCGGCCATAGTCCAGCGCCACGGGCTGGATGGAAATCGCCTCTGGTGCCGGGGTGACCGCCGCGATCAACGATGTCCGAAAGGTCAGCAGCGCCCGGCCATCGCCCGTCGTGCCTTCGGGAAACAAGGTGACAGGCTGGCCGGATAACAAGGCCGTTTGCAGGCTGGTCGCCTGATGATGCGCGGTATGGCGGGCATCGCGCGCGACATAGACGGTGTTGTTGCTGGTCGTCAGCCAACCGATCACGGGCCAGGGCTTCATATCGGCCTTGGCGACAAAGGCGCAGCGCGTCTGCCCGGCCAGGGCCAGAACATCAATCCAGCTGATATGATTGGCGATATACAGGACGTTGCGGCGCACCGGCGTGCCTGTCACGGTGACATCCGCCCCCACAATCCAGCCCGTGATCTTTAAAAAAAGCCCGGCAATCGGGGATTGGCGATCAAAAAGCCGCCACACAAGATGCGGGCCAATCAGGACCATCAGGGTCAGCACGATGGCGCCAATGCGCAGCCATGCCCGCAGATGCGGCGCCTCAGCCCTTTCGATCGAGCGCGACGCCATAAAGCTCCATACGATGGTCCACGAGGCGGAAGCCAAGCCGTTCCGCGATCACTTTTTGCAGCGCCTCCAGCTCTGGATCGACAAATTCGATGACGCGGCCTGTTTCGACATCGATCAAATGGTCGTGATGGGCTTCGGCAGCGGCTTCGTACCGCGACCGGCCATCGCCAAAATCATGGCGTTCCAGAATGCCCGCTTCTTCGAACAAGCGAACAGTGCGATAGACGGTGGCAATGGAGATGCCGGGGTCAATGGCAGACGCGCGGGCGTGGACCGCCTCCACATCCGGGTGATCTGCGGCTTCTGACAAGACTTTGGCGATGACGCGCCGCTGGTCGGTGATGCGCAGCCCCTTTTCATGGCACAGCGCCTCAACGTCGATAAATCGATTCATAAATGCAATCCGGGGCCAGAAGGCAAGGTCATGCGATGCCTTCTAACTCCCAAATCGCATCGCGCAAAGCATCGATTAACCGCGACTGCGGCGGCCCGGCTTTCGACCCAATCCGATCTTCACGGCCAAGGAGCGGCGCTGTTCCGCATAATTGGGCGCAACCATCGGATAATCGCGCGGCAGCCCCCATTTTGACCGATATTCATCGGGCGTCATGCTGTAATGCGTCATCAAATGGCGCTTGAGCATTTTCAGCTTTTTGCCGTCTTCAAGGCAGACGATATAGTCGGGCTTGATCGAGGCGCGCACTGAAACGGCGGGTTCGGGCCGGGGGTCCGACGAATCGGCACCCGTCCCGAGGCCAGACAGGGCCCCATGAACATTGGAGATAAGATTCGGCAGGTCAGAGACCGCAACCGAATTGTTACTGACATGCGCTGCAACAATATCTGCTGTCAGCGTGATAAGCGTTTCACTGTTTTCCGTTGTGTCGGTCATTTCACTATCCCAGATACAAGTGCATGTACTGATTGGGAAAGCTCGATCGCTGAGGATCGAACCACTCCTTTTGATACTGCATTGATAGATTGGATGTTTTGCCTTCTGATCTGATCAGAGATTCGCAAAAGACGATATATCCAGCTGCAATGTCAAAGCATCAAAACGGTTGTTTTCTAATCCGTGATAGTAGTTTTCGCGCCTTCCGACTTCTGTAAAGCCGACCTTTGTGTAAAGTGCAAGGGCTGGATTGCCTGATCTGACTTCAAGCATAACCTTTTTGACACTATTTTTGCGCGACCAGTCAATGACTGATTCAATCAGTCTTAACCCAATACCTTGTCGTTGAGATTCGGAAGTGGTTGCAATTAAAAGTAATTCTGATTCATCAAGTACAGATCGGGCAAGCGCAAAGCCAACCGGTCTTGAGTGTTGATAGGCGATAAAAAGAATTGTCCCAGGAAGGGACAGGATGCCAACACACTGGGCGGCGGTCCAGGCTTCGCCGAAAATGGGATCAAAGGCCGACGCCATGATCGGCATGATGGCGTCGACATCGCGGCTCTGCGCCGCGACAACCTCAATCGCGTCGGTCACGGATTGGGCTTTGCATCGGGCGCCCGGCCATAGACCGGATCGGGCGGCAGTTTGCGTAAGTCGGCCGGCAAAAGCCGGGCATCGCGGGCGTCTGGGCCAACCACCAGTGCTTGATCACAGGCTACACGCGTGGCCGCTGATCCGGCCGCACATCTCCAGAACGGAGCCGATTCCGGGACAACCGATGCCAGCGGGGCAAGCGCCGTCAACGGATCTTTGGCAAAGGGCTGAATGAAAACTTCGCCATGCCCGCCTTCAATTGCGATCATCGCATCGGCTAGGTCGTGGTCTTGAAACAGCCGGGCCGCCAACAGGGCATGGGTCGTATAGCCGGAAACGGGGACGCCCCAGGCCAACCCAAGCGCCCGTGCCGCCGCAATGCCAACGCGCACGCCGGTAAAGCTGCCGGGACCACAATTGACGAGGATAGCGGCCGCGCGGCCGCCGTCTGGCAGGGTGGCGATCATCGGGATCAGCCGTTCGGCATGGCCGCGGGCGCCCTCTTCGTGGCGATGGGCAATGACGGCCCCGGCATCGATCAGGGCCACCGAGCAGGCCGTGGTTGCCGTCTCGATGACCAGGATCATGACGGCGTCAAAGGACGGTGTTGAACCGGTCAAAACCCGGCCGGGGCGATCGTTCAAAGATCGAGGCCGGGTCACCATAGCCCAGTGTCGAGATAAAGTTGGATTTCACCTTGGTCCCGGCGAAGAAGGCGGCGTCCACCGCCTCATTCGAAAAGCCCGACATCGGGCCGGTGTCGAGGCCCAGCGCGCGGGCGGCAAGGATGAAATAGGCGCCTTGCAGCGATGAATTGCGCATCGCCGTGGCTTCGATCATCGCATCATTGCCCGCAAACCAGCTGCGGGCATCGGCATGGGGGAATAATTCGGGCAGATGCTCATAAAATTCCAGATCCATGCCAATGATCACCGTGACCGGCGCTTGCAGGATCTTTTCCGCATTGGCGGGCATGGTGAGCGCCGCCAGCTTTTGCTTGGCGTCTGCGCTGGCGCACCAGATCAACCGGGCCGGCAGGGCATTGGCAGAAGTTGGGCCATATTTCATCAGATCCCAAATGGCGTCCATCTGGGCCTGGGTGACGGGCCGGTCGAGATAGCCATTATAGGTCCGCGCCGTGCGAAACAGCTGGTCCAGCGCGTCGGCGTTCAAGGGCTCGGCCATCAAAATATCCTTTGATTTATGGGGGCTCAGATCGACAGGACTTCGGTCACTTCGGGCACATAATGCTTCAAAAGCTGTTCGATCCCGTTTTTCAGCGTGGCTGTGGAGGATGGGCAACCGGCACAGGCGCCCTGCATTTTCAGATAGACGCGGCCATCCTGAAAGCCGCGATAGACAATATCGCCGCCATCATTGGCGACCGCCGGGCGCACGCGCGTTTCAATCAATTCCTTGATCTGTTCGATGATGTCGGAATCGGCGGGGTCATCTTCAAAGCCGGCGGTCTCTGGCGGGACTGAAAAGCTGGCGGTGGCCGGGCGGAATAACGGCATATTGCCCGCAAAATGATCCAGCAGGACGGACAGGACATCCGGCTTCAGCTGCGCCCAGGAAGCGCCGGGCCCGGCCGTCACCGACACGAAGTCGCGGCCAAAAAACACGCCCTCGACATCGCCCAAAGCGAATAAGGCTTCTGCCAGCGGCGAGGCTTCGGCCTCTTCGGGGGAGGCAAAGTCACGTGTGCCGGAATTCATGACCGGGCGGCCGGGCAGGAATTTCAGCGTCGCCGGATTGGGCGTGGTTTCGGTTTCGATCAGCATAGCGCCTATCTGGGGTCTGGAGCGGCGGGGATCAAGCGGCTTTGCGGACAAAAACCGTGCCGGCGGAATAGCCTGCACCGAATGAACAGATCAGGCCAATCTCTCCGGCGGTAAAATCGGCGTGATGCTTGTGAAAGGCGATGATCGACCCTGCAGACGACGTATTGGCATAAGTGTCCAGCACCGTCGGGCTTTCATCGGCATCCGGCTCATGGCCCAGCACTTTGGTGGCGATCAACCGGTTCATCCCGGTATTGGCCTGGTGCAGCCACATCCGGCGCAGGTGCGTGGGCATCAGGTTCAGCCGGTCCAGCTGCTGGGTGATCATTTCTGCGACCATCGGCACGACTTCTTTGAAAACCTTGCGCCCTTCCTGCACGAACAGCTTGTCGCGGGCGTCGCGTGTTTCAGGCGCGGTGCGGTTCAAAAAGCCGAAATTGTTCCGGATATTGTTGGAAAACTGGGTCTTGAGCTTGGTGCCCAAAATCTCCCAATGACCGGCCGGGGCGATCGACTTTTCCTCAACCAAGACGGCCGTTGCGACATCGCCAAAGATGAAATGGCTGTCGCGATCCCGCCAATTGAGATGGCCAGAGCAAATTTCCGGGTTTACGACCAGCACCGACCGCGCATTGCCCGCGCGGATAAAATCGGCAGCCGTCTGAATACCAAAGGTGGCCGAGGAACAGGCGACGTTCATGTCAAAGCCAAAGCCCTCAATGCCCAGCGCATCCTGAATTTCGATGGCAATGGCGGGATAGGCGCGCTGCAGGTTGGAACAGGCACACAGCACGGCATCCACATCGCGGGCGTCGCGCCCGGCGCGGGCCAGCGCTTCGCGGGCCGCTGCAACGCCAATTTCCGCGAGGATCGACAGGTCTTCATTCGGCCGTTCGGGCAGGCGCGGGCACATGGTGTCCGGATCAAGGATCGGCGCTTTGGAGACAACATGGCGCGCCTTGATGCCGCTTGCCTTTTCAATGAACTCCACAGAACTGGGCTGCAGGGCCTCGACCGTGCCGGCCGCGATGGCATCGGCATTCTCGGCGTTAAAGCGCGCAACATAGGTGTTAAAACTCGCCACCAGCTCATCATTCGAAATGCTGTCGGGCGGCGTGTACAGCCCCGTTGCCGAAATGACCGGAGTGAACGGACTGGTCATTCAATGTCCCCTTCGCGTTGTTTTTCTTTGCGCCCTAGCCTTGGGGGCCTTTGGGTGCAATGGCGCAGCGTGCCGCTTTCCCCTTGCCTTTCCTGCCCCCCGTCCGCCACATAAGACTTATGCTGCGCCAGTACGAACTTGTTGAAAAAGTGAAGGGCTATGACCCGGAAGCGGATGAGGATCTGCTGAACAAGGCCTATGTCTTTTCGATGAAGGCGCACGGCACGCAGCTGCGCGCATCGGGGGACCCCTATTTCAGCCACCCGATTGAGGTCGCCGGTCTGCTGACTGATCTCAAGCTGGATGATGAAACCATCGCCACGGCCATTTTGCACGACACGATCGAAGATACGCTGGCCACACCAGACCAGATTGAACGGCTGTTTGGCAGCAATGTCGCCCGGCTTGTCGATGGCGTGACCAAGCTGTCCAAAATCGAGGCGCTGACCGAAAATGAGCGCGCGGCCGAAAATCTGCGCAAATTTCTGCTTGCCATGTCGGATGACATCCGCGTGCTGTTGGTCAAGCTGGCGGACCGGCTGCACAATATGCGCACGCTGCACTTCATCAAGAATGAGGAGAAGCGCCGCCGCATCGCCCGTGAAACCATGGATATCTATGCCCCGCTGGCAGAGCGGATCGGGATGTATGAATTCATGAAAGAAATGCAGACCCTTGCCTTTCGGGAATTGGAGCCAGAGGCCTATGCCTCGATCACCAAAAGGCTGCAGCAATTGCAGGAAGGCGGTGGGGACCGGATCACGCGGATCAGCTCGGGCATCAAGATGCTGCTGTCGCGCGCCGGGGTGGAGGCGGAAGTCACGGGTCGGGAAAAGCACCCCTATTCGATCTGGCGTAAAATGGCAGAGCGGCACATCAGCTTTGAACAGCTGTCAGATGTGATGGCCTTTCGGGCGATCTTGCCGGATACGGCGTCCTGCTATCAGGCCCTGGGCCTGATCCATCAGCGCTGGCCAATGGTGCCCGGTCGCTTCAAGGATTATATCTCAACGCCCAAGCGCAATGGCTATCGGTCGTTGCACACATCGGTCATCCATAATGAAAAGGTGCGCATCGAAATTCAGCTGCGCAGCCGCGACATGCACGCCCAGGCCGAATATGGCTATGCCGCGCACTGGGCCTATAAGGCGGATATTGATGAGCCCGTGGCGCAAACAGCGTGGATCCAGGATCTTGTCGAAATTCTCGACCATGCGGAAAGCCCGGAAGAGCTGCTCGAACATACCCGCATGGCGATGTACCAGGATCGGATCTTTGCCTTCACCCCCAAGGGTGAGTTGATTCAGCTGCCCAAGGGCGCGACGCCGGTTGATTTTGCTTATGCCATTCACACCAATTTGGGCGATCAGGCGGTGGGGGCAAAGGTCAATGGCCGGGTGGTTCCGCTGCGCACGCCAATCGACAATGGCGATCAGGTCGAAATCCTGAAATCCAAGGCGCAAGAGCCGCAGCCCGCCTGGCTGAACTTTGCCGTAACGGGCAAGGCCCGTGCCGCCATTCGTCGCTTTGTCCGCAACAAGGAAGAAGATGAACTGATCGCGCTTGGCCGCAACATCTATGATGAAATCGTTGCCCGTTTGCCCAGCAAATTGGGTGCCAAGGCGCTGACCGATGCCATTAAGCGGCTGAAGCTGAAGGATGAAGATGTCCTGATGACGGCCATTGCGCGCCAATCGATCACCGATGCGCAGTTGATGGAGGCGCTGATGCCGGGCAGCACCGCCAAAAGCAATGGCGGCACGCCGGGCCAGCGTCAGGCGATTTCCATTCGCGGGTTGCGCCCCGGCGTCGCCTTTGATCTTGCCACATGTTGCCGCCCGCTGCCCGGCGATCGGATTGTCGGCTTGCGGCGGCCGGATGAAGCCATTGAGGTCCATACCATTGATTGCCCGAAGCTGGCGGATGGGGCCGATGCCGACTGGCTGGATCTGGCCTGGGGCGATGGCTCAGATGGCGGGACGGCCCGGCTCAGCGTTGTTGTCCGCAATCAGCCGGGGGCCCTGGCCGTGATGGCGGGCATTTTCGGGGCCAATGAAGCCAATATCCTCAATCTGAAAATGGAACATCGCGACACCAGTTTTCATACCTTCATCGTCGATCTGGAGGTGCGCGACCTCCAGCATTTGACCCGCATTTTGGCGGCATTGCGCGCGGCCGATGCTGTGTCGCAGGCTGAACGCATCTGATGGCCGCCGCTGGTCCTGTCGTCCCGCCCGATTTCTCCCGCCAGCTGCGCAATCCGCGGCTGCTGGAGGCTGCGGTCGCGCTCAATGAAAACCGGCTGCACGATGCCGAACCGCTGTTGCGGCAGCATTTAAAGGATGATCCCTTTGATGTGGCGGCGATCCGCATGTTGGCGGAACTTGCCGGTCGGATCGGCCGGATGAAAGATGCCGAAACATTGCTGCGCCGCGCGATTGAACTGGCGCCCAATTTTGTGCCCGCCAGGTCCAATTTGGCGATTGTCCTTTATCGGCAAAATCGCGCAGCCGAAGCCATTGCAGAACTGGATGCGATTGCGCTGCTCGATCCTGAAGATGTCGCGCATGATAGCCTGAAGGCGGCGGCCAAAGGGCGGCTTGGCGATTATGATGATGCCATTGATCTTTACGGCACGGTTTTGACGCGCTTTCCCGGCCAGCCCAAAATCTGGATGTCTTACGGACATTTGCTGAAGACCGTTGGGCGGCAGGCGGACAGTATCTCGGCCTATCGCAAGGCGCTGGAGATTGCGCCGGCCTTGGGCGAAGTCTGGTGGAGCCTCGCCAATCTGAAGACGGTGGCCTTTGATGATGCCGATCTGCGCCTGATGGCAGACGGGCTGGCCCGCACCGATATTTCCACCGAGGACCGGTTCCACCTGCATTTTGCGCTCGGCAAGGCGTTGGAAGACCGTAAAGAGGCCGAAGCCGCCTTTCATCATTATGCGCAGGGCAATCGCCTGCGCGCGGCAGAGCTGGACACCCATGAACGCAATGTCAGCGCGCATGTTGCCGCGGCCAAAGCCCTGTTCACACCAGAATTTTTCCGGGATCGCGCCGGGCAGGGCTGCCTTGATGCAGATCCGATCTTCATCCTTGGCCTGCCGCGCGCCGGCTCAACGCTGCTTGAACAGATCCTCTCCAGCCATTCTGAGGTTGAAGGGACGATGGAGCTGCCTGATATCCCGCATATCGCGGCACAGCTGGGCAATATCGATCAGTGGCCCAAAAGGCTGGCCGATGCCGGGCCGGATGCGCTGCGCCGCATGGGGGAGACATTCCTTGATCGGACGCGCATTCAGCGCAAAACAGGCAAGCCCTTTTTCATCGATAAACTGCCCAATAACTGGATCCATGTCGGCCTGATCCATCTGATCCTGCCCAATGCGCGGATCATTGATGCGCGGCGCCACCCGATGGCCTGTTGTTTTTCCAACTTTAAACAGCATTTTGCACGCGGGCAGGGCTTTACCTACGGCTTGACTGACATTGGCCGATATTATTGCGACTATGTTGACTTCATGGCGCATATCGACCGGGTTTTGCCGGGCCGCGTGGTGCGCGTTTTTCATGAGGATATGGTGGACAACAGCGATGCTGAAATTCGCCGTCTGCTGGCCGCGCTTGGCCTGTCTTTTGAAGACAGCTGCCTGCGCTTTTGGGAAACGGACCGCGCCGTCCGCACCGCCAGTTCAGAACAGGTCCGCAAACCGATTTTCCGGGATGGCACAGATCAATGGAAGATCTTTGAACCCTGGCTGGGGGAATTGAAGGCTGCCCTGGGGCCAGTCCTGACGCATTATCCAGCCGTTCCTGTAATATAATTGCGCAAACTGTTGCATTTATGCACTAGGGGTTCGCTTAAAGCTGCGATCTTGTCGCTTTTCGGTCCATGCTGATTGACCCGGAGTCTGCCGGGGAACATTCTCCCCGCCAGTTGGATGATGGGGAGAATTTATGCTGTTTGCCCGTTCGCACCGTGCCATGGTTGCTGCCTTGCTTGGCAGTTCCATGCTCGTCCCGGCCGTTGCCTTTGCGCAAGAGGCCGCGGAAGACGCCAATGACGAAATCATCGTCACCGCGCAAAAACGCTCTGAAAGCCTGCAAAATGTGCCTTTGTCGATCCAGGCGATCGGCACGGAAAAGCTGGATCAGCTTCAGGTTCAGGAATTTGCCGATTATGTGAAGTTCCTGCCCTCGGTCACGATCCAGTCATCGGGTCCGGGCTTTGCGCAGGTTTATTTCCGGGCGGTGGCCTCGGGCGAAAACGCGAACCACTCCACCTCACAGCCGACCGTTGGCATGTATCTGGATGAACAGCCGATCACGACCATTCAGGGCGCGCTCGACATCCATGTCTATGACGTCGCCCGTGTTGAGGCGCTCGCTGGGCCGCAGGGCACGCTCTATGGCGCAAGCTCCATGGCGGGTACGATCAAGATCGTCACCAACAAGCCGGATACCAAGGGCTTTTATGGCGAGATGAGCGGTGAGTTGAACACCGTGTCGCATGGCGGCGTCGGTGGGACGCTTGAAAGCTTTGTCAACGCCCCGTTGAGCGACACGGTCGCGGTGCGTGCGGTGGGCTGGTATCGTCGTGATGGCGGCTATATCGACAATGTGCGCGGCCGCCGGACCTATGCCAGCTCTGGCATTGTCGCCGACAATCAGGACCTTGTCGAAAAAGATTATAATGATGCGGAAACCTATGGTGGCCGCGTCGCGCTTGGCATTGAACTGGACGATAACTGGACGATGACGCCGACCCTGATGGGCCAGGTGCAAAAGGTGAATGGGTCTTTTGCCCAGGAACGCGGCCGCAAATATCAGACGGTTCAGTATAATCCGGAAGGCTCGATCGACAAATGGTGGAATGCCGGCCTCACCATTCAGGGTAAGCTTGGCAATTGGGATCTGACCTATGCCGGCGGCTATCTGAACCGCCGTGACCGGACGGAATCCGATTATTCCGACTATTCCTATTTCTATGACGCCATTTCCGGATATGGCGCCTATTTCTACGACAATGATGGGGATCTGGTCAGCCCGAACCAATATATTCAGGGCAAGGACAAGTATAAGAAATACTTCCAGGAATTCCGCATCTCATCGCCGTCTGACAGCCGCCTGCGGTTGATTGCCGGCCTGTTCTGGCAGCGCCAGGCGCATAACATCGAACAAAATTACATCATCGATGATATTGCGGATTCAATCACGGTGACGGGCACGGACAGCGATATCTGGCTGACCAAGCAGCAGCGGATTGACCGCGATCAGGCGGCCTTTGGTGAACTCAGCTTTGACGTGACCGATAAGCTGACGCTGACGGGCGGCGTGCGTGTCTATCATTACAAAAACTCGCTGCAGGGCTTTTTCGGTTATTCGGCGGGCTATTCCAGCCGGACCGGCGAAGCTGCGTGTCTCAATACCGATGGCACGACACGTCGCGCCAATCCGGCGGGCACACCGCTGCCGATCCTGGTTCCGGGCAGCCCCTGCACCAATGTCAACAAGACGACATCGGACACGGATTTCATCCATAAACTCAACGCGACCTATAAGTTTAGCAGCAATGCGCTGGTCTATGCGACATGGTCGCGTGGTTTCCGTCCCGGCGGTGTCAATCGGCGCGGCACATTGCCGCCCTATCTGGCGGACCAGATCGACAATTATGAACTGGGCTGGAAGACAAGCATGGGGCGTCTGCGCTTCAACGGCGCTGTCTATCAGCTTGACTGGAATGACATTCAGCTGTCGTTCCTCGGCGCCAACGGCCTGTCAGAAGTCCGCAATGCCGGCGTCGCCCGCATCCGCGGGGTCGAAGCCGATATTGGCTATCGTCAGGGCGGGTTCTCGCTGTCAGCGGGCATGAGCTATAACGATGCCACCATTCGGCGCGATTTCTGCAAGATTGCGAACCCAACCTTCAATTGTGCGCTCGATGGTCCGCAAGGGGCGAATAAGCTGCTCGCCCCATCGGGCTCGCGCCTGCCGGTGACGCCGAAGTTCAAGGGCAATGTTGTTGCCCGCTATGAATTCCCGGTCAACAACTGGACCGGGCATGTGCAATTTGCTGGCAACCAAACAAGCGGTCGGCGTAGTGACCTGCGCACCGCAGAAAGCGCCATCAAGGGTGATCTGAAGGCCTATACCACGGTCGATGTCAGCTTTGGCCTGAAGGATGATATGTGGACGGCCGAAGCCTTTGCCACCAACCTCTTCAATTCGGGTGGGATCATCAATACCGGTGTCCAGTGTCTGGAATCGGTGTGCGGTGACGTGGATAATGTCACCACCTCGGGCGGTGTCTTCTATGACACGGTCATTCGTCCGCGTGTCATTGGCATCAAGCTCGCGCGGAAGTTCTGATCGGGCGTTTCAACCCCCTGCGGCTTGCGGCAGGGGGGCAATACGGGCAGGGTAAGGCGTCTTATGGCGTCTGACCTGCCCGTTTCTGTATCTGCGGCGTCTGGCGACGTGGTGGCCCAACGCAAGCTTGGCGTCTGGATGTCGATCGCGCTGGTGACAGGCAGCATGATCGGATCGGGCGTATTCCTTTTACCGGCCAGCCTTGCGCCCTTTGGCTGGAACGCGGTTGCCGGCTGGGCGGTGACCATTGCGGGCGCCCTGTGTCTGGCCCATGTCCTGGCGCGATTGACGGCTGCGGCCGGTGGCCCGATTGGCCCGGCAGAGCTGGTGGAACGCAGCTTTGGCCCGGTTGCCGGCTTTTTGATCGGCTTTAGCTTTTGGGTGTCGGTGTGGGCAGCAACCGCCACCATTTCCATCGGCGCTGTCTCTTATGCGGCCAGTTTTTTGCCCGTGCTGGGCGCGCACCCGGCGGTGTCTGCCACGGGGGTGATTTGGGCGGTTACGCTTGTCAATCTGGTCGGCACGCGAACAGCCGGCGGATTTCAGCTGGTCACGACCGTGCTGAAATTGCTGCCGCTGATTGTGGTGGCGGCACTGATCTTTTGGGTGCTCGGGGATCAAGGGTCAGCGGCCATCACCCCTTTTCCCGATGCCGGCCTGTCCCTTGCATTGGTCAATCAAGCTGCGGCGATCACCTTATGGGCCATGGTCGGCTTTGAAGCGGCCTGTGCAGCCTCGGGCCGGATTGCCGATCCCGAACGCAATGTCCCGCGGGCCACCTTTTTTGGCGCGCTGTTATGCGGGGTAATTTACCTGATCGTCTGTTCGGGCATTGCCCTGATGCTGCCGGCTGATCAGGTGGCGGCGGCCAATGCGCCCTTTGAACTGTTTGTGGCAACCTTTTGGTCGCCAGGGCCAGCGGCGCTGGTGGCCGCCTTTGCCGCGATCAGCGCGGTCGGGGCGGTCAATGGCTGGGTGCTGGTTCAGGGGGAGGTGCCGTATGAAATGGCCCAGCGCCGCCTGATGCCGCGCTGGTTTGCCAAGGCGGCGGGCAATGGCGTGCCGATGCGCGCGGTGCTGGTGGCCAGCGTGCTGGCCACGCTGCTCGTCTTTGCAAATTCCAGCCGGTCGATGGCCGGGCTGTTCACTTTCATGGCGCTGCTCACGACATCGGTGACGCTTTGGCTGTATCTGGCATGTGCGCTGGTTGCGCTTAAACGGCGGATTGCCGTGCCCTTTGCCGTGGCAGGGCTGGTGTTCGGCCTGTGGTCCCTTTGGGGTGCGGGGCTGACGGTCAGTTTTTATGCCTTTTTGCTGATGATCGCCGGCTTGCCGCTTTATGGCTGGGCCCGGTTGGAAGCGGCCCGCACCGGGGTCTAGTGAAAATCGCGTGATTTGGGCAGGATCCGCACCGCGCGGGGATGGCCCATGCGCGGGTGTGGCGGCCGCAGCACCTCATCCCCCCGGCTCAGCTCCGGGGCCATGGCGCGCTGATCGCACAGCCGGGTCATCTCTGCATTTCGGTCATGCACATATTGCCCCATCAGATGGACGATGCCTTCCGGGCTGCGTTGCACCACGCCCGTCACCTGCATCAACCGCGACGCCATGACAGCGCGGCGTTGCGCCTCAAAGGTCCGCGCCCACAGCAGAATATTGGCAACGCCGGTTTCATCCTCCAGCGTGATGAAGATGGCCTTGCCATTGCCGGGCCGTTGCCGGACAAGAACCAGCCCGGCAACGGACACGCGTGCGCCGGCTTTTGCGGCGTTCAACTCGGCACAGGACAGGATCTTGTCTGCGCGGAACACATCGCGCAGCAACGCCATGGGGTGGTCTTTCAACGACAGGCGCAGCGTTTGATAATCCGCCACGACATGTTCGCCCATGGTCATATCGGGCAGCGCCATGGCGGGTTCTGCCGCCAATTCCCGCGCACGGGCCGCGGCAAATAGGGGCAGGGCATCGGCCGGGGTACGGCGCGCCTCCCAAAGCGCGGTCCGCCGGTCAAGCTGCAGGGATCGCATGGCATCGGCATCGGCCAAAAGGCGCACCGCACGCGGGGGTAACCCGGCCAGCCGCGTCAATTCTTCCAGACTGGTATAGGGGCGGTGCTGCACAATCGCATCGGCCCAGTCTTTGCGAAAGCCGCTGATCTGGCGAAAGCCCAGCCGCATGGCGGTGCGCCCCGTGGCCTCCAGAAAGACATGATTGTCCCAAAGGCTGTCCTGCACATCAACGGGCAGCACAGGCACATCATGCGCGCGCGCATCGCGGATGATCTGGGCGGGCGCGTAAAAGCCCATGGGCTGGGCGTTGAGCAGGGCGGCGGCAAAAACGGCGGGTTCATGATGTTTGATCCAGGCCGACACCCAGACCAGCCGGGCAAAGGCAATCGCATGGCTTTCTGGAAAGCCATAAGAGCCAAAGCCTTCGATCTGGCGGAAACAGCGTTCGGCAAAATCCTGATCATACCCCCGGCGGACCATGCCGGTGACCAGCTTGTCGCGAAAGGCGTTGATCGTGCCCAGATTGCGGAATGTGGCCATGGCGCGGCGCAA
>JBJOJQ010000147.1:0-4248 GCA_046046525.1 Pseudomonadota bacterium
ATCGCCAGTTTCACCAGATCGATGCCGAAATCATCGGCGCGGCCGAACCGGCGGCAGATGTGGAGCTTTTGGTATTTGCCGACCAGCTGCTGCGCGAACTTAAGATTTCGGATGGCGTCACGTTGCACCTCAATACCTTGGGCGATGGCGGCACCCGTGCCGCCTGGCGCTCGGCCTTGATCGCCTATTTTTCAGATCATCGTGCGGCCTTGTCAGAGGATAGTCAGGAGCGGCTGGACAAAAACCCGCTGCGTATCCTCGATTCCAAGGATCCGCGCGACCGCCCGATTGCCGATGCGGCCCCGGATATCGACACCTATATCACCGATGAAGCGCGCGACTTTTTCGGCAGCGTGACCGAAGGGCTTCAGGCTGCTGGCGTCGCGTGGACGCGGGATAGCCGCCTGGTCCGCGGGCTGGATTATTATCGGCACACGGCGTTTGAATTTGTGACGGATCGACTGGGCGCGCAGGGCACTGTTCTGGGTGGCGGACGCTATGACGGTCTGATTGAAAGCCTGGGCGGCCCCCCGACGCCAGCCGTGGGCTGGGCGGCCGGGATAGAGCGGCTGGCGATGCTGGTCGATGCGCCCAATGCGCCACGGGTTGATCTGGCGATCATCCCCATGGGCCCTGCCGCAGAATTGGCGGCAACCGGCATTTTGGCGGATTTGCGCCGCGCCGGCCATGCGGCGGACATGAGCTTTAAGGGCAATATGAAAAAGCGGATGCAAAAGGCGAATGACTGGGGCGCCCGCTATGCCGTCATCATCGGGGACGATGAACTGGCCAAGGGGGTGGCGGCCCTGAAAGATCTGGGCTCTGGGACGCAGCAGGAGGTGCCGCTGTCTGGCTTGGCAGCAGCACTCAGCCGATGACATCAATTTCGGCGGATCGTTTGCGCGCGATTTTGGCGCGTCGAGACGAACTTCAGGCGCAGCTGGCATCGGGCGAACTGACGCCAGAGCGTTTTGTTGCCCTGTCCAAAGAATATGCAGAGGTTGAGCCCGTCGCCCAGGCGGCGGCCGAACTGCAACGGCTGCGTGGAGAGTTGCTGGACCTGCAGGCGATGCTGGATGATCCCGAAATGCGGGACATGGCCGAAGAAGAGCTTGCCAATGTCAAAGCCCGCCTTCCAGAGGCTGAGCGGGACATGGCGGTCCGGCTGTTGCCCAAGGATTCGGCGGATGAACGCTCTGCCATGCTTGAAGTGCGGGCAGGGACGGGCGGGGATGAAGCCGCCCTTTTTGCCGGCGACTTGTTCCGCATGTACCAGCGTTATGCCGAGGCGCAGGGCTGGACCGTTGAGCTGATCTCTGCCAGCGAGTCCGAAGTGGGCGGCTATAAGGAAGTGGTCGCATCGATTACGGGCGCCGGGGTTTTCGCCAAGTTGAAATATGAATCGGGCGTGCATCGCGTGCAGCGGGTTCCTGCCACGGAAAGCGGGGGGCGCATCCACACATCAGCCGCGACCGTTGCCGTTCTGCCTGAAGCCGAAGAGGTGGATGTCCAGATTGAGGATAAAGACCTGAAGGTTGATATCTACAGATCATCGGGCGCGGGTGGGCAGCACGTCAACACCACGGATTCGGCCATCCGCATCACGCATGTACCAACTGGTATCGTTGTTATTCAGCAGGATCAGCGGTCGCAGCACAAGAATCGGGCCAAGGCGATGCAGGTGCTGCGGACCCGCCTGTACGAGCGCGAGCGCGAGATTTTGCATGCAGAGCGATCGGGCGCGCGCAAATCCATGGTTGGCTCTGGCGATCGTTCCGAACGGATCCGCACCTATAATTTTCCGCAGGGCCGCGTCACAGACCATCGCATCAACCTGACGCTGCATCGCCTGCCCGAAATCATGATGGGCCAGCTCGATGAACTGATCAGCGCCTTGATAACGGCGGATCAGGCGGAGCGGCTGGCCGGGCTGGATGATGCTGCGTGAGGCATTGCGGCAGGCCGCCGCGCGGCTGGCTATGGTGAGCGAAACGCCACGGCTGGATGCGGAGCTTTTGGCGGCACACAGCCTGGGGGTTGCGCGCGACCAGGTCTTGCTGGCGCATCTGGACGATGCCGTCCCCGAACAGTTTTGGGACCTGATCGCGCGGCGTTTGAACGAAGAGCCCGTGGCTTACATCACCGGGATGGCCGAGTTTTGGTCGATTCCATTGCAGGTCGGGCCGGGCGTCCTTATTCCACGACCAGACAGCGAAACGCTGATCACGGCAGCTATGGCGCATTTTCAGACATCGGCACCCGCGACGATATTGGATCTGGGAACAGGATCCGGTGCGCTGGTGCTGGCCGCCCTTGTGGAATGGCCCTTGGCCCGAGGCCTTGGCGTTGATCAGTCGGACGATGCCTTGGCAATCGCCACCGCCAACGCCCAGCGGCTTCAGTTGACCGATCGCGTCCGCTTTCAGGCTGGAAATTGGGGCGCTGGCCTTGCAGGGCCATTTGATCTGATCCTGTGCAATCCACCCTATATTGCTGTTGATTACCCGCTGGCGCGCGGGGTGGTGGACTTTGAACCGTTATCGGCCCTGTTTGCAGGGCCGGCGGGGCTTGATGATTATGTGCGTCTGGCGCCGCAGATCGCCGCGCTTTTGGCCAAAGACGGGTGCGCCTGTGTTGAGATTGGCTTTGATCAGGCGCTGACAGCCGGGGCCTTGTTCGCAGAGCAGGGCCTGTCTGTTGAGGTACATCAAGATCTTGGCGGGCGGGACCGCGCTTTGCTGTTGCGGAAAATCCCATAATTTCGCTTGGTTTTGATGTGATCTATGCTAGGGCGAATCCCGAAAGGCGATGCGCCGTTTGCGGGGAAGCTTGAAACCGCGCCGCTGATCTCATCGAAGACCGGGCTGTACGCAATATGTCGGCTGGGCTGGTGGAATGTCCGCAAGGATGTTCCATGATGAAAGATTTTCCGCAGCGTCGGAGAAAATTGGACCACCCCTTGATTTGAGGATTGGATCACTTGCTTAACAATCGTCAGTCGAACCGTAGACGCGGCCGCGGCCGTGGGCCCCAGAATAATGGCGGGCGTCAGGATAATGGCAGCCGCATCGATAATCGGGCGCGTGGCAATGCTCCCCAGCTTCTTGAGAAATATAAAAATCTGGCGCGCGAAGCGCAGCTGCAGGGCGATCGTGTTCTCACCGAATATTATCTCCAGTTCGCCGACCATTATTTCCGCATCGTTGCGGAAAACCGCGCGCGCTTTGAAGAAAACCGTCAGCCGCGCCGGGATGAATGGCAGGGTGATGATGGCTATGATGCTGATATGGCGGACGACGGCCGCACCGGCAGCACGGACGCCAGCGATGAGCAGCCGCAGCAGGACGAGCGTCGCGAGTATCGCCCGACACGGGATCGTCGTCCGCGGGAACAGGCTGCGCAGCCTGTAGCCGAAGAATCGACGATTGATGTGGCGATTCTGCCGCCCGCGCTTGGCGTGTCGGCTGACCCCGTTCCGGATCTGGATGCCGAAGCCCCGGCCCCGCGTCGGCGCGGTCGTCCGCGGCGCGTTCCGGCAAGCGATGTGGATACACAAGCAGCCGAATAAGGCGGATCAGCAAAAAAGAATGCCGGCCCAAGCGCCGGCATTTTTTTGTCCTGCGTTCCTTTGTGACAATTCCGGGTCTCCACGATGACGATTTCATGTCACATTTATGTCATGCTGCAGCCTTAAGGGGCCTCAACACCGGGTTTTGGACGACGGGGAGTGGGCATCATGATCAAACTGGCCTCAACAACGTGCCTTGCATTGGCGCTGGTGCAGCCCGCCTTTGCGCAGGATGCGGCACCAATCCCGGCCCAAACCCAAGTCACGCCCGCGCAGATTGAAGCGCTGCAAAAGCAGGTCCAGACGCTGCAAGCGCAATTGGATGCGCTGAAGCAGCAACTGCCAAAGGCGGTGCCAAGCTGGAAGGGGGCGCCCCAGTTGAATGACAGCGACGGCTGGTCGTTCAAGCCGCGCGGGCGCATGCATTTTGATGCAGGCTATATTGCAGCGCCCGGCGCCTATGCCGCCACCCGCAATCTGGGCTTTAGCAGCCGTATGCGGCGCGCACGTCTTGGCGTGGAAGGCACGATGCCGGGTGGCTTTGGGTATAAGGTCGAAGCGGATTTCGCCAATGCGAGCGTCGGCTTTGGCGATGTGCTTTTGAGCTGGCAGCCCAAAAGCAAAGATATGATTGTCCGCATCGGCAATTTCGAAACGCTGAACGGGCTGGAACAGATATC
>JBJOJQ010000005.1:0-20790 GCA_046046525.1 Pseudomonadota bacterium
ACTTCGGCCCGGCTGGGCGGATTGGCGATGGCATCCGCGATAATCGCGCGGATATCCCGCAGCGCCGTCGGCCAATCTTGCCCGACAGGGGTGACGCTGATTTCGGTCACATCGGCCGACCGGGCCAGATCGGCCTGCTGAATCTCGGCCTCAAGAAAACTGCCGCCGGCACGGGCCAAAAGCTCTAGCCGGCGGTTGAGAATGCGGCTGGCGATAATGTCCACCAGACGCGCCTGATTAAGGGCAATGGTATCGTCCTTCAGCTGCCAGGGGCGAAGCCAGGCGAGGGTGATCCCGGTTTGCAGCGCAGGCTCCACCAGAAAGGCGGTCGTCGGTTGGCCGGGCTGGGGCTGGCCAAAATCCTCAGGCGGGGGCGATGCGCCCGGCGCTGGCCGCCAATCCGCAAAATGCCGTTTTAGGATGGCGGCGACGGCGTCCGGATCTGCATCGCCGGAAATGGCGATGACCGTCTTATCCGGGCGGTACCAGCGGTCGTGAAAGGCGCGCAGCGTTTCTGGCGTTGCCGCGGAGAGCGTTTCCGGCGTGCCAATGGGGGTGCGATTGGCCAAGGGCTGGCCAGCGAATAGAAGCTGTGCCGTTTGCTGCTGCAGGCGGACCTCAGCCCCGTCACGTTCGCGCGCCTCGGCCAGGATCGTCCGGCGTTCGGCATCCACCTCCGTTGCCGACAAGGTGGGGGCGGCCATCATGCCAGACAGGATGCGCAGGCTTTCTTCCAGAGCATCGGGCGTCGCCTGTGGCAGATCGAGCCGATAAATGGTTTGCGTCTGCGATGTTTCTGCATTGCTGTCGCTGCCAAAGGTTGCGCCCAGCCGCTGCCAGACCCGTTTTGCCTCACCATCATCGACATAGCGGGATCCGCGAAAAGACAGATGTTCTAGAAAATGAGCATAGCCGCGCTCTGCATCGCGTTCCATCAAGGCCCCGGCGTCGATTGCCACGCGAATAGACACCTGACCAGGCGGCACGCCATTGCGCCTGATGGCGTAGCGCAGGCCATTGCCCAGTTCGCCAAAGGTCCATTGTCGATCGACCGGAATGTCGCTGCCACGGTAAAGCCAAGGTGTTGCGTCCAAAGCCTGTGCGGCCGGCAGCGATGCGGCCGGCGCCAGATCGGGCGCAGGGGGTGCTGCACCCGCTGTCGACACGGCCAGCACCAAGGCGGCGTGCAGGACAGCAAAACGCTTCAGTACAGGCGACATGCGTCTGTGCTAGACCCAGCGTTTCAGACTTGCCAATGAAAAAGCAGCGGGAAAGACTCGCCTCTGCGCCAGGTTAATGCCACAAGCTGGTAAAGACCTGAAAAGGAGACAGAAATGCCGGAATTTCGCGCGGCGTCCTATTCCGCGACAAAAGCAGGCATCGGCTTTGGCAGCGCGCTTGCCATCACCATTTCCTGGTCGCTGCACAAATCCATTCTATGGGCTGTCATCCATGGGTTTTTGTCGTGGCTGTATGTTCTTTATTACGTGCTGACCCGATGACCGATGATCCTTTGCGCGCCCTTGTGCGCACCATTCCAGATTTTCCAAAACCGGGCATTCAGTTTCGCGACATCACCACCGTGGTGCGGGATGCCTCTGCCTTCAGCCTTGCCATTGATCGCATGGCGGCGGTGCTGCACGGCCAGGGAATTACCATGATTGCGGGCATTGAGGCGCGCGGATTTATCTTTGGCGCAGCGTTGGCCCGCGAAATGCGGCTGGGCTTTGTGCCCATTCGCAAAAAGAACAAGCTGCCCGGACCGACAATCGGGATCAGCTATGCCCTTGAATATGGCGAAGATCGCGTGGAGATCCATGCCGATGCCGTCGGCCCCGATGATCGCGTGGCGCTGGTCGATGATCTGATTGCGACGGGCGGCACAGCCATTGCCGCAACCCGCCTGTTGCACCGGGTTGGGGCTGCGGTGCCGCTGGCGGTTTTTCTGGTCGATCTGCCTGATCTGGGCGGGGCGGCCCTGTTGCGTGCCGAGGGACCAGAGGTGCACAGCCTGCTGGCCTTTGCGGGCGACTGATGCTTTTTCTGGCATCTGAACCCCACTCAGGCTAGCGGGGCCCATGCCCAAGCGCCCCACACCCGGCCTGCCGTCCCGCCAGCAGATTCTGGATTTCATCACCCAGTCCGACACGCCTGCGGGCAAGCGCGAAATTGCGCGCGCCTTTGGCCTGAAAGGCAATGAAAAGATCGCGCTGAAGGCGCTGCTTAAGGACATGGCCGATGAGGGCCTGATTGATAGCGCGCCGGGCCGGGCCTTTCACAAAATGGGTGGGCTGCCCAAGGTAACGGTGTTGCGTGTGATTGATGCCGAGGACGGGCAGGTCGTCGCGGTGCCGGAACATTGGGAAGCAGAGGGCAAGCCACCGCCGCGCCTGCGCGTCATCGAACGGGGGCGCCGCGGCGCCCTGGGCATTGGGGACCGCATTCTGGCTCGCACCGAAGAACAAGGGGCAGGCTTTGTTGCCCACCCCATGAAAAAGCTGGCGCGCGGTGAAGAACAGATTTTGGGCGTGGTCGCGCGTGAGGGCGATCGGTACTGGCTGCGCGCGATTGACAAGCGCGAACGCCGCGACACCCTGATTTCCGATCTGGGGGATGCGGGTGAGGGGGATCTGGTGCTGGCCGAAAAAACCGGCCGGGCGAACCGGATCACGGCCAAGGTCACCGAAATCCTGGGCGATCCCTTTGCCCCCAAGGCCTTCAGCCTGATCGCGATCCATAAATACAGCATCCCGCATGTTTTTGCCGAAGAGCTGCTGGACGAAGCGGCGCGGATGGCGGCGCAAGATCTGGGTACGCGCGAAGACCTGCGCCATCTGCCCATTGTTGCGATTGACCCCGTTGATGCGCGCGATTTTGACGATGCGGTCTGGGCGGCCCCGCGGGCTGCGGGCGGCTTTGACTGCATCGTCGCCATTGCCGATGTGAGCTTTTATGTCCGCCCCGGATCGCGGCTGGACCGCGAGGCGCGCAAGCGCGGCAACAGCGTTTATTTCCCCGATCGCGTCGTGCCGATGCTGCCTGAACAATTATCGGCCGATGTCTGTTCGCTGCGTGCGGGTGAGGATCGGGCGGCGTTGGTGTGCCATATGGAAATAACCGCCGACGGCGCGATGCAGCATTTTCGCTTTGCCCGCGCGGTGATCCGTGTGGCGGCCAACATCCCTTATGAACACGCCCAGGCCGCGATCGATGGGGATCGCCCGCATGAGTTGACGGAAACGGCGCTGCGCCCGCTGTGGGATTGCTGGGCTGCGCTGTCCAAGGCGCGGGACCGGCGGGAACCGCTGGATCTGGATCTGCCCGAACGGCGCGTTGTGCTGGATGAGGATGGGCGGATCCAGTCGGTTGCGCCGCGCGAACGGCTGGATGCCCACCGCCTGATCGAAGATTTCATGATCGCCGCCAATGTCGCCGCGGCCAAGGCGCTGGAAGCGCGCAAGGCCCCCGTGATGTACCGCGTGCATGAACCGCCCTCGCGCGAAAAGCTGGTGGGATTGAAGGACTATCTGGCGACATTCGATATCGCCTTTGCCCTGGGGCAGGTGATCACGCCCAAAACCTTTAATCGCCTGATCGCGCAATTGGAGGATGCCGAATATCGCACCGAGGTGATGGAACAGATTTTGCGCAGCCAGACTCAGGCCTATTACAGCCCGCAAAATGCCGGGCATTTCGGGCTGGCGCTGGGGTCTTATGCGCATTTCACATCCCCCATTCGCCGCTATGCCGATCTCATCGTGCATCGATCATTGGTGGAGGCCTATGCGCTCGACCCACAGGCGCGCGCCACCGCGCTGACCACCGAAGATGCCGCGCGGATGACGGTGATTGGGGAAACCATCTCTGCCTGTGAACGCCGGGCCATGGAGGCCGAACGCGAAACCGTCGATCGCTATGTCGCCGCCTTCCTGGCCATGCGCGTGGGCGAAATCATTGAAACGCGGATCACCGGCGTCACCAATTTCGGCTTTTTCGCGACCGTGCAGGGCCTGGGCGGTGATGGGCTGGTGCCCATTTCCACCCTGGGGACGGATTATTTCCATTTTGATCCCGCGCATCTGACCCTCACCGGTGAAAATACCGGGGAACAATATCGCGTGGGCCAGCATATTGACCTGCGGCTGGCAGAGGCCAATCCGATTTCGGGCGCGTTGCGCTTTGAATTGCCCGAAGGCGCCAATCATCTGCCGCTGCGGCGCGACCGCAAGGACTGGACACACCGCCCGGTGATGGGCCGCCGGGGCCGTCCGGGCAATATCCGGCATCAGGGCCGCCGCCGCTGATCATGCCGATCAATCTGCCCCGCCTGATTGTCGGCACGCTGATCTATGAAGAGCCGATGGCCGCCCTGGATGATATGCGTTTTGAACGCATTTTGCGGGGCTTTGCCGGCCATTATGTGGTGCACCCCCTGTCGCAATCGCATTTTGCCTTTGAACGTGGGGAGGGGTTTGACCGGTTTGAACGCTGGGATGCCTTTGCCTATGTGGATGGTGGCACCGTTGCACGGCTGCGCCGGGCAGAGGCCATTCCCGTCGCCGGGCGCGGCAATATGGCCATCCTCCCGCCGCCCTGGGTGGCCCTGCGCTTTGAACTCAATATCCGCGTCGTCCTGATCTTCTGGGCCTTTGCGCTGATCATCGCCCGCAGCTTTCTGGGCGGGGACTGGCTGTTCTGGGGGATTGGCTTTCTGGCGCTCTATGGCGGCCACATCGCCCTGATCCGGCGGAGCCTGCGGAAGAAGCTGAAACGGTGGGTGGTAAGGGAGCGGGGGAGTTAGGGAACTTCGAGCGTTCTTTGTGCTAAAGTCATTCATTGACCTGTAGGATTTTGAGAGCTAGACGAAAGTCAACAACACCCCCCAGGCGAAGCTTCGGCTGCTCAATACCGGGGGGTTACTTTTTGGAGCCTCCTCGGGTAACTGAGGGGGCTCTATGCTTTATGATAAGCCTGCCACCACGATAGATGAGCAGATTCAATTACTGCTGGACCGAGGTATGGTTGGCGATCAAGCAGTTATTCGGCGCTGGTTGGAAACTGTCGGCTACTATCGTCTCAGTGCTTATTGGCTGCCCTACGAAATCCCCTCGTCCGACCATAAAACAAGGACGAAACGGTTTCAGAAGAATGTAAATTTTGATCAAATCATTGATATTTATGTGTTCGACAGAAAGCTGCGGCTTCTGGTGACTGAAGCAATCGAGCGAATTGAAATTGCACTTCGGTCACGTTGGACCAACCGTCTTAGCCTTGCTCACGGTTCCCATGCCCATCTCAATCCGGCTGTTTTTGGGTCCGGCTACGATCACATTGGACTGTTGTCCTCTTTGGCGAATCGAGCGAAAGACAGCAACGAAGTGTTCGTCGATCATTATCGCCAGAAATATTCTGAGCCTTTCCTTCCACCTTTGTGGGTTGTCACAGAGCTGATGACTTTTGGCGAGTTATCTCGATGGTTCGCCCTGACGAAAGACCCTAGGGTCAAATCCGCTGTGGCGACGGACCTCGGATTACCAACGCGCGAGGTGCTTGAGGGCACTTTGCAGCTTCTATCCTATATCCGAAACATCTGTGCGCATCATGCGCGCCTCTGGAACCGACAAACCGTCAAACGTCTGCCAAACATCAAGCGCTTCAGTGCGGATTTGGTAATTCTAGAAACAGTTTCCGACAAAGGCCGACAGGCGCAGCCGGCAAATCTTATTTACAACGCCCTTGTGGTTTTGGTGCGGATGCTCCGTCACCAAAGCCCAGACACGACGTTCGCGAAACGAATGTCGAAACTCGTTCAGACGCGGTCACAAGATCAGCTCAAGGCCATGGGATTCCCGATTGACTGGCAGCAACGACCCTGCTGGCAAAGCTGAGAACGATATCCGAGTTATTTGGCGCCGCCCCGCCTCACCCCTCCACGCCGCGCACGTCGCGCTAATGCGGCGGAGTTTGACGGCGAAGCTGAAAAGGTGGGTGGTTGGGGAGGGGGTGAGTTAAGTGGGTAAAGTCGAATTTATTCTATCGGTTCTTGAGGAAGGAAGCCCATTACCCTTCGCTTAGTCGACTATTTTAAAAAAACCATTAGAATTCAATATTCTGTTAAACATAAGACAAAACTGAAATATCTGTGCTAAACAGTAAATATGTGTTATGTGTTTCAGCATGAAAAGCGGGCATTCTAGATTTTATGCTGGTCTATCTAACATTGTCTATGAAGGAAAACCCTTCCATTTAGGGCACGGCGTAGTTCTCCGCTCAACTTATGCTCATTTCTTTGGACCCAACCTAGTGGCATTCGCTCGGGCGAGCGAAGGAAAACATCACCCAGGACCTTGGCGCGCGGCGCGAGGGGGCTTTGGCTATGATGTTGAGGCTGAGTTAACTGTCCCAACCGACAGAGAGTTGCCCGGATCTCTAAGTTCCGAAGAAACTATTTGGCTAATCGCAGCGTTAATTCGGTTGGCTAGGCACCCTTATGTGACAGTGCCTGTTATTTCGAATGTTCCGTTTGAGGAAGCCGCAATGTCGAAACAGGAGTCAATGTTCTGGCCATTCGAAACAGTTCCTCGCATGTTAAGGGTGAACGGTGCGATTACCTTGCACCTCAGCAAAGAAACTTTAGCATGGATAAAGTTAGTATGGTCTCGGACGGCAGTTTTAATCCAATCATGTCCGTCGCTTAAAAATGCTCTTCGTTCCGCTGACTTCTGCACCCTTGAGGGAAGAACTTCTTCTGCGTTGCTTGCGGCATGGGGAGCTTTAGAAGAGCTCTTCTCACCGTCTCGCAATGAGTCAAGATTTAGAGCGTCTGCGAACATTGCCGCGTACCTTGAGCCTGTTGGGCCCAGCCGCTTAAAGCTATTTAAATCAGTAAAGGGTCTTTACGACTCTCGTTCGAAGGCTGCCCACACCGGGAAAGAGATTGAAGCCGATGCACTGCTCCAAACTTTCGTGATTTTGCGCAACGCGCTTGTTAAGATGATCGATGAGGGGACGGTTCCAACACAAGCAAATCTCGAGGATAGCCTGTTTTGCGGTGGGAGCAGCGACGACGTTGACGGTCATCCCAGTCTTTTCAGAACTGTTTCCTAGCGAGCGCACAAAAAATCTCCTCCTCACCCCTCCACCAAAAACGTCAGCCCCGCATTCTTTTCCAGCCGCGCCAGCAATGGCGCTGCCATCACAGCGCCCGGCGTCGTCACGCCGCCCGCCGTGTCATTTTCCAACAGGGTCAGCGCGCTTTCGGCGATCATCTTGCTGGTGGAGCCATAGCCCGGGTCCTTATCGCCCGCCACAGAGACGCGGACCGACTGGTCATCGGGATATTCGCCGATGAAGAGCACATCGTAAAAGCCGTTTTCCCGTTCTTCCTTGCTGGGGCCTTCGCCCGGCTTCAGCTTGGCATCGCCAAAGGGGCTGGCTTTGGCGATGGCTTCGGCCATGGCGCGGCCGGCATCGCCGATGGTGGTCATGATCATTTCATCATAGACGAAATCGCGCCCATAAGGATGGCCGAGCAGGAAGTTGCTGCGGTGGACATTTTTGGTGTTGATCGGCGCCATCACAAAGGGCGCGGTCCAGGTGCCGGTCGCGCTGTCATATTCCGGCATCAGGCCAGAGGGCTGGGACGGCCCTTCAAAGCCCGGGGTGAGGCCAAAGCTGCTTTTCAGAATGCTGATGATCTTTGGGTTCTTGGCCGCGGCCTTCATCGTTTCGGTCAGGCTTGCGATGGTGCCGCCAGAGGCGCCGCCCTGCATCTTGCGCACCCGGCCTTTGACGCGCGGGGCGGGCTTGCCAAAGCGTTTGACCGCTTCTTGCTGCAAGAACCAGACACCCAGATCAAAGGGAATGGAATCAAAGCCGCAGGAAAAGACGATGCGGGCGCCGGTGTCCTTGGCGCGGGCATCATAGGCGTCGATCATGTCGCGCATCCAGGCGGGTTCACCGCACAAGTCGACATAATCGGTGCCGGTTTCGGCGCAGGCTGCAACCAATTCCGTGCCATAAAGCTGATAAGGGCCCACTGTGGTCAGCACCACGCGGGTGCGGTTGCACATGTCCACCAGCGTGGCCGGGTTGCTCGCATCCGCGATGACAAGCGGGGTATCGCCGGGCAGGCCCATCTCATCGCGGACCTCGGCAAGTTTGGACAGGCTGCGCCCGGCCATGGCCCATTTCTGGACGCCTTGTCTGGCCAGATATTCGGCGACCAGCCGGCCGGTAAAGCCGCTTGCGCCATAGACGATAATGTCGAATTCCGCTGATGCTTTGGCCATTTTTCTCTCCTGTCGTCCGCCCTGTTGTCAGCGGCGCTTTCATTCTCTCTATCACACTGCCCGCGCCTTGAGCCATCCGGTATTATGGGGGTCCGGTCCGCGCAGGGGAGGGGATAAGAGTCTCACGCGGAGATGCAGGGGTGCGGGCGCATCATCACCGTACTCCGGCGCAGGCCGGAGCCCAGGGGGCGCGGTAAAGGCGCGCGTCCATTGGCGCGGGTGTTTCTGGGCTCCGGCCTGCGCCGGAGCACGGTTCCTATGTCTCCGCGTGCGTTGCACCGCTCTTGTTAGAGCTTGGGCAGGGTAACGCCCTTTTGGCCCATATATTTGCCGGCCCGATCGGCGTAGCTTGTTTCGCACGGCTCATTGCCTTTGAGAAACAGGAACTGACACGCGCCTTCATTGGCATAGATTTTTGCGGGCAGCGGCGTGGTATTGGAAAACTCCAGTGTCACATGCCCTTCCCAGCCGGGTTCCAGCGGCGTGACATTCACGATGATCCCGCACCGGGCATAGGTGGATTTGCCCAGGCAGATAACCAGCACATCGCGCGGCACGCGGAAATATTCCACCGTCCGCGCCAGGGCAAAGCTGTTCGGCGGGATCACACAGACATCGGTCTTGCGATCGACAAAGCTGTTGGCGGCAAAATCCTTGGGGTCCACAACCGCGCTGTCGACATTGGTAAAGATCTTGAACTCATCCGCGACGCGCGCGTCATAGCCATAAGAGGACAGGCCATAGCTGATGCAGCCATCGCGGCGCTGGGCTTCGACAAATGGCTCAATCATGCCATGGTTTGTTGCCTGTTCCCGGATCCATTTGTCAGAAAGAATTGACATGTCTTCTCCTAAGCGAGCCCCAGATCGGCGGGGCCAAAGGCATGGGGCAAAAGGCTGGATAGCGTGTGCCGTTCCACCGTACCACCATCGGCCGATGCACAATGCACAATGATGTCATGGCCAGACAGGCCACCCGCCTCGTTGATCACCTGACGGCAGCGGCCACAGGGGCGCACCGGATCTGCCCCCGTGATCTGGCCATCGACCAGCTTGCCGCCAATCACCGCAATTTCACGCACGGCGCGCAATTTGCCTTGCGCATTGGCCGTCGCCAGCGCCACGGTTTCTGCGCATAAAGTCAGGCCATAGCTGGCATTTTCAAAATTGCAGCCGGCGATGATCGCGCCATCGTCCAGCAGCACCGCCGCCCCGACGCCAAAGCCAGAATAGGGCGCATGGGCGTGCATCGCCGCCTGATGTGCCGCCTCAATCAAAAGCTGTGTCTGGTTGCTCATGCGGTTTAGATGGTCCCAAGGGTTCACCCCTCGATGCCCCGAACGATGCCAAATGTCGAGGCCCGGGGCCTAGCCCTTGATGTGAAGAACGCAGATCAGCGTAAACAGCCGCCGTGCGGTGTCAAAATCCACCTCAATCTTGCCCGCCAGACGATCTTTCAGCAGGTCGGCTGCTTCATTGTGCAGCGCACGCCGGGCCATATCGACCGTTTCAATCTGCTGCGCCGTGGCAACCTTGATCGCCTGATAATAGCTGTCGCAAATCGCGAAATATTCGCGGATCAGCCGCCGGAAACGCCCCAGCGCGAGAATAACCGCTTCAAGGGGCGCGTCATCCTCTCGCCGGATTTCAAAGACCAGCCGCCCCTCCTCAACGCGCAACAACAGGCGGTACGGCCCCATATACCCATCGTCATGCGCGCGTTGCGGGGCAAAATAATTGCCTTCCAGAATGTCGAAAATCGCGATCCGGCGTTCCTGCTCGATATCGGCGGACCGCCAGAGGATCGTATGCTCGTCAAGCTTGATGTCGATGATGCGCGGATCGGCCATGTTCTGCGCGCATATCGAATGCTGCGGGGAATGGAAAGATGATCCCCGATCAAGTTATCCCCGTTATCCCCCTTGGGGCCGGTTTGCCTGACGCCGGCTTTGCGGCATGGTGCCGCCATGGCCGATCCTATCCGACTGATTCACGATACCGAAACCGCAGTGCAGCTGCCCCATAATATCGAGGCAGAGGCCGCGCTGTTGGGCGCGCTGATGATCGACAATCGCGTGGCAGAGGATGTTCAGCTGAAATTGCGGGCCGAACATTTCTTTGAACCGGTCCATGGCCGCATTTACGATGCCATCATGCGGCTGATCGACCGGTCGATGGTCGCCAACCCGGTGACGCTCAAGCCGATGTTTGAAGCCGATGAAGCCATGAAGGCGCTGGGTGGGCCGGCGTATCTGGCGCAGTTGACAGGCTCTGGCGCCGCGCTTTTGGGGGCGCGTGATTTTGCCCAGCAAATCTATGATCTCGCCTTGCTGCGCGAATTGGTGAGCGTGGGGCGCGACATGTCGACCCGCGCCCTGGATACCAGCGAAGATGTGCTGCCGACCCAGCAGATCGAAGAGGCGGAAATGGCGCTCTATCGCGTGGCTGAACAGGGCGGCGAAACGGGCAGCACCAAAAGCTTTGGACAGGCCACCCGCATGGCGGTGGAACTGGCGGAAAAGGCGCTGAATGCCGGGGGCGGTCTGTCTGGCGTTACCACGGGGATTGAAGGCATTAACGCAAAGACCGGCGGTCTGCACCACAGCGACCTCATCATTCTGGCCGGGCGTCCGGGCATGGGCAAAACCTCGCTTGCGACCAATATCGCCTTCAATGCCGCGCGACGTTGGGCGCGCGATATGGAAGACGGGATCGCGCCCGAAAAATCGGTGGGGGCACCTGTTGCCTTTTTCAGCCTAGAAATGTCGGCGGATCAGCTGGCAACGCGTATTTTGTCCGAACAGTCAGAGATCAGCTCTGAAAATCTGCGCATGGGCAAGATCAGCCAGACGGAATTCCGCAACCTCGCCCGTGCGGCGGCGGATCTGGAATCCCTGCCGCTCTATATTGACGATACGGCGGGTCTCACCATCGCGGCACTGCGGACGCGCGCGCGCCGGTTGAAGCGGCGGCACGGCATTGGCCTGATTATTGTCGACTATCTGCAATTGTTGCAGGGATCAAAATCGGGCGGCGGCGACAATCGCGTTCAGGAAATTTCAGAGATTTCGCGCGGCCTGAAAACGCTGGCCAAAGAGCTGAATGTCCCGGTCATTGCGCTGTCGCAGTTGAGCCGTGCGGTCGAACAGCGCGAAGACAAGCGCCCACAATTGTCGGACTTGCGTGAATCCGGGTCGATCGAGCAGGACGCGGACATCGTGCTTTTCGTCTATCGTGAGGAATATTACATTCAGGCGCGTGAGCCAAAGCGTCCGGCGGAAGGCGATGACGCCAAGATTTTTGACGATCACGCCAAATGGGCGCTGGAAATGGAACGGGTGTTCGGGCTGTCCGAACTGATCGTCGCCAAACAGCGACATGGCGCGACCGGCAAGGTCAAGATGAAGTTTGACGCCAAATTCACGCGGTTTAGCGACTATATCGAAGACACGTATCTGCCGACACAAATCGGCTGATCGGCCAGATCCGTTGCCCGCAACCGGGCGGCGGATACGCCGCCCCCGTGGCTAAGGCGGTCCTCAGGCCTGACAGTATCGTTATTGCGCCCGTCCGCCGTCACCCCCGCCAAATTTGGCGAACCAGCCCAGAATGAAGGTCGATTTGGCGACCAAGCGGCTGGGCCGGTCCAGCATGCCGTGTGAGGATTCGGGCACGCGCACCATCGCTGTATCCACACCCGAAAGCTTAAGCGCGGTATAATATTGCTCTGTCTCGGATATCGGGGTGCGATAATCCTGTTCCCCGGTGATCAGCATCGTGGGTGTTTTGACATTGCCGACCAGGCTGAGGGGGGATCGCCGCCAATAATCGGCCTGTGCGCCGTCTTCCCAGGGATTTTTGCCGAACCAATAGCGTCCGAAATAGGCCGGGTTATCCGCCGTCAGCGCAAAGCTGGTCCAGTTGATCACGGGTTTGGACACAACGGCTGCGCGAAAACGCTGCGTTTTGCCGATGATCCATGCGGTCAGAACGCCGCCGCCGCTGCCGCCTGTGACGAACAGCCGGGCCGGATCAACATAACCCTTGGCCAAAACGCCATCGACCGCCGCCATCAGGTCATCATAATCGCCGCCGGGATAGGCCTTGTCGATCTTGTTCGCAAAGGCATCGCCATAGCTCGTCGAGCCGCGCGGATTGGAATAAAGCACGACATAGCCAGCCGCGGCATAAGCCTGCATCTCGGCCGAAAAACGTGCGCCATAATTGGTGTGCGGCCCGCCATGGATCTCAAGGATCAGCGGATATTTTCTGGCCGGATCAAAATTGGCCGGTTTCATGATCCAGGACTGGCTTTTGACGCCATCTGGCGCTGTCGTCCAAATCTCTTCAACCGTTGCAAGATCCCGAATGGCGGCAACATCATCGTTCAGCCGCGTCAGGCGCCGCAGCGTGGTGCCACGGATCAGCGCGATATCGCCGGGTTCGGTTGCGGTTGTGACATTGGTGGCAACACTGCCATCGCGCGCCACCGACAGGCTGGCCCCGGAATAGGGCCGCCCAATATCTTCACCGCCCAAGCCAGTGGCCCGCACGCGGGGGGCGCCCTTGGGCGTTACATAGCCCAGCTTGGTTGTGCCCTGCTGGTCATAGGCGAAATACAGGCCGTCGCGGCCATCCCAGCCAAAATCACTGACGCCGACATCCAGCTTGTCTGTCAGCGATCGGGCGCCAGAGCCATCCCGGTTCATCACCCAAAGGCTGAATTCCTGATTGCTGGTCGCTCGATCGTTAAAGCCCAGAAACGCGATCATGCGCCCATCGGGGGAGATTTTGGGCGCGACACTGGGGCCGTCGCGCTGCGTCAACTGCGTCAAGGCCAGTGAACGCAGGTTGATGGCGTAAATCTGGTCGCGCTGGGGGGTGCGATCAGGATCGGGCGTCCGTGTTGCGGACAGGAACAGCGTCTGGCTGTCTGGCGCCCAACTCACCACGCCGCCATGATCATAATCGCCGGACGTGATTTGCCGGGGCGTCCCGCCATCAGCCGGCACGGTGAAAATGTGGCTATAGCCCTGTTCGGCATAGCCCGCGCCATCGGCCCGGTAGTTCAGCCGATCAATCACCACCGGTTTTTCGGCCCAGCGCGCGCCCTCTGGCGCTGGCGGCATGGTCGCAAACGGCTTCGCCTCTCCGGGCACAAAGCTTGCAAAAGCCAGCATCCGTCCATCGGGCGACCAGGCCAGCCCTGACGGCGCCTCTGTCAAATTGGTCACACGGGCGGTTGCGCCGCTGTCCATCCAGCGGACATAAATCTGCGCACTGCCCTCAACCGCACTGACATAGGCCAGGCGCTTGCCATCCGCCGACCAGCGCGGGCTTGAAAAATTGGCGGCGCCCGACAGCAAAGGGCGGTGTTCGCCGCGCGCCACGTCAATGATCCAGATATTGGATCGCGCACGGTCTGTCGCAATGTCAAAGCTGCGGCGGACATAGGCGATGGTGCGGCCATCGGGCGAAATCTGGGGGTCAGCCGCATATTCCAGCGCGAACAGATCGACCGGTTTGAAGGCGCGGTTTTGGGCCACCGGGGCATCGGCCTGTGCGGCGCCCGTCATGCACAGCAGCGCAAGGGCCGCGGCGCGCGTCAATATGCGGGATTTGGTCATAATCTGCCTCCAGTAAGAGGCCCAGGGCATAGCGCGCCCAGAACTCATTCGCCACGCCGTTATTGGGCTTATGGGCTGAGATTAGCGGCAAAAATCCTGTTGCGGCGCACAATTTTGTTGCGCGTGCGAAGGTCGTCGGTCAAAACTTTGCCATGACTGCAAATCGTACAATTCTGGAAGCCATCGCCACCAAGCGTTGCCTGACGGCGTCGTATAACGGCACATCTTTTGTGCTGGCGCCTCATATTCTCTTTACGCGCCGGGATCTTGTGTATCTGGATGCCGTGCCGGTCACCAAGAATGGTGTTTTGCCGCGTGAGATTAAAATGGCGACATTCAAAGTCGATGGCATGTCCGATATCGCGCTGCACGACACCGAATTTGATGTCAGCCCGCTTTATGAGCCCTGGCAGGACAAATATCGCGGGACGACGTTGTTTTCTGTTCCGGAATGACGGTCAGGCGGTGACCGCGGCTTATGCCGCCGCGGCCGTCCGTTCCTTCAATT
This sequence comes from Pseudomonadota bacterium, assembly GCA_046046525.1. Taxonomy (GTDB): domain Bacteria; phylum Pseudomonadota; class Alphaproteobacteria; order Sphingomonadales; family Sphingomonadaceae; genus Aquisediminimonas. The sequence continues at coordinate 14,426 of JBJOJQ010000005.1, forward strand.
CCTGATTGAGCATTTCGGCAATCAGGAAGGCCAGTTCCAGCGATTGACCAGCGTTCAGGCGTGGATCGCAATGCGTGTGATAGCGATCAGCCAGATTCTGCTCAGTCACGTCGATGGCGCCGCCGGTGCATTCGGTGACATTCTGGCCCGTCATCTCGATATGGATGCCGCCGCCATGCGTGCCTTCGGCGCGATGGACAGCAAAAAAGCCGCGAACTTCGGCCAGGATCCGTTCAAACGGGCGGGTCTTATAGCCATTTTGCGCCTTGATGACGTTGCCATGCATCGGATCGCACGACCAGATGACGGGGTGGCCTTCGGCCTTCACGGCGCGGACCAGCGCAGGCAGATGCGCCTCAATCTTGTCATGGCCATAGCGCGTGATCAGCGTCATGCGACCCGGCACGCGATTGGGGTTCAGCGTATCGAGCAGGCGCAACAGGGCATCGGCCTCAAGGCTGGGGCCGCATTTCATACCGATCGGGTTGCCGATACCGCGCAGATACTCAACATGGGCAGAACCAACAAAGCGGGTCCGATCCCCAATCCAGAGCATATGGGCAGAAGTGTCATACCATTGGCCCGTCAGCGAATCCTGCCGGGTCAGCGCCTCTTCATAAGGCAGCAACAGCGCCTCATGGCTGGTGTAGAAGCTCGTTCCCTTCAGCTGCGGGACCGTATCGGGATCAAGGCCGCAGGCAGCCATGAAGTCGAGCGCTTCGGCAATCCGATCCGCGACATCCTGAAAACGCTTGGCCCAGGGCGAGCGGCCCATGAAGTCATGCGTCCAGGCATTCACCTGATGCAGGTTGGCATAGCCGCCTTGCGCAAAGGCGCGTAGCAGGTTGAGCGTGGCGGCCGATTGCGAATAGGCGCGCAGCATACGTTGCGGGTCCGGCGCGCGGCCCTCTGCCTCAAAAGCGATGTCATTGATGATATCGCCGCGATAGCTGGGCAGCGATACGCCACCAATATCTTCCATATCCGCAGAGCGGGGCTTGGCGAACTGGCCGGCCATACGCCCGACCTTGACGGTCGGCAGCTTGGACGAAAAGGTCAGGACCACCGCCATCTGCAACAGCACCTTGAAGGTGTCGCGGATGTTGTTCGGGTGAAATTCGGCAAAGCTTTCGGCGCAATCGCCGCCTTGCAGCAGGAAGCCCTTGCCCGCAGCGACCTGCGCAAGTTCAGCGGTCAGGCTGCGCGCCTCACCGGCAAAGACAAGCGGCGGAAAATTAGCCAGGGCGTGCGTGGCTGTCTCCAGCGCCTGGGGGTCGGGATAGGTCGGGAGCTGGCGGGCCTCATGGCTTTTCCAGCTGTCGGGGGTCCATGTCTGCGTCATAACCGCCCGCCAATGGGGAAAAATGCCGCAAAGCGCAAGTTTTTCGGGATCGCCCCTGAAACAGGCCCGGCATCATCGGCAGGATGGGCCGGGGGAGGAGGGGGCTCCCCCGGCCCAAATGCTCAGGCTGCCTTACGGTCCTGATCGGTCGCGTCGATCAACGACGCCACATTTGAATTGGCAATCGCAATGCGCCGGGGCTTCATCGCCTCGGGCACCTCGCGGACCAGATCAATGGCCAGCAAGCCATTTTCCAGCCGCGCACCGCGCACCTCCACATGATCTGCCAGCTGGAAGCGGCGTTCAAAGGCGCGGGTGGCAATGCCACGATGCAAAAATTCACGCGGTGCATCGGGATCGGTCTGGACCTCGGCCTTTTTGGCGCGAATGACGAGCAGGTTCTGCTGCGCGGTCAGGTCAATCTCATCCTCGGAAAATCCGGCAACCGCAATGGTGATGCGATAGGCATCGGTCCCCGTGCGTTCAATGTCATAAGGCGGGTAATTGCCCGCATTGGTTTCGGCCTGCGACAGGCTTTCCAGCGTATCGAACAGGCGGTCAAAGCCGATCGTTGACCGGCGATAAGGCGTCAAATCAAAAACAGTCCGCATCTTGAATGTCCTTTTCCTAAGCAACATCTGTGTGGGGCGGAGATGCGAGGGGGCTGCAAGCCCCGCCCCTCCGGGCCCTTGCGGCACCCGGTGCAACCGAGATGGGGCGGATCACAAGATTTACAAGTATTATGTTAAATAAATGACGCACGGACAGCCGCGCCCGGGGCCCGACCGGTGGTCAGCCCAGCGCGTAACCGGCGCTGCGAACGGTGCGGATCAGGTCTTTGCCGCCGGGCGCATTCAACGCCGCGCGCAGCCGCTTTACCTGCACATCAACGGTGCGTTCCTCAATATCGCTGTCATGGCCCCAAACGCCCGTGATCAACTGCCCGCGCGACAAGACACGTCCGGGCCGTTCCATAAGATGCTGCAGCAAGCGAAATTCCGTTGGGCCAAGCGCAATCTCATGGCCAGCGCGGCGGACACGATGCGCCACCGGATCCAGCTCCAGATCCTCGATCTTCAGGGTCTTGCCGGCCAGTGCAGGGCGTGACCGGCGCAACAGCGCCGCCAGCCGGGCGACCAATTCACGCGGGGAAAAGGGCTTGGTCAGATAATCATCGGCGCCTGTTTCCAGCCCGCGGATGACATCTTCCTCTTCGCCTCGGGCGGTCAGCATGATGATGGGCACATTGGCGGTTTCAGGCATGCGGCGCAGGCGGCGACACACCTCTATGCCCGGGACGTTTTCGATCATCCAGTCGAGCAGGATCGCATCCGGGGTCTGTTCGGCCGCCAGCAGCAACGCTTCTTCCCCATCGGGGGTTTGCGTCACGTCATAGCCTTCGGATTCAAAATTCCAGACGAGAAGCTCCGCCAGCGCGGGATCATCTTCAACAATCAGAAGGCGGGCGGCCATGGTCACTCTCCGCGGGGCATGTCGCGATCGGTATAATAGGCGCCGGTCGCGGCGTAATAGACAAGCTCGGCCACATTGGTGGCGTGGTCCCCAATGCGTTCCAGATTGCGGGCAACGAACAGCAGCTGGGCCGCCGAGCTGATCGTGGCCGGGTTTTCCATCATATGCGCCACAAGGTTGCGGAAGATGCTGTTATAAAACTCATCCACCTTGTCGTCGCGATCGACGACCTCGATGGCCAGTTGCGCATCGCGCGCGGCATAGGCGTCCAGCACGTCCTTCACCATGGACTGGGCAATTTCCGCCATGGCGGGGATCAGCGTCAGCGGCTCAATCTTGGCGCGGCCTTTGACTTCGCCGACGCGCTTGGCGATGTTTTTCGCATAATCGCCAATGCGTTCAATGATGCCAGAGATTTTAAGGGCGGAAATCACGTCGCGCAGATCGTCCGCCATCGGCGCGCGCAGCGCGATGATCCGAACGGCCAGCCGGTCGACATCCACTTCCAGTGCATCCAGCCGGGCATCATTGGCGATAACCTGGGCGGCCAGATCTGTATCGCGCTTGACCAGCGCTTCAACAGACTGGGCAATGGCCACTTCTGCCAGCCCGCCCATTTCGGCAATCAGGCCGCGCAGCGCACCGATTTCATCATCAAATGCTTTGACGGTATGTTCAACCATGTCTGCGTTCCTCAGCCATAACGTCCGGTGATATAGTCTTTTGTCCGCTCTTGGCGCGGATTGGTGAAAATGTCTGATGTCGATCCATATTCCACCATCGCCCCCAGGTGGAAAAAGGCCGTGCGCTGCGACACGCGGGCGGCCTGCTGCATCGAATGGGTCACGATCACAATGGCATAGCGGCCGCGCAGTTCGTCGATCAGCTCTTCGATCCGCGCCGTTGCAATCGGGTCGAGCGCTGAACAGGGCTCATCCATCAGGATAACCTCCGGGCTCACCGCAATCGCGCGGGCGATGCACAGGCGCTGCTGCTGGCCGCCGGACAAGGCAGTGCCGGCATCGGCCAGGCGATCCTTGACTTCATCCCACAGGCCCGCCCGGCGCAGCGATTTTTCAACAATCGCGTCCATATCGGCCTTGGTCGCGGCCAGGCCGTGGATCCGCGGCCCATAAGCGACATTTTCATAGATGGATTTGGGGAAGGGGTTGGGCTTTTGAAAGACCATGCCAACCCGTGCCCGCAGCTGGACGACATCCATGGCGGTGCCATAAATATCGTCACCGTCAAGCATGATCTGGCCTTCGACCCGGCAGCCGGCAATGGTATCGTTCATGCGGTTCAGCGCCCGCAAGAAGGTTGATTTGCCGCAGCCCGATGGGCCGATAAAGGCGGTGACATGTTCGGTCGCGATATCGATCGAGACATTATCAATGGCCTGCTTGGCGCCGTAAAAGACGTTTACGTTGCGCGCAGAGATTTTAAGCGTTTCGGTCGACATGGATCACCAGCGTGTTTCGAATTTGTTGCGGAGATAGATGGCAAGCCCGTTCATCGCGAGCAGGAAAACCAGCAGAACGATGATCGCGGCGGACGTATTCTGGACAAAGGCACGATCCACTTCGTCCGACCAGAGGAAGATCTGCATCGGCAGCACGCTCGAGGGGTCGGTGATGCCCGTTGGCGGGGCCGGGACAAAGGCGCGCATGCCGATCATCAGCAAGGGCGCGGTTTCGCCCAGCGCGCGCGCCATGCCGATGATCGCACCGGTCAAAATGCCCGGCAGGGCCAACGGCAGAACATGATGAAACACGGTCTGCACCCGGCTGGCGCCGACGGCCAAGGCGGCATCGCGGATGGACGGCGGGACGGCCTTGATCGCATTGCGCCCGGCAATCACGATCACGGGCATGGTCATCAACGCCAGGGTCATACCGCCGACAAGCGGTGAGGATCGCGGCAGGTTGAGGAAGTTGATAAAGACCGCAAGGCCAAGCAGGCCGAAGATGATGGACGGCACCGCCGCCAGATTGTTGATCGATACCTCAACGATATCCACCCAACGGCTTTTGGGCGCAAATTCCTCAAGATAAATGGCGGCGAGGACGCCCATCGGCAAGGCCAGCGCGATGGTGACGGCCATGGTCAGCAGCGATCCCTTCACCGCCGCCCAGACGCCAGCCGTCATGGGGTCGGTGGAATCCGATGCCATCAGGAATTGCAGGTCAAGCCCGCCCAGACCCTTGGCCAGCATAGAGACCAGTAGAAAGGCCAGAAACGCCAGCGACATTAAGATGGCGACAAGACCCAGCGCCTTGAACCGCCGTTCCGCGGCATAACGCTTGGCAAGGCGCTTTGTCGCCTCTTCGGACTGCCAGTTGATGACGGACTTATTCATATGCTTCCCGGAAGCGCTTGACGACGCGCAAAGCGATGATGTTGAGAACCAGGGTGACGACAAAGAGCACAAGGCCCAGCGCAAAGGCCGACAGCGTCTTGGCGCTATCAAATTCCTGATCGCCGGTCAGCAGCTGCACGATCTGGAAGGTCACCGTGGTCATGCTGGCAAAGGGATTGGCCGACAGATTGGCGGCGGCCCCGGCGGCCATCACAACGATCATGGTTTCCCCGATGGCGCGGCTGATGGCCAGCATAACGCCCGCGACAATGCCGGGCAGAGCGGCGGGGATCAGAACCTTCTTGATCGTTTCAGACGTTGTTGCCCCCATGGCGAGCGATCCGTCGCGCATGGCCTGCGGCACGGCGGCAATGCTGTCATCCGCCATGGACGATACGAACGGGATGATCATGATGCCCATGACCAGACCGGCGGCAAGCGCGCTTTCGGTTGAGGGGTTTTCCACGCCGACCATGGCGGCGAAATCGCGGATCATCGGCGCCACGGTGAGCGCCGCGAAATAGCCATAGACGACCGTCGGGATCCCGGCGAGGATTTCCAGCAGGGGCTTGAGCACCCGGCGCAGCCCGGCGCTGGCATATTGCGTCAGGTAAATGGCGCTCATCAGGCCCAGCGGAATGGCGACGATCATGGCGATGATCGCACCGATGAAGATCGTGCCCCAGAACAGCGGAACCGCCCCAAAGCTGCCATTGGCTGGGCTCCAGTGGAGGCCGGTCAGGAACTCTAGGGGGCTGACCTTGGAAAAGAAAATGCCGGTTTCATACAGCAATGAGGCAATGATGCCGGCGGTTGTCAAAATGGCGAGGAGGGAAGCGAGCAGCAAGACGCCAAGGATAAAGCGTTCCACCCGCGTCCGCGCCGGAAAGGCCGCGGTGATCCGCGTATAGCCAAAGGCGCCGCCAGCAAAGGCCAGCACCAGCGCCAGCCCCGCACCCATGGCGCCATATTTCGCATTGGCGGCCTTCACAGCGCCGACCAGCTTTTCGGCATCCGGGTTAAAGACCGGCGCATCGGGGTTGGAGGCGAGCGCAAAGGCTTCTGACAGAATGGCGTTGCGTTCAAACTCCATCATCGGGAGCGCCGCCGCGGCCGGGTCAGCCAAAATCGCGGCCTTTACAAAGCCGGGAGAGATCGCGTTCCAGCCGAACAGGCCAAGCAGGGCCGGGA
>JBJOJQ010000076.1:0-16916 GCA_046046525.1 Pseudomonadota bacterium
GGATCAGAGACGCGATCGTCAAGGCCATGCCGCACACGATCATGGTCGGCACCTATGGGCTGACCGAAGGCTCTGGCACCATCTGCACAAGCCGGACGACCGACCCCTGGGAAGCGCGGGGTTGGCGGCTGGGCGTGCCTCTGGATGAATGGGAAGTCCGGATCGTCAATGTCGAAACCGGCGAAGAGTGCGGTTGCGATGAACAGGGCGAAATCATTGCGCGCGGGCCGAATATGTTGGCCGGTTATTATAACGCGCCGGAAAAAACCGCCGAAGTGATCGATGCCGAAGGCTGGTTCCACACCGGGGACATTGGCTCCTTCGATGCCCAGGGGCAGATCATGTTCCACGGGCGCACCAAGGACATGTTGAAGGTGGGCGGGGAAAATGTCGCCGCGGCCGAGATTGAAGCCGTGCTGCAAACCCACCCCGCCGTCAAACTGGCGCAGGTGACGGGCATTCCGCATCAACGTTACGTCGAAGTGCCGGCGGCCTTTGTCGAATTGAACGACGGCATGGCGGTGACAGAGGCTGATTTGATCGCGCATTGCGCAGGAAAGCTTGCCAGCTTCAAACTTCCGCGACATGTGCGCTTCGTCCGTGAATGGCCAATGTCGACATCGAAGATCCAAAAATTCCGCCTGCGCGACATCCTTGTCCAGGAACTAAATGAGGCCTGATTTATGAGAAAGTCATTCATTGCCAAGCTGGTTGCCAAGCCGGAAAAGGCCGCCGAACTGGAAGCGCTGCAAACCGAATTGCGCACCCTTGTTCACGCGCATGAACCCGATTGCGAAGTCTATGAACTGTTCAAGTCGATAGATGAGCCCTGCACCTATTTCTGCATTGCGACGTTCAAATCAGAAGCCGCATTCGATTATCATATGGGCATCGATTTTCACGATCGCCTTGTCCCCCCGATCCTCGCATGTCTGGCCAAGGACATGGACCTCAGCTTTTACGAAACCGTCTAACGAGCATAAATGATGACAGCCCTTCGGAAATTGCAGCAAACGGCCATCAGCAAACGGCCAGCCACAGGCGCAGCGCCGACAGCGCCAACGCTGCAGTGGCTCAAGAGTGAGCAGACGAAGAAGCGCCTGATTGAAGGCGCCATTCGTTGCCTCGTCAAATTTGGCTATTCGCGGACAACCACCGCCCGCGTTGCCGCAGAGGCCGGGCTGTCGCGCGGCGCGATGCTCCATCATTTTGAAAATGGCGAAGCCTTGATGCACGCGGTGATTGCGGAGCTGCATGAAAAGCGGCTGCGGGCCATTCGGCGCATTGGCAAGATTGTCAGCCGGGATGTCCATGAGGTCGTCCGCGCTTATTGGAACCAGCTGTCGAGCCCAAGCTTCACCGCCTTTCACGAATTGTCGATTGCGGCCCGCACCGATCAGGGGCTGGCGCGGATCCTTGAGCCTGCCCAGGCCGAATTTCGTGAACGGCGCTATGCCTTGTCGATTGAGGCCTTTCCCGAATGGCAAAAGAACCGCAGCAATTTCGATCTCGCGCTCGCCCTGTCGCAACAGACGATTGAAGGCATGGCGATCAACCGCCTTGTCCATGGGCTGGATGAGGCGATGGTCGAACCCTTGCTGAGCAATCTGGAACGGCAGATCCAGGAACTGAAGCCCCCGGCCGATTAAGGCGCAGCGGGCCGGTGGCGTCTTTCCCCTTGATTGCGACGCCCGATTGAGGGAAAGGGCGGCCATGACGCAGGCACGCATTATCCAAAAAACCAAAAACGCCATGCAGTCCGGCCGCTATGGCACGGGCAGCTGGGTGCTGGAATTTGAACGCGAAGATGCCCAGCGGCCCGATCCGCTGATGGGCTGGGCCGGGTCGCGCGATACGCGCAGCCAAGTCACCCTGACCTTCCCGACGCTGGACGCGGCGCAGGCCTATGCCGAAAAGCACGGCCTGACCTATCATGTCGTGCCCGCCGCCCCGCGTGTTCTGAAGCTGCAAAGCTACGCCGATAATTTCCGCTGATCCGGCATCACACGGCCCCACCGGCCACCCCTGACATCTGCCGATCGGCCCGCCCCCGCAATGAGGGGATGGCCTTTGGCGATACGCCTGATAAGCTTTGCTTTCTCTATGTCGCATGGGCGGCAGAAAGGTTGGCGTGACCACGGCCCTTCCCCGCATCACCGCGCTGGCAACCGCGCGGCCAGACCATGATATTCATGGCGCCTTTGTCGATTGGGCAGAGGGCCGGCTTGCCGATGCCCGGCATCGCAGCCTGTTTCGCCGCATGGCCGATCGGTCGGGGATCGCGCATCGCTTTGCCGTTCTGCCCCCCACGCCCGATGGTGGGTCCCCGGTGTCGCCCGGCGGCTTTTACGATGGCCCTGCGCCCGGCACAGCGGCGCGCATGGCGCTTTATGCAGACCATGCCCCCGCCCTTGCCCTGCAAGCGATTGCCGGGCTTCAGGCCGATCTGTCGGGCGTGACGCATCTGGTGGTGGCCAGCTGCACGGGCTTTGTCGCCCCCGGTATCGATCAGATCATCGCCGCCCGGCTGGGCCTGTCCCCGGCGGTGGAGCGGCTGCTGGTCGGCTTTATGGGCTGTTATGCCGCGGTGTCGGCCCTGCGCAGCGCGATGCACATCGTGCGGTCAACACCCAGCGCCCAGGTGCTGGTGGTGACGGTTGAGCTGTCCTCCCTGCATCTCAACGACACGCGCGAGATTGAATCGCTGTTGGCGATGCTGCAATTTGGTGATGGCGCGGCAGCGGCGCTGGTTTCGGCCACGGGGGCCGGTTTGGCGATCGACCATCCCTTTGCCACCACCCTGCCGCAATCGGCCGATCTGATCCGCTGGACGATTGGCGACACGGGCTTTGTCATGCATTTATCGGGGCAGGTGCCCGCGCGGATTGCAACGGCGCTGCAGGATCGGGCCTTTGCCGATGTCCTGACAGGGGGGGATGCCGCAACCGTCGATGGCTGGGCGGTCCATGCCGGTGGCCGATCCATTCTGGATGCCGTGGAACAGGGGCTGGGCCTGGGTGCAGACGCGCTGGCGCCATCCCGCAATGTGTTGCGCGCGGGCGGCAATATGTCGTCCGCCACGCTGATGTTCGTGCTTGCCCATTTTATGGATCATCCGGTCACCCGCGGTGTGGCCTTGGCCTTTGGGCCGGGCCTGGCCGCGGAGGGCTTTCGCTTTCGGCAGGTCGCGCCATGTTGACCCTGCGCGCCCAATGCGACGAGCAGATGGATGATCCTGATTTGCCACCCGCTGTTTATGATCGCGTGTTGCGCGATCTTGGCCGGGTGAACAGCGTCACGCTGGCGCGGCCGCCAACGCTGCGTTTTCTGGGGCGCCTGCCGCGGCAGACAGCGCCGTTGCGGATTTTGGATGTCGGCTTTGGCGATGGCGATATGCTGCGCAGCATTGCCCGCTGGGCCAAACGGCGCGGGATCGCGGTCGCGCTGACCGGGATTGACCTCAACGCCCGCAGCGTCGCTGCTGCCCATGCCCGCACGCCAGAGGCGCTGGGCATTCGCTATCTGGCCGGGGATTATGCCGATCTGGCCGGGCAGGGATGGGATGTCGTCTTGTCGAGCCTGGTGGCCCATCATATGACGCACGCCCAGTTGATCGCCTTTCTGACCTTCATGGATCAGGAGGCAGAGCGCGGCTGGTTCATCAATGATCTGCACCGCCATGGCGTCGCCTGGCTGGGCTATCCCGTGCTGGCGCGGCTGGCGGGATGGCACCGCATCGTGCGCGAAGACGGCCGCCTGTCAATCGCCCGATCCTATCGCCCGGCCGAATGGCCCCCCATTTTGGCCGAAGCCGGCATTGCCGATGCCCGTGTCTTTCGCGCCTTTCCCTTCCGCCTATGCGTCGCAAAAATCCGCTGATCATTGGCGCCGGGCCCGCCGGCTGCGCCGCCGCCATTGGGCTTGCACGGGCCGGCGCCCAACCGCTGATTCTGGAACGCGCCCGCGACACCGGCGATGCACTGTGCGGCGGCTTTCTCAGCTGGCGGACCATGGCGACGCTCAACCGGCTGGGGGTTGCGATCAGCGGCCACCCCATCCATCGCCTGCGCGTTTTTGCCGGGGCCGCCATGGCCGAAGCCGCATTGCCCGAACCCGCTTTTGGCGTGTCGCGCCGGGCAATGGATACCGCGTTGATTGCCGCGGCCCAGGCCGCCGGGGCCGGGCTCGACCGCGGCGTGACCGTGCGCCATCTGGATGAGGTGAAGGATCAGGCCGACGCCCTGTTTCTGGCCACGGGCAAACATGATCTGAAAGGGGCTGAACGGCCCCGCACCGCGACCGACCCGGCCCTGGGCCTGCGCATCCGCCTGCCCGCGTCGGCACATCGCAGCGCCCAGATTGCCGATGCGATTGAACTCCATTTATTTGATCGCGGCTATGCGGGGATTGAACTGCAAGAAGATGGCAGCGCCAATATCTGCCTGGCCCTGCGCAAATCGCTGCTCAGCGAATCGGGGCGCGATCCGGCGGCTTTGCTGCATCGGCTGGCGGCAGACCATCCGCACTTTGGCGATCGGCTGGCGGGATTTTCGGCGCAAACCCCGATCGATGCGATTGCGGCAGTGCCTTATGGCTGGCGGCAACGCGGTGCGGATGCGGCAGGGCTGTTCCGTCTGGGGGATCAATGCGCGGTCATCCCCTCTTTGGCGGGGGAGGGCAATGGCATTGCGCTGGCCAGTGGGGAAAGCGCCGCCGCCGCCTATTTACAAGGACTTGGCGGCGCTGATTGGCAGCCGCTTTTTGCCCGGCGGACCGCCCGGCCCGTGGGTCTGGCGACGCTGGCCTGGCGGCTGGGGGAAAGACCCGCCGGCGGACGCGCCATTACCCATCTGCTGCGGCATCTGCCCAGCCTGGCCGCGGGCTTGGCACGGGCAACGCGCGTCACGCCGGGGGCTTGAAGCCGGCGGCAATCGGGTTCAGATACAGGCCATGGAAAAACTGCTGCTCACCGATGCCGAATGGCGCGCGCGCCTGACCCCGGAACAATATCATGTCCTGCGCCAGGCGGGGACAGAACGGGCCTTTTCCGGCGCGCTGACCAATCACAAGGCCGAAGGCGTTTATCGGTGCGCCGGGTGCGGGGCGGATCTTTTCCTGTCCGACACCAAATATGATTCCGGTTCGGGCTGGCCCAGCTTTTATGCCCCTGTTGCCAATGATTGCCTGACCATGGTTGAGGACCGGTCGCATGGCATGGTGCGGGTGGAGGTGCGCTGTGGCCGGTGCGACGGGCATTTGGGCCATGTCTTTCCCGATGGCCCCCAGCCCACGGGCCTGCGCTTTTGCATGAACAGCGTTTCGCTGGATTTTGAAGGCGATGGCGACGCTGACTCGGCCGACTAGGCCCCAGCCGCCCTGCGTCTTGCTCCGCGACTCGCGACCGCCTAAGAAGGGGCTTCATGGCTAGTTCGCGCGCCCGCCCTTCACCTCCGCCGCCGCCCCGCACCCGTGGCTTTTTTGGCCGCCTGGTTCGCTTTGGGCTGATCACCGGCAGCATCTTGCTGTTCGGGCTGCTGTGCGCGGTGGGCTTTGCCTATTCCTCGCTGCCTGAATTTCCGGAATTGCGCAGCCGCGATACGCTGGGTCAGGTGATCCGCGTCCGCGGGGCCGATGGGCAGGTCGTCCTGTCGGTTGGCCCCATTTATGGCGAATGGCTGGATTATGGGACGATTCCGGGCGTCATGGTCGATGCGATGATCGCCGTTGAGGATCGGCGCTTTCGCTATCATCCGGGCGTTGACCCGATTGGCATGGCGCGCGCGGTGCAGGTGCGCCTGGTGCGCGGCCGCTGGGCGCAAGGCGCCTCCACCATCACCCAGCAGCTGGCCCGCAACCTGTTTTTGACCAATACGCGCACCTTTGGCCGCAAGGGGCAGGAATTGATCCTCGCCATGGCGATGGAGGCCAAATATTCCAAGAACCAGATCCTCGAACTCTATCTGAACCGCGTTTATTTTGGCGGCGGCGCTTATGGCATTGATGCCGCATCGCGCCGCTTTTTTGACCATCCCGCCTCAAGCCTGAGCCTTGAGGAATCCGCGATCATCGCCGGGCTGGTCAAGGCGCCATCCAATTATTCGCCCACCGCCGATGCCAAGGCAGCGGTCGGCCGCGCCAAAGTGGTGTTGGACGTCATGGCCGATGCGGGCGTCATCAGCCCGGCCATTGCCAGTTCTGCCCGGCCGGAAAATGTCCGGCTGGCAACGGGGCCGCAACAAAACAGCGTGCGTTATTTCACCGATTGGGCCTTGCCGCAGCTGGAAGGGCTGATCGATGAAAGCCATGCGCCGATTGACGTGTGGACCACCCTTGATCCCAAGATGCAGGCCGCGGCCGATGCCGCCATCAAACGCTATGCGCCCGAAGGCGCGCAGGGCGCGTTGATTGCGCTGGACCGCGATGGCGCGGTGCGTGCGATGATTGGCGGGCGCGATTATGTGTCGTCCATCTATAATCGCGGCACACAGGCGGTACGGCAGCCCGGATCGGCCTTTAAGCTGTTCGTCTATCTCGCCGCGCTGGAAGCCGGGATGACGCCCGACACCAAGATGATTGATGAACCGATCAACATCAATGGCTGGAGCCCGCGCAACAGCACCAAGGAATATCGCGGGGAAATGACGCTGCGGACGGCCTTTACCTATTCCATCAACACCATTGCGGCGCAAATTGGCCAACAGGTGGGAACCCCGGCCATTGCATCGATTGCCCGGCGGCTGGGGCTGACAACGCCCATCAATACCGAACCCTCTATGGTGCTTGGCACGTCCGATGTCCGCCTGCTGGATCTGGCCCGCGCCTTTGCCGTCATCAGCGCCAAGGGCAAGTCGGTGACGCCTTATGGCATTGTGAAGGTCACAACGACATCGGGTGAGCTTTTATATCAGCGGCCAAAGGCGGAAGAATTGCAGCTGGTAGATCCCTGGGTCGCCGCGGGCATGACCGATATGATGCAAACCGCGGTCAGCGCCGGCACCGGCCGCGCCGCCCAAATCGGACGGCCAGTGGCGGGCAAAACCGGCACCACCACCTCCAATAAGGATGGCTGGTTCATGGGCTTTTCCAGCGGCCTGACAACGGGCGTGTGGATGGGCCGCGACGATGCCCGGCCCGTGCGCGATTTGCAGGGCGGGCGGGCGCCGGCCATGGCGTTTGCCGCCTTCATGCAACAGGCCGTGGCCACCCGCCCGGTGGAAAAGTTCGAAACCGAAGTCACGTTGCCGGAATGGCTTTTGGAAAGCGATGAAGAGGCCTATTTCGGCGATCCGCTGAGCCTGGAAGCCGATGACAGCGATGGCGCGGCGCCAGCCGTCCCGCAAATCGATGAAGATGCCGAATATCGCCGCATCATCGAAGAAGCGACACGGCGAGACCCGGCACCCGCCCGCCGCGATAACGCGCCCGCCCGGCCCGAGGCGCAGCCTGCGCGCACCCCCCAGGCCCCGACGCGCCAGGCCAATCCGCCCTCGACCGCCAACAGCCGTCCGCAAGCCACGCCGCAGCGGCGCGAGCCTCAGCCCGCGCGCCCGAACCAGTAAAGTCTGGCGCCATTGCGGCGCAGCCAATCCCGCGCCGGGGCGGGATCCCCGCCATAAAGCTGCGCGGCCAATTGATGAAAGGCGCGGCTATGGTCCATGTGCACGCGGTGCGCCAGTTCATGCGTGACAGTGGCCCGGCGGACAAAATCTGGCGCCAGAATAAGCCGCCAGCTATAGCGGATATCGCCGCTGCTGGAACAACTGCCCCAGCGTGACCGGGGATCGCCCACGCCAATATCCCGCACGCTCAGACCATGGTCGGCGGCAATGGCCCGTGTCTCTGCCTCCAGAACCTGCCGCGCCTCGGCACGCAGCCAGCGCAACAGCCGCGCCGGCATCAGATCCCGTGGCCCACCCATCTGGATGACGCCATCGCAGCGCTGGGGCTGGCGGGGATGGCCTTCGGCCCAGTCCAGCCGGTGATCCTGCCCCAAAAAGGGGACCATCATATCGGGCAGGATCGGCCAGGGATCGGGCAGACGCGCCTTTTGCCGGGCGATCCAGCCTTCATGCGCGCGGGCCCAATCCAGCGCCGGGGCCAGGGCGGCGCGCTTGGGCAAAACCAATCGAACACGGCCCGTTCGGGGATCGACCGTCAGCTTCATCCGGCGGGCAGTCGCCTTGCGGACAATGTCGAGATCGTCGATCATTCGGTGCCGGGCCAGCGCTCAACAATATGATTTTCAAGGTCCCCGGCATCGACTTCGGAAATCGTCCAGCCGCGGGTCGACATGCCACGGCGGTGAATTTCTTCGCGATCGCCACAGACCAGATAATGCCAATCGGGCAAGGGTTGGCCCGCGGCACGCAGGCGATAGGCGCAACTGGGCGGCAACCAGTCCAGATCCTGCAACCGGGCGGGCGTCAGGCGGATGCAATCGGGCACCTGGGCAAAGCGGTTGCGATAATCCGAACAGCGGCCTGCGCGCCGGTCCAGCAGGCGGCAGGCGACATTGGTCGGGTAAACCTCCCCCGTATCTTCATCTTCCAGCTTGTGCAGGCAGCAGCGCCCACAGCCATCGCACAGCGATTCCCATTGCGCCCGGTCCAGCGCCTCCAGCGGCTTATCTTCCCAATAATGACCGGCCATATGCTGTTACTTCACCCAGCGTGCCAGCTCATCCGCCATGCGCTGGGCCGCGTCTTCACCGGTATTTTGCGGCATGATCGCAATGGGTTCGCCTTGCGGACCATAAAGCACGATCATCCGGGCATGATCCACCAGATAGGCGCCCTGCGCATTGGGCTTATCGCGCAAAAAGGCGACGCCATAACGCTGGGCCACGTCATCAATCTGCGCCACGCTGCCCGTCAGGCCAACCATGCGCGGGTGGAAATTGCCGACAAATTCCTTCAGGACGCGCGGCGTATCGCGCGCCGGATCCACCGTGATAAAGATCGGCACGACCTTTTTGGCGCGCGCCGGCTCTTCCTTTTCAAACAGCCGCATGGCCTTGCCCATCACGGCGGCATCCGTGGGGCAGACATCCGGGCAAAAGCTATAGCCGAAATAAATCAACCGATAGGACCCGGCAAAGGCCTGATCGGTGACCGTCTGGCCATCCTGATTGAGGAGCGTGAAGGCCCCGCCCATACGGGCCCCTTGCAAGGGGGGCGGTCCGGCATCGCTTGCCCCGCCGCCACAGGCGGACACCAGACCCAAAAGAAGCGCGGCAGAGAGAGTCTTGAATTTGTTCATGGCCCGGCTAGCCTTGCTCTGCTAGGCGGCAGGACGCAAGCGCCGAATAACCAGACCATGTGGGCATATCGACATGAACAAATTGATCGCAAGACTTCTGGCCCCCCTGTTGCTCTTGCCGGCATTTGTGCCGGGTATGGCCCATGCGCAATTTTCCGACAGCTATAACTTCCTGAAGGCGGTGCGCGATCGCGATGGCGCCAAAGCCACCGAATTCCTGAGCAAACCGGGCACGGTCATTGTCGATACCCGCGATGTCTCCACCGGGGAAACCGCGCTGCATATCGTCGTGAAGCGCCGGGATGCGACATGGCTCGCCTTCCTGCTGTCGCGCGGGGCAAAGCCCGATATCCGCGACCGCGATGGCAATACGCCGTTGATTGCCGCCACGCTGATCAGCTTTGTGGAAGGCGCCGATATCCTGTTGAAACGCGGCGCGCAGGTCGATGGCATTAATGGCCAGGGGGAAACGGCGCTGATCCTGGCCGTGCAAAAACGGGATGTGGCGCTCGTCCGCCTGTTGGTGGCCGCTGGCGCCAATCCCGCCAAAACGGACCGCGCAACCGGGCAATCGGCGCTGGATTATGCCACGCGCGATCCCCGCGCCGGGGTGATTTTAAAGCTGTTGCAAGAGGCCAAGCCCGCCAAACCGGTCGCCGGCCCGCGTTGATCGGTTAGATCCGCTCTCCGGACAGGCGCTGGCAGATCAGATCCAGCTGATCGAGCGACGAATAGCCCAACGTCACCGCGCCGCCCCGTGCGCCATGGCTGATCCGCACCTTCAACCCCAAAAGATCGCTCAATTGCCGCTCCAGCGCCGCCAGATCGGCCTGATGCGCGCTTGCAGCACGGCTTTGTGGCGTCCGCTGGCTGCTGCTGCGGCTTTTCTTCACCAGCGCTTCGGTTTCACGCACAGACAGGCCACGCGCGATGATCTGGCGGCCCAGACCCTCGGGATCCTCGGTCTGGAGCAAGGCCCGGGCATGGCCCATGGTGATCTCTCCGGCGACCAACCAGCCATGGACGCGCGGCGGCAGGTTCCGCAGGCGCATCAAATTGGCGATATGGCTGCGCGATTTGCCGACAATCCGGCCCAATTCGTCCTGGCTATGGCCATATTCTTCGATCAGGCGGCGATAGGTTTCGCCCTCTTCCCAGGCATTGAGCTGTTCCCGCTGGATATTTTCAACCAACGCGATTTCAAGCGCGGTGCGATCATCAAATGTTTTGACGATGACCGGCACCATATGGAGCCGCGCCCGCTGCGCCGCGCGCCAGCGTCGTTCCCCCGCGACAATCTGAAAATATCCGCCCAGATCGCGCACCACAATCGGTTGCAACACGCCCAAAGCGGTGATGGAGCGGGCCAGTTCATCCAGCGCATCATCATCGAAATTGCGGCGTGGCTGATCGGGCAGCGGTTGCAGGCTCGCCACAGGGACCAGCCGGACGCCATCCGGCACAGGGGTGCCGCCATCTGCCCGCCCCGACACGGGGGTTGCGGTTTCGGCCTGAATTTCGCCAAGCAATGAGGACAGGCCACGGCCCAGACCAGTGCGTTTCTTGGGATTTTGGGGTTCGTCGCTCATGCAGCCACTTTCACTTTGGGCAAACGCGCCACAACTTCACGGGCAAGCGCCATATAGGCTTCCGATCCAGAGCAGCGATGGTCATAAATCAGTGCGGGCAACCCATGGCTGGGCGCTTCGGACAGGCGCACATTGCGCGGAATAACCGTGGTGAACACGGCCTCGCCCAAACAGGCGCGCACATCATCGGCCACCTGTTCAGTCAGGCGGTTGCGCCGGTCATACATGGTCAGCACGACGCCAAGGATCGACAAATCCGTGTTAAACTTGGCGCGGATACGCTCAAATGTCTGTAAAAGCTGGCTTAACCCTTCCAGCGCGAAAAATTCGCATTGCAGCGGCACCAAAAGCGATTGCGCCGCGACCAGCGCGTTGATCGTCAACAGGCCCAAAGAGGGCGGACAATCAATAATCGCGATATCCCATTGCCCGGCGGGACTGTCATCAAGCGCGGATTTCAGGCGGTGGGACCGCTGCGGAACCTCCACCAATTCCACCTCGGCGCCCGACAGATCGACCGTCGCGGGCAGCACCGAAAGCCCGGGAATCCGTGTCTGGATCGCTGCATCGACGATGTTCGCCTCACCCATCAGGACATCATAGCTGGATTGCGTGCGCTGCCCCTGCCCGACACCAAGCCCGGTTGAGGCATTGCCCTGCGGATCCAGGTCCACCAGCAGCACGCGCCACCCGATCGCCGCCATCGCGGTGGCCAGGTTGATCGCCGTGGTCGTTTTGCCCACGCCACCCTTCTGATTTGCGACGGCAATCCGGATCATTGGCCTGCACCCTTTTTCACGCCCCGCGCCACGAGGATCGCGGCTTCGGCATCGGTGATGCTGTGTTTCACGTGAAACACACCCTGCCACGTTCCGCGGACCTTTTCCACCTCATCGCGCGCAGAGCGGCCTTTGGGCAAGAGCCATAAGGTTTCGGGCGTTGAAAATCGGTGGGCAAGCGCCAAAAGCCGCGGCAAAGGGGCAAAGGCACGCGCGGTGATGATCGCTGCCGGCGGCAGGCGCAGTGCCTCAACCTTGCAGCCATGGACCGTAGCGTGGCGGAGATCGAGCGCGGCGACGACGCGGGTGAGAAAGCCGATGCGGCCTTTGCGTTCCTCCACCAGATGGACCGGACGGTCACTGAGCAGCGCCAGAACAATGCCCGGCAGGCCCGCCCCGGCGCCCAAATCGAGCCAGTCTCCCGCAGGGGCCGCGTCGCAGTGGAGGAGGAGCTGCGCGCTATCGACAATGTGGCGCGCCCAAAAGACATCAAAGGTCGATCGGGCAATCAGGTTCTGATGCGCGGTTTCCGCCAGCACCAGCGCGCGATAGGCCGCCAGCCGGTCCAATGTTTCACGTGAAACACCCAGCTGATCCACCAGCCAGGCTTGGGCTTCATCCTCGGTCATGCCGCCCGCCGCTTTGCCGCCACCAGGATCGCCGCCAGCGCCGCCGGGGTGATGCCGCGCACCCGCTCTGCCGCGCCCAATGTCGCGGGTCGCGCCGCCTCCAGCCGTTCCACCATTTCGTGGGACAGGCCGGGAATAGCGCGGAAATCCACATGGTGGAGCGCAATGCCTTCATTGGCGCGCATCTCGCGGATCTCTGCCTCTTGCCGCGCAATATAGGGGGCATAGCGCGCGTCTTCGATCATTTCGGCAAGGATCGCCGGCGCCGTTTCCGCCGCTTCGGGGCAGAGCATGGCGAGCTGCGCCGGATCCAGCACAATGAAGCGCAGCCAATCAAACAGGCTTTGGCGCGCGCCCGGTTCCCGCACGGCGATGCCCAGCGCGCTCAGCGCCTGCCCCGTCACGACGCGGTCAAGCGCGGCGCGCAGCCGGGTCCGCTGTGTTTCACGTGAAACAAACCAGTCCCGCCGCGCCGCCGACACGCAGCCCATCTCCAGCGCAAGCGGGGTGAGGCGCGTCGCTGCATTGTCCGCCCGCAGCCGCAGACGATATTCCGCCCGCGCGGTCAGCATCCGATAGGGCTCTGTGATGCCTTGCAGAACAAGGTCATCAATCATCACCCCGATATAGGAACTTGCCCGGTCGAGCACCAAGGGCGACCGGCCAAGCACCTGGGCCGCCGCATTCAGGCCCGCGACCAGCCCCTGGGCCGATGCCTCTTCATAGCCGGTCGTCCCATTAATCTGCCCGGCGCAGAACACCCCCGGCAACGCCCGGATTTCCAGCGTGGGGTGCAAGGCACGCGGATCGATATGGTCATATTCCACGGCATAGCCCGGTTGCGCGATGCGGACCTGTTCCAGCCCCGGGATCGTCTGCAAAAAGGCCTGCTGCACATCGGCGGGCAAAGAGGTGGAAATGCCATTGGGATAGACCAGCGCATCATCCAGCCCTTCCGGCTCCAGAAACACCTGATGCCCATCGCGGTCGCCAAAGCGGTGAATCTTATCCTCAATCGACGGGCAATAACGCGGGCCCTGCCCCGCAATCGCGCCCGAGAATAAGGGCGATCGGTCCAGCGCATTGCGGATCACATCATGCGTGGCATGGGTGGTGCGGGTGATGGCGCACCAGAGTTGCGGCGCGGTGCGGGCGGGTGTGAGGTCCGAAAAAGTCCAGTCGCCGCCGTCCGACGCTTGCACATCCAGCGCCGCCCAATTGATCGTCCGGCCATCCAGTCGCGGCGGCGTGCCGGTTTTCAGCCGCCCCATGGGCAGGTTGAGCGCGCGCAATTGCGTGCCGAGCGAGAGCGCTGCGGCCTCCCCCACCCGGCCACCGGTGCGCTGATCCTCCCCGCAGAACATGCGGCCATTGAGGAAGGTGCCCGTGGCCAGAATGACAGCCGGCGCGCGGAGCACCGTGCCATCGGCAAGGCACAGCCCGGCGACGCGCCCCGATTCCTGATGCAGCGCCTGCGCCTCGCCCTCTATAATCTCCAGCCCCGTTTGGGCTTCGAGCAGCGCGTGAATCGCCGCCTTGAACAGCTTACGGTCCGCCTGAATGCGCGGCCCCTGCACCGCGGCCCCCTTGGAGCCATTGAGCATGCGATAATGGACGGCCGCTGCATCCGCCGCGCGCGCCAAAATCCCGTCAAAGGCATCCACTTCGCGCACCAGATGGCCCTTGCCCAGCCCGCCAATGGCGGGGTTGCAGGACATGGCGCCAATCATATCACGTCGAAAACTGACCAGCGCCGTGCGCGCGCCCATGCGCGCCGCGGCGGCCGCGGCCTCGCACCCGGCATGTCCGCCGCCCACCACAATGACGTCAAAAGCCCGACTCATGCCGCCGCGCTACGCAGGACAGGGGTCAAGGTCAAACATGTTTCACGTGAAACATCGCGGCGATCACGCCTATTTCCCGATGCAAAATGTGCCGAACAGGGCGTCCAGCATCGATTCAACACCGGCCCGTCCGGTCAGCGCGTCCAGATGGCTGCGCGCCTGGCGGCAGAGTTCGGCACGGATCAACAGGTCAGGCGTCGCCACCGCCTCTTCCAGACAGGCGCGCATGGCCGTCAACACTGCCCGATGTCGCGCGTTGAGCGCCAGCGCTCCGGGGCGCGGGAGCAAGGACCGCGCCGTCTCAATCAACAGTGCCCGCAAGGCGGGCAGGCCCGCACCTGTCGTCACAGATACGGCAAGGCCCGGTCGTCCTGCCGGATCAATATCGGCGCGCGATGCAATCAGCACCGCCCCCGCCGGGGCCTCTGCCGCCGGGCCCAGCCACAAGAGGATGTCCGCCTCTGCCATCGCCTCGCCCGATCGGACGATGCCCAGCGCCTCGATCGCATCGGTCGTCGTTGCCCGCAGCCCGGCGGTATCAATCAACACCATGGGCAGGCCATCCATGGCAACAGGTGCCTCAATCCGATCCCGCGTGGTGCCGGCAACGGGGGTGACAATGGCGGCTTCACGACCCACTAAATAATTGAAAAGACTTGATTTTCCGGAATTTGGCGGACCCGCAAACACCACCCGCACACCATCGCGCAGGCGCTCTGCTGGGGGGGTGGACAGCTGAGCCGTCACATCGGCCACCAGGGCTGAGAGCCGGGATGGATCATGCCCGGCATCGGCAACATCGCCCTCATCGGCAAAATCCAGCAAGGCCTCAATCTCGGCCGATGCCTGCAACAGGCGCCGTTCCCAATCGGCCACCAGCACGCCCAGCCCGCCTTCGGCAAGCGCCAGGGCGGATTGGCGCTGCACCTCGGTTTCGGCGGCCAGCAAATCGGCCAGTCCCTCCGCCTCGGCCAGGTCCATACGGCCATGTTCAAAGGCGCGGCGCGTAAATTCCCCCGCCTGAGCCGGACGACAGCCCGGCTGGCGCCCCAGCTCTGCCAGAACAGCCGCCACCACCGCCCGGCCACCATGGAGATGGAGTTCCGCCAGATCCTCACCCGTCACCGTTTTGGGGCCGGGACACCAAAGGATCAGGGCATCATCCAGCGGCTGGCCATCGCCATCGCGCAAGCGGCGCAGGCCCGCGCGCCGCGGCTCTGGCAGGTCACCCGCCAGCCTGCGCAGAACATCAGACGCGGACGGTCCACTGATCCGGACAACGGCAATGCCCGCCGGGGGCTGGCCGCTCGACAGCGCAAAAATGGTGCTGGGGTCGTGCATCACAAAATCAGGCGCTTCAGCCCTTTTTGGCAGGGGTGGACAGGCCTTTGACGAGATCGCGGAACATATCCATGCCCGCCGCCCCGCCCGGCACCCAGTTGCGGACCATGGCGTCCATCATATCGGGCGTCATGCCCTTGGTCATCATGTCCTTCATCTGGTCCAGATAGGCGTCATGCACCTCGGTCAGATCGGGCAGGCCAATCAACCGACGCACCTCTTCTGGCGTACAATCCACCTCGATATTGAACTTCATGGCCGTTCCTCCCTTGAGCAGCCGACAAAATCATCCCATCTGTGGGCCATGCGCCGCACAACCGCAACAGCCTGTTTGGAAACACCGCTTGGGCCGGTGCAGCTGATCGCGGATGATGTGCAGCTTTTGGGCGTGCGCCTGCCGGGGCGCGGTGCGCCCCCAGCATGGGTTGCGGCGGGCGATCATCCGGTGCTCGCCATGGCGGCGGCACAGCTCAGCCAATGGTTTGCCGGCACCCGCGACAGCTTTGCACTGCCCCTTGCCCCCTTGCCGGGTGAGGGGGAACGGCTGCGCGCCGCCATTGCGGCGATCCCTTATGGCGAAACGCGCACCTATGGCGCGGTGGCCGATAGTTGCGGGTCGGTTGCGCGCGCCGTGGGGCAGGCCTGCCGCACCAATGCCTTTCCCATTCTGATCCCCTGCCACCGTGTGGTGTCGGCCGCTGGGCCGGACTATTATTCGGCAGGCGATGGCCCGCGCACCAAAAGCTGGCTGTTGGATTTTGAATATGCCCGCCTCCCCGATGAAAAAAGGACACGATTGATATGAGCATGACCAAAATTGGCGATATGAACGCCTATCTGGCCGTCCCGGCCACCACGCCCAAGGCGGCGGTCCTTGTTGTGCCGGAAATTTTTGGCCTGAATGAAGGCATTCGCCGCAAATGCGATGGCTGGGCGCGTCAGGGCTATCTGGCGGTGGCGATTGATATCTTCTGGCGCTTTGCACCGGGGGTAGAGCTGAACCCCGATATCGAGGCAGAATTGAACGAGGCCTTTGGCTATTTTCAGCGTTATGATGCCGATGATGGCGTGATCGACATTGAAACCGCGATCAAGGCGATCCGCGCCGGTCTGGACGGTCAGCCGCCGGTCGATAAGGTTGGGCTGGTTGGCTACTGCCTGGGCGGGCGCCTCGCCTATATGGCCGCGACCCGCACCGATATTGACTGCGCTGTGGGCTATTATGGCGTGATGATTGAAACCATGCTGGGGGAAAGCCACGCCATCGCCAATCCGCTGATGCTCCATATCCCGACGGCGGACCATTTTGTCGGGCCAGACGCGCAGGCGGCGATCCACGCCGCGCTGGATGCGCACCCCAAGGTGACGCTGCATGATTATGTCGGTCTGGACCATGGCTTTGCCGCTGAAATGGGCAATCGCCGCCATGACGAGGGCGCGCAGCTGGCCGATGGCCGGACGGCCGCCTTTTTTGCC
>JBJOJQ010000089.1:0-10456 GCA_046046525.1 Pseudomonadota bacterium
TGCGGCGGAAGGGACGCCGTGGTATCTTGTTTCAGACAATGGCGTTGCCTGGGGGTATGTTTCAAATGCCTTGCTCCGCCGTGCATCCGACGGGACATCGGGGTGCCGGATGATCAAGCAGACGGTGAATCTGCCCGATGCCGCCAGCCAGTCCGAAACCTATCAGGCGTGCAAAGACGCCTCTGGCCAATGGGTGATGACACGCGTCTAAAACGCCTGTTGCAGCGTCTGGCTTATCCAAGATAGGCCAGACGCAGCGCCTCTTGCTGTGCCGGTGTGATGTGCAGCACCTCGGCGCAATAGGCGTCGATGTCGCCAATCGCGTCGAACGCTGTGTCCAGATAATCGGCATGGACCGACATCAGCGTGGCGACCGCGGCATCATCCATATCCTGTCCAAAATTTGACCGCACGGCCTGCGCCCCGGCCGCAATCCGGTCTTGCGCATTGCCGACGCTGTTCGTCAGCAGATAATCGGCGATGATGTCGTCGCGGTGGACGCCCAATTGATGATGGACCAGTGCCACGGCCAGCCCGGTGCGGTCCTTGCCGGCCAGACAATGGACCAGGCTGGGCGCGGCGCGCGCGGATAATCTGTCGAAAAAGCTGCGGATCGTCTGGGTCAGGATCGGACGGAACGGCATATGGCGATAGAGGTCAACCATCGCGCGATGCGCCTCTGGCGCCGTCCGGACGCCCGCACCGGCATCGACGTGCGATCCCAGGCCCAGCGGATTGCCCGGCGTAAACACCACTTCGGCCTGATGGTCCTGCGCGCGCGCGCACGGATAAAGTTCACGCTCTGCATCGCTGCGCAGATCGATAATGGTTTGCAGGCCCAGCCGGCTGACATGGGCCAGATCCTCGGCCGTCGCGTCACAATGCTGCCCCGACCGAAAGAGCAATCCCTGCCGCTCATGCCCGCCAAAGCGCGAGGCATAGCCCCCATAGTCCCGAAAATTGTGGATGCCCTGTGTCGGGATGATACGCGCGCTCACGATCCGCTCCATATGTGATTTTGCCTGTTGTCCGGTCGCTCTAGGGATCCAGAAGGCAGAGTCCACAAGGAATCATGACCCTGGGCCGCGCAGATCATGGGCGCGGCGCACCGCCATATTTGAAAAACAAGGGAACAAATTGTCCGGTGATCGATTTTGTCGATCAATGAAACCAGACAATCCAATTGGCGCTGCGGGATGGTCCGGCGTAGAGAGACTGCGACAGGCGCATTGCCTTTCCCGTTCAACAACCAAAAGGATCATCCCGATGGCGATCATCAACACTGAAATTAAGCCGTTTTCGGCCCAGGCATTCAAGGAAGGCAAGTTCATCACGGTCACCGATGCGGACGTGAAGGGCAAGTGGTCGGTCTTCTTCTTCTACCCGGCGGACTTCACCTTTGTGTGCCCGACCGAGCTGGAAGACCTGGCGGATAACTATGCCGAGTTCGAAAAGCTGGGCGTCGAAATCTATGCCGTGTCGACCGACACGCATTTCAGCCACAAGGCCTGGCACGACACCTCGCCCGCCATCGGCAAGATCCGCTACACGATGATCGGTGATCCGTCGGGCGTTGTGACCAATAATTTTGATGTCATGCGCCCGGGCGTTGGCCTGGCAGATCGTGGCACATTCGTTGTCGATCCGCAGGGCATCATCCAGGTCATGGAAATCACGTCGGAAGGCGTGGGCCGCAATGCCTCTGAACTGCTCCGCAAGATCAAGGCCGCGCAATATGTTGCCGCACATCCGGGTGAAGTTTGCCCGGCCAAGTGGGAAGAAGGCGAAAAGACGCTTGCGCCGTCGCTGGATCTCGTGGGCAAGATCTAATCAACTTAAGGCCCCGCCCATCCCCCTCTCCCCATTGGGCGGGGCTTCGCCGGGACCAGTCATAGCTGGTCCCGGCCCCCCAATTCAGGATTTTTCATCATGCTCGACGCTCAACTCAAGCAGCAGCTTTCGGCCTATATGGCCAATATCACGATGCCGGTTGAACTGGTGCTGTCGCTGGATGACGGCGCAAAATCACGCGAACTTGAGGCGCTGGCTCAGGACATTGCCGGCCTGTCGGACAAGGTCAGCGTGGTCCGTGCAGATGATGACGCGCGTCGCCCCAGCATGATGATCCGGCGCGCCGGCACCGATATTGGTGTGCGCTTTGCCGGCATCCCCATGGGGCATGAATTCACATCTCTTGTGCTGGCCCTGCTGCAAGTCGGCGGGCATCCGTCCAAGGCGGCGCAGGATGTGATTGAACAGGTCAAGGCGCTGGATGGCGACTTCACCTTTGAAACCTATTTCTCGCTGTCCTGTCAGAACTGCCCGGATGTCGTGCAGGCGCTGAACCTGATGAGCGTGCTCAATCCGCGGATCAAGCATGTCGCCATTGATGGCGCGCTGTTCCAGGACGAAGTGGCTGAGCGCAAGGTCATGGCTGTGCCCATGGTCTTTCTGAACGGTGATGTGTTCGGGCAGGGGCGCATGGATCTGGAACAGATTGTTGCCAAGCTCGATAGCGGGGCTGAGGCGCGTGCCGCCGAAAAGATCAAGGCGAAGGACGCCTTTGATGTGCTGATCGTCGGTGGCGGGCCAGCCGGTGCGGCATCGGCCATTTATGCCGCACGCAAGGGCATCCGCACGGGCATTGCCGCAGAACGCTTTGGCGGCCAGGTGCTTGACACCATGGGCATCGAAAACTTCATTTCGGTGCAGCACACCGAAGGCCCCAAGCTGGTGGCGCAGCTGGAACAGCATGTGAAGGATTATGAAGTTGATGTCATGAACCTGCAGCGCGCGGACAAGCTGATCCCTGCTGCGGTCGAAGGCGGCCTGCATGAGGTTGTTCTGGCCAATGGCGCAAGCCTCAAGGCGAAAACGGTGATCCTGTCGACGGGCGCCCGCTGGCGGCAAATGAACGTGCCCGGTGAAGACCAGTATCGCAACAAGGGTGTGGCCTATTGCCCGCACTGCGATGGCCCCTTGTTCAAAGGGAAGCGGGTCGCCGTGATCGGCGGTGGTAATTCTGGCGTCGAAGCCGCCATTGATCTGGCGGGCATTGTCGCGGAAGTGACGCTGATTGAATTTGATAGCCAGTTGCGCGCTGATGCCGTGTTGCAGAACAAGCTGCGCAGCCTGCCCAATGTTCGGATCATCGTATCGGCTTTGACCACCGAAGTGCATGGCGATGGCGAAAAGGTGACGGGCCTGAGCTATACAGATCGCACCACTGACCAGCTGGTGCATGTGCCGCTGGAGGGGATTTTCGTGCAAATCGGTTTGGTGCCGAACAGCGAATGGCTCAATGGGACATTGGCCCTGAGCCCTCGTGGTGAGATTGAGGTGGATGCCAAAGGCGCAACCAGTGTCCCCGGGGTCTTTGCCGCAGGGGACGTCACGACAACGCCCTATAAGCAGATCATTATCGCGATGGGCGAAGGATCAAAGGCAGCGTTATCGGCCTTTGATTATCTCATCCGGTTGCCGACAGCCGAAACCCAGGCCTTGGCCGCCTAGGATCAGCCGGGAAAGGCCATAAACCAAAAGAATAATCCGGTGGCAGCCGCCATAACGGCGGTTGCCACCCAGCCCCAAAATGTGGCGCGCGGGGGCAGCACCAGTGCCCCCATGGCCTTTTCATTGCGCACGATGAGCATCATCACCGCCATCAATGGCGCGGCCAGCACACCATTGACGACTGCGGCCCAATATAGGGCGCGGGCAGGGTCCATGCCGGTCAGGTTGATGAGGCCACCGGCCAGCGTTGTTCCGGCTATGGCGCCATAAAACAGCTTGGCCTTCAAGGGTCGCGCCGCAAGGCTGCCCGTCCGGCCCAGCATTTCCGTGATCGCATAGGCGGCAGATCCGGCCAGGACGGGGACGGCCAAAAGGCCCGTCCCGATGATGCCAAGTGCAAACAGGGCAAAGGCCAAATCCCCGGCAATGGGCCGCAAGGCTTCTGCGGCCTGGGCCGAGGTTTCGATATTGCGGATCCCATTGGCGTGCAGCGTGGCCGCTGCTGCAAAGACAATCGCCAGCGCAATAAGGGAACTGAACGCCATGCCGGTGAGTGTATCGATGCGGATGCGGCGCAATTCGCCGGCGGCCTTGGACGGCGTTTTATACAAAGGCGTGCTGTGGTGGCGGCGTTGTTCCTCAATCTCTTGCGCGGCCTGC
This sequence comes from Pseudomonadota bacterium, assembly GCA_046046525.1. Taxonomy (GTDB): domain Bacteria; phylum Pseudomonadota; class Alphaproteobacteria; order Sphingomonadales; family Sphingomonadaceae; genus Aquisediminimonas. The sequence continues at coordinate 4,174 of JBJOJQ010000089.1, forward strand.
CAGAAGAATAAATAGGGGCTGATCGTGGTCCCCAAAATCGCGACAAGCGCCGTCATATAGGCGGGGGACCATTCAATTTGGGGAATAACCAGCGCCGTAAGTGCCGCCCCCCAGGGCACATGGCTGACCATGACAACGGCGACATAGGTAAAGAGCGATAGCGTCGTCCATTTCAGAATAGCGGCATAACGCGCATATGGCAGCATAATCTCCAGCACGACGCATACTATCCCAAAGCCAAGCGTGTAGAGGGCGGCATGTCCGCCCATCAACAGCTGCAGCGCCGCCCCCATGGCGCTTAAATCGGCGCCAAGATTGATGATATTGGCAACCATCAGCAACAGGACAATCCCGAACAACAAGGGGCGGGGATAGTGCCGCCGAACATTGGCGGCGATGCCCCGGCCTGTGACGCGCCCGATTTGGGCCGCGACCTCTTGTATGACCACCATCAGGGGAAAGCTCAGGACAAAAGTCCAGGCGAGGCCATAGCCGAATTCAGCGCCCACCTGGCTGTGGGTGCCGATGCCCGAGGGGTCGTCATCTGCCGCCCCCGTCACCAAACCGGGCCCCAGGCGCTTGAAAAAGCCCGATGGGCCGGAATGACGCTTGTTCTTCATCGCGGCACGATGCCAAGGGATGGCGTGAAATGCCAGTCTGTTGATCAGGGCACCAGATTGCCCTTGGCGCAGAAGTCTGCAAGGGCGCTTTTATGACGGTATTCGGCCTTCATCTGCCACGCCAATTTGCCGCGACGCCCTTGTTCGCTTGGGTTCGCGCGATGCTGGGCGCGCTCATCGGGATTGGGATGACGGCGTTTGTCTGCCATATCTGGCTGGGGGCTGCGCCGCAGGGCCTGCCCTTTTTGATCGCGCCTGTGGGCGCCTCTGCTGTTTTGGTGTTTGCGCTTCCCGCCAGTCCGCTGGCGCAGCCATGGCCGGTGATTGGCGGCAATACGCTGTCCGCCCTGATGGGGGTTGTGGCCTATCAACTGGTGCCTGATGCCAGTGTGGCGGCCGGTCTGGCGGTCGCCTTGGCGATTGGTGGCATGGCCTTTGCCCGTTGTCTGCACCCGCCCGGCGGCGCAGTTGCATTGACCGCTGTTCTGGGCGGGCCCGCGATCCATGCTGCTGGCTGGCATTATGCGTTGATCCCCGTCGCGCTGAACACCGCCATTCTTGTCGGGCTGGCCTGGCTCTTCCACACCGCGACGCGCCACAGCTATCCGCATCGCGCCATGGCCATGCCGGCGCCGCGGGCGCAACAGGTGACGGCCGCCGATATTGCAGCGGCCCTTGCCCATTATGACGAGGTCATCGATGTCAGCCCCGATGATCTGTTGGCACTGTTGCGCGATGCCGAGGCCGAAGCGGACAAACGGGCGAAGGCCGCGCCGCGTTAAGGCTTGGGCGCCACGCTCAACAGCGCATCGACAAAGCCCAGGGGGTCATCTTCCTGAATGAAATGCCCGCCTTTCAATGTGCGGTGGGCCAAGCCCCTGGCGCCCGGCACGCGATCACGGAACATGGCATCACCCCCGCGTGTGATCGGGTCCCCATCGCTGAACGCACAGAGAAAGGGCTTGTCCCAGCGCTCAAGAACCGCCCAGGCCGCCAGCTGATCCGGGACCGCCGGGTTGTTATCATCCACCGGCACAAGCGAGGGGAAAATACGGGCAGCCGCCTTGGCGCGTCGCGCCGCAAAAGGCGCATCATAGGCCGCAAATTCGGCGGGTGAGAACCGCCTTTTGGTGCCCGCCTGGATGATCCGCGCGATCGGGAAAACGGGGCTGTAGCGTGAAAAGGCCCGCCAGATACGAAACGCGCGCGCGTTGACATTGCCCGCCGGCAAGCCGCCATTGGACAGGACAATCGCGGCAAAACGATCCGGCATGGCCGTCGCCAGCCGCAGACCGATCAACGATCCCCAGTCCTGACAGGCGAGCGTGATGTTTGTGAGGTCCAGCGCCTCCAGCCAGTGGCGCATCCATGCGACATGGCCGGCATAGCTGAACTGTCCGGCATCGGTTGGCTTGTCCGACCGCCCAAAGCCGATCAGGTCTGGCACGACCGCACGATACCCTGCTGCGACGACCGGTCCGATCATATGGCGATATAAATAGCCCCAGGTCGGCTCCCCATGCAGCATCAGCATGACCGGCGCATCGCGGGGGCCTTCGTCCACATAATGCAGCCGCAGATCTGGGGTAACCTGATGATATTGCGGCGCAAAAGGCCAGTCGGGCAGCTGTGCAAAGCGTGCGTCCGGCGTGCGATAAACGTCCATGCGGCGTGTCTTTCCCTATTTGGTTTTGGCCGAAATCTGCGGCACATTCCGGCCTGCGTAAAGCCCGTTCGCCGATTTTTCGCATATTGGCCGCGTCACGGGCTGTACCCATGGCTTTGCGTTTTTGAATTGACTCATCTTTTTTTTGATATCAGTCTCTTACCCGGAACGCGCCGCCAAGAGAGACGGCGCGCCATGGGAGAGGATGCTTGGGATGGGCAGCCTTGGGGATCGTGACCCGTCACGGGTCACACATATGACAATGGGGGCCGACGCCTATGACGTCGATGCCGCCGACAATATGAAGCACATGGTCATGGGCATGACAGCCGTTGCCATGGTGTTTGCAAGCGTGATCGCGATACTCATTCTGTCGGGCGCCGTCAGCCATTTGTCGGGCGTCCTGTGTGCATCGGTGGATTTGCCGTCACCGGTCCAGCTGAGTTAGCGTCGCGCCAGAACTTGCGTTGCTCATGACCGGCGCCTAAGGGGCCGGCATGCGCGCTGTTGCACAGAACCGTTTTGTTCTGGGCCTTGTTCTTGGGGCCATTCTTGTGCTGCGCGCGCTGATCCCTTCAGGCTGGATGCCCAGTTCTGTGGATGGGCGCTGGATCGTCCTGTGTTCGGCGCAAGGTTCAACATCGGTCTGGGTCGATGCATCCGGCAAGATTCACAAGGATGATGTGCCCGGCAAGCCCAAGGCAGATGGGCCGTGCGCCTTTGCCGGCCTTGGTCTGGGATTTGATCTGGTACAGATCGCCGCGCCGCCGCTGCCATTCTGCCTTGTCCCGGCGCTTTTGGCCATCGCCTTTCCGCCCAGCGCCGTTGGGCAGGGGCTTGCCGCCCCGCCGCCGCCCAAAACCGGACCCCCACTGCTGATCTGACGTCACCTGCCACCGTGCCACGATGCGCGGGGCTTTTGCATATTCAGATCAGGATAAATTCATGAAACATCTTTGCGTTGCGCGCCTGTGCACAGGCGTGAGCTTGAGTCTTATGGCGGCATCTGCCCATGCCGCCGATACCAGCCTGAACATGGGCGATATTGTTGTCACCGCGCGCGCCATGGCGGGCAATACCGCCCCGGCAACATCGATTGACCGGCTGGGTGGCGATGCCGCCCAACGCGCCGTTATCGGCTATGGCTGGGAATTGGTCGGCCAGATGCCAGGGGTTCTTGTCACCAATTTCAACCAAGGCACAACCAGCGGCAAAATCAGCCTGCGCGGGTTTAACGGGGAAGGGGAAGTCAACGCGGTCAAGCTGTTGATCGACGGTGTTCCTGCAAACAGCAATGATGGGAATATGCCGTTTATCGACATGGTTTTCCCGCTGGATATCGCCGGGGTGGAGGTGGTTCGGGGAACCTCAGACGCGCGATATGGGCTGCATAATATTGCAGGTAATGTGAATATCTTAACCCGCACGGGCGGCCGTTATGCCGAGGCGCGGCTGGGTGCCGGCAGCTTTGGGACCTATGAGGCGCAGTTCGCGGCTGGCCATGAATCTGGCGCGTTGAGCCAGAATTACAGCGCCAATTACCGCCAGGGCCAAGGTTATCGTGCGCATTCAGATTATGATCGGCTCAGCCTGTCTGGCAAATGGGTCTATACTCTGTCTGATGCGGCGCGGATGGGCCTTGTCCTGCGGCATTATGAAGCGGATGCCGAGGAACCGGGTTATCTGACCGTCTCCGATGCGGCGCAATCGCCCCGGATGACAAATGCCTATAATGCCACGGATGGCGATCAGCGGCGGGTGCAGCAGGCCAGCCTGCATGTAGATGCAGATCTTGGCGCGGATGTCGGGGTTTCGGCCAAGCTGTATGCCAATCGCCTGCGGGATGACCGTTATGTCCGCTTTTCAGCGGGGGCCGCGCAACAGCGCCGTTTTGCCGATGAGGACCATTGGGGCGCCATGGCCGCGGCGCATTGGCATGTCGCTGTGGCGGCCATGCCTGTCATGATTGAAGCCGGAGGCGATTTTCAGCATCAGGCCAATATCTCGGAACGCTATACCACGCAGGACCGGCAGGTGATCCGCAAGACACGCGATCAGCAGTTCACGCTGGATGTCGGTGGCGTGTATCTTCAGGCGGCGTTTGAACCGCTGCCCTGGCTGCGTGTGACGCCGGCCTATCGCCTCGACTGGGTGGGTGGGCGCTTTCAGAACCGTCTTGCCCAGACCACGGCCCCGATCAACGATTATGGAACCATTGGCCAGCCCAAGCTGTCCATCGCGGCAACGCCCGTCCCGGACGTCACGCTTTATGGCAGCTGGGGCCGGACATTTCAGATCGGCGTTGGCTCTGGCGCGTATCTGATCCCGCCGCGCCAGACGGACCTTGCGCCATCGCGCAACACCGGTTGGGAAGCGGGGATCAAGCTGGCCAAGGCATCCTGGGGGGAGGCGCGCCTTGCCCTTTGGCAGCAAAGCGCCACGGGGGAGATCAAGCGGAAGTTGAACGATCCGCTTGGCGATTTTGACAATCTGGGGGCAACCCGGCGCCGGGGCGTTGACGCGCAGATGATCCTGCGCCCGGTGGCAGGCCTGTCTGTGCGCGGAGCCATTGCCTGGCAAAAGGCAGAGATTGTGCGACCTGATCCGGCGACGCCGCACTTTCTTGGGAAGCAGGTGGATCACGTCCCGCGCTGGCTGATATCGGGGGGCGTGGACTATCAGATCACGCCTGCGTTGCGTCTGTCTGTTTCTGGGTCTGGGCAATCCGCTTATTATCTGACGAGCGCAAATGCCGAGGGGCGCTGGGGTGATGCGGCTGTCCTCAATGCTGATTTTGGCTGGCAGATCATGCCCGCGCTGACATGGTCGGTCACGGTCAAAAACCTTGCCAATCACCGCTCTGCCTATGTCTGGTGGGATGGCGCGCAGGCGCTGGTCAGCCCAGCCGATGGGCGGAGCCTGACGACGACGCTGCGGGTGCGCTTATGATGCAGCGTCTTGTCCGCAAGGTTCATCTTTGGCTGGGGCTCAGCCTAGGCGCGCTTTTCGTCCTGCTTGGCCTGACTGGGTCGGTGCTGGTCTTTTACACAGAGATTGATCGGCAGTTGAACCCAGCCCTCGCTGTGGCGGCAGCGCCGCCCGACTGGGATCAGGCCGTGCGAACCTTGCGGACAGCGTTTCCGAACAAGCAGGGTCCCTGGCGGCTGGAGGTGACGCAAGATCGCGGGGCCATTCCGGCGCGATATTATAATCCGCCGGAAACGGCCGGTCGGGCCTTTGCCCCGATGATGGTCTGGCTTTCGCCCGATGGCCGCCATGTTCTGCGGCAAGATTTTTGGGGCGATTATGCAATGACCTGGATCTACGACCTGCATTTTAGCTTGCTGGCGGGCGAGATTGGGGGCGCCATCATCGGGTGGTCGGGCGTCATCTTGCTCGCCCTGCTGGTCAGCGGGGTCTGGGCGTGGTGGCCGCGCGGCAATTGGCGCAAAGCCTTGCGGTACAAGGCGTATGCCGCGCCGACCCGCCGTCTGCGGGATCAGCATAAATGGGTGGGGCTTGGCAGCGCGCTTCTGTTGCTGGCGCTGACCGGTACGGGTGCGATGTTGGCGCTTGCGGAGGAGACAGAGGCCGTGTTGCGCGCGACGGGGGCACCGCCAACGCAGATCACGCCGCCCGTGTCGCACGCCTGGGAAGGCCGCCAGATCAGCCTTGGGCAGGCCATCCAAGCCGCGCAAGCGGCGCTACCCGATGCCCGCATTGCATGGATTGAGGTGCCAGGCCCCGGCAATGCGGCTTTTCGCTTTCGTCTCCAAACACCGGCGGATCCCAGCCGCAGATTTCCGCACAGCTATGTCTGGATCGACCAGTATAGCGGGCAGGTTCTGAAGGTGGCGGATCTGAGAAGCGGGACGGCCGGGGATGTTGTCCTTGCATGGCTGCACCCGATCCATGACGGCTCGGTGGGCGGGCGCCTGACGCAGTTTCTGGCGGTGCTGTCAGGATTGGCGCCGCTCTTGCTGTTCGTGACCGGATG
>JBJOJQ010000098.1:0-11856 GCA_046046525.1 Pseudomonadota bacterium
ATCAAATGGCCCAATGACATCATGGACGGCCCGGCCAAGCAGTGCGGCAAGCTGCTGGAACTCGCGGGCGATGGCGCGGTTGTCGTGGGCATTGGTGTGAATCTGGCCTATCATCCCACAGATCTGCCCCGCCCGGTCACCAGCCTGGCCGCCTTGGGCGCGCCCGTGCCCACGCCCGATGCATTTCAGGTCGTCCTTGCCGATCAATTTGATCAATGGCTTGCGCGCTGGCGACGCGATGGTCTGGCCGCCGTGACGCAGGCGTGGATGGCGCGTGCGCACCCGCTGGGCACGCCCTTGTCGGCGGCATTGCCCGATGGTCTTGTGGTGCAAGGTGCCTTTGATGGCCTGGCGCCGGATGGTGCGTTGAAGCTGCGCTTGGCGGATGGCCAGCTTCGTGCCATTCACGCGGGCGATATCTTTCTGGTTTAAAGGGGTGGGGCGATGCTGCTCGCAATCGACGCCGGCAATACCAATATCAAATTCGCCCTGTTCGATGGGTTAGAGGTGCGTGCCCGCTGGCGGATCGCCACCGACGCCCGACGGACGGGCGATGAATATGCGGTCTGGCTGCTGCAGCTGTTGCAGATTGAGGGCTTTTCGCGGGATGATGTGACCGATGTCATCATCTCAACCGTCGTCCCCCGCGCCTTACAGAATTTGCAGTTTCTGTCGTCGCGCTATTTTGGGGTTGAGGCGCTGGTCGCGGGGCAGGGGCCCGTGGATTGGGGCATCGCGCTTGACGTGGATGAACCGCATAAGGTGGGCGCCGATCGGGCGTGCAACGCCATTGCGGCCCATGCTGGCCATGCCGGCGACCTGATCGTCATCAGCTTTGGGACCGCAACCACGCTGGATCATGTCAGCGCGACCGGGGCCTATCGCGGCGGGATCATCGCGCCGGGCATCAACTTGTCGCTCGATGCGCTGATTGCCGCGGCGGCCAAGCTGCCACGCATTGCCATTGAACCCCCGGCGAGCGAATCCGTGATTGGCCGCACCACCGAAAGCCAGATGCTGATTGGCATTTACTGGGGCTATGTCGCGATGATCGAAGGGTTGATCGCGCGCATGAAGGCGCAGATCGGCGCGCCGGTGAAAGTTGTGGCGACGGGCGGCCTTGCGGTCCATTTTCAGCAACAAACCGATCTTTTTGATGCGATCGACAGTGATTTGACGCTGAGGGGCCTTGCCATTCTCTACGCGCGCCGCGATGGCAGGATATGACACATCCGAACAATGAGCTTCTTTTCCTCGCCCTAGGCGGGTCGGATGAGATTGGCATGAACGTCAATCTCTATGGCTGCCAGGGTAAATGGCTGATGGTTGATCTGGGGATCACCTTTGCCGGCAATGATTACCCCGGCGTTGAAATTGTCCTGCCAGATCTGGAATTTATCGAAGATCGTAAGAAGGATCTGCTCGGCATCGTGCTGACGCACGGGCATGAAGACCATATCGGGGCCGTGCCGTATCTGGCCGCCGAACTTGGCGTGCCGCTCTATGCCACGCCATTCACAGCGGGGTTGATCCGCGGCAAGCTGGAAGAAGAAGGCCTGGCGCAAGAGGTTGAGTTGCGCGTGCTCCCCATGGAAGGCGCTGTCACCATTGGGCCCTTTGGGTGTGAATTGGTGCCGCTGGCCCATTCCATTCCGGAAATGAGCGCCGTTCTCATCAGCACCCCCTATGGCCGCATCTTCCATACCGGCGATTGGAAGCTGGATGACGCGCCGATCATCGGCACGCCATCAACCGCAGACCGGCTGACGGCGATTGGCGATGCAGGGGTGCTGGCGCTGGTGTGCGATTCCACCAATGTCTTCAATCCGCAAGCCAGTGGCTCCGAAGGCAGCGTCTATGCCGGGCTGCTGCAATCGGTGCGCGAGGCCAAGGGGCGGGTGGTTGTCACCAGCTTTGCCTCAAATGTCGCCCGGTTGCAGACATTGGCCAATGTTGCGCGCGAAACTGGCCGTAAATTGTGCATTGCGGGCCGGTCCTTGCATCGCATGATGACGGTGGCGCAGGCCAATGGCTATCTGAAGACCATGCCCGACATGGTTGATATGGAGGCTGTGGACGGGTGCCGCCGAAACGAGGTGCTGGTGATTGCAACCGGCGGGCAGGGGGAACCGCGCGCCGCGCTGGGCCGGATTGCAGAGGGCAGCCATCCGATCAAGCTGGATGAAGGCGATACGGTTATCTTTTCCTCTCGCCAAATCCCCGGCAATGAAGTTGCAATTGGCAAGGTGATGAACCAGCTGGCGCGGCGGAATATCCGCATGGTGACCGAAAAGCAGGCGCATGTGCATGTGTCTGGTCATCCAGCCCGGCCAGAGCTGGCGGCGCTTTACGGCTGGCTGCGGCCAGAGATTTTGGTGCCCGTCCATGGCGAACGGCGGCACATGGCAGAACAGGCGCGCTTTGGCTTGGAAACGGGTGTTGCCGCTGCCATCGTCCAGTCAAATGGGGATGTTGTGCGCTTGGCGCCCAATGGCCCAGACATTGTCGGGCGGGAACGCACCGGGCGGCTGATTTTGGACGGCGATGTGATCTTGCCGGCCGATGGCACGACGATGAATGAACGCCGTAAGATTGCGATCCATGGCGTTATTTCCGTTGCTGTGGCGTTGAATGCCGCTGGCCGCCTGATCGGCGCGCCCTCATGCCGCTTGCTTGGCGTGCCGGTTGAGGAAGATCGCAGCGACTTTATCGAGGAAGCTTGCGCGGCTGCGGCCAAGGCGGCATCTTCGGGCGAAAGAGACGAAACACGGTTGAGGGAGGGCGTGCGTCTTGCCGTACGTCGGGTCGCGACAGACTGGACAGGCAAGAAGCCGCTTGTTGAAGTGCATATCGTGAGAGAAAGTTCCAACGCATGAAGTGGACATCCATCCTCGCCATTTATTGCCTGTTCTGGGTGATGAGCGCGTTTCTCGTCATGCCATTCCATGTCCGCACCTCGATTGAAGAAGGCGCAGAGCTTGTGCCGGGGCAGGCCGAAAGCGCCCCGCATAATTTCCGCCCTGCACGCATCCTGATGTGGACGACCTTGGTGTCGGCGATCCTGTTCGGTCTTTATTATGTGAACTATGTCAACGGCTGGCTGACATCGGAAGATTTTGATTTCACCCGCTGATCAGCCCAAAATCCGGCGTTAGCGCAGGCGTTCAATCGCCTGCGCCAGCGCGACATACAGCTTGCCGGCATCGGATGAAATCAACGTAACGCTCAACGGATCGCCGTCGCGCGTGGCAAGCACATTGCGCAACATCGCCTCGAAATCATGGACGTAAAGGTTCACGAGATCGCGGAACGCATCGTCATCCTGATAAAGGCGGCGCAATTCCCGCGCTTCGCTGCCCGACAAAAGCCGCACGGCTTGGCGGGTGAAAATGCCCCGTTCCCCGCGCAGATAGGCACCCCAAGCGGTCTGTGACACCTCTTCCGACAGGATCTTGGAAACGCTGATCGCGTTGGAGTTCAGCGCATCGATAATCCGCGCCATCCGCCGGGCAAATTGCGCCTTATCGCCCCGGACGGCTTCATCCTTGGCGTCATCAATCCGCTGTTCCAGCCCCAAGGCTGCGGCGTCGATATTGGCGACTTCTGTGGTCAAATGGCCCACGGCCTTGCGTGCCGCGGCAATGGCCTGTTCGGCGCGTTCGGCAATCAGGGCCATTTGGTCCTCAACCGGGCCAGACAAGGCCGCCTCCAGCGCGTCGCGCGCCTCTGCGCCAAGCCTGTGCGCGGCATCTGGCACAACATTGTCCAGCGCGGTCCGGGCATGTTCGGCGGCCTGTTGCGCGGTATCCTTGATCCGCAACAGCGCGTCGATCAATTGCGGCGCGGCAGTGCCGGTCAGCGACTTTGCTTGTTCCTCAGCGGCATCAAGCTCGCGGGACAAGGCTTCGGCGGTTGCGCGGCTCTGTTCAATGGCAGCGCCGGCGGACTGCACCGTCCGGTCAATCAGGTCGCGCTGCGCCGTTACCAGCGTCTCGGCATCGCGCAGGCGGTCAAGTGCGGCAGAGGATGCAGTTTCCAGCGCGGTGATTTCCGGCATCGTGTCCCGCGCCGCCTTGCGGCTGGCAGCGGCCGTTTCCTGAAGCCGCTGATGCGCCAAGGGCAATGTTTCATCAATTTCGCGCACCGATGCATCGAGCGCGGTCAACAGGGTTTCGGCCTGGGTGATCAACGCATCCGCTGTCTTGCCACCCTGGTCCAACGCGCCGGTCAATTGATCCGCCTGCTGCTTCAGGCCCTGCAACGCGGCCGCTGCACGATCCACATTGCCTTGCGACTGATCCTCAAGGCCGGCAAAGCGCCCTTCGAGCGCCGTGATTTCGCTGTTCAGGCGGTCGAGCAGCGCCTTGGCCGCGGCATCTTGCGCTGCAAAGACCTGGCTGACCTTTTCGATGCTGGCGGCAATCTGCGCCACGCGATCGGCAACGGCGCTGGTCGCCTCCACACCCGATGCGGTGATCGCGGCATGGCTGGTTTCGATCATGGACACCGTGGCATTGCCCTGCGCTTCCAGATCCGCACGCGTTTCGGCCAGCGCGGCCGCTGCCCGGTCCAGAACGGTTTCAACCGCGGTCACGGTTGCGGCAGAGGCTTCTTCCATCCGTGCCGCGGCAATCCGGGTCATGTCATCCAGGCTGGCGACGCGTTCGGCAAGATGCAACGCAGAGCGCGCAGCGATGTCATCGGCATTGCGGCCCCGTTCGGCAAGCAAGGCCAATTGGGCGGCCAGCGCATTGGCCGATGTCATGGCATTTTGGCCCGTTGCATCCAGCAATTCGGCCATGCGGTTCACCTCGGCATGCGCCTGCGGCACATCGGCCAGCAGGCCCGTCATGTCCGACCGGGCATGCGATGTCCGCGCCTCTAGCGTGGCTGCATGGCGGTTAATGGCTTCAACCTGACCCTGCATCGACAGCGAGACATCGTTCAACCGATCAGCGGTTTCCTCGCCAATGGTGGCCATAAGATTTGCCTGTTCGGCCAGCGCCATGCGGTTGGCATCGATCCGGCGGGCCATATCGGCAAGCGTTGCGGCCAGACGGGCCTCTTCATGCCGCAATTTCGAAACGGTCGTGGTGAAGCGATGCGTTTGCCCGGCTTGCGACCGGAGGATCAGCGCCCAGATCAGGGCAATCAGGACCAGCGGCGTCGACAGCGTGGCCAAAAAGCTGATGACGGCGGGAAGATCCGGCGTCGCGCCGTTCAGGCTGGTCCAGAAGGTCCAGCAGGCGCTGCCCGTCCAGGCCAGCGCAGCCAGTACCGCACCAATGTTCAGCAGGCGAAAGCCCAACCGGCTGGCCGGGGCTTCATCAATTTCCATCATTTCGGCGGTCAAGGTAGCAGCGCGCGAACCGGATGATTTTCCGCGACTTTTGCTGGCGCCCTCGTCCTGATGCGGTGGCCTGATGCCAACAATTTTAGATCCCCCAGCCATGTGCCAACCCTAACCCCTTGTGGCGGACAGAACATCATGTTCGGAGTCGCGCCATGACCGACGATCCTTGCATATTTTTGCACTGACTTACAGCCCTCTCAACAGGCTGTTAACCTTGGCCAGCATAGGGTGCGGCATGGCCTATCCCTCGCTTGTTTTTAACGATGTTCTGGTCGCCATTGCTGGCCCGGATGCGCATCTGGCGGGGGAATTGCGTGCTGCGCTGATCAGCGGCGCGGCCGGCTATGCCGATTTGCTGGCACGGGCGCGCTGTGATGCCAATTGGCAGGTGGCGGCCCGCCGTTTGGCCGGGCTTGCGGCAAGTTTCAGCGCAACCGAATTGCAGCTGGCCGCCCAAGAGGCGCTGGCCGGCGTTCCAGGGGATCCGGTGGCGCTTCGCCGGATTCAGCAGGCCATTGCCCATTTGCAGCTTTGATCTGGGAGATTTGCGAATCGACGCAAATTGCCTATCCCCGGCGCACAGCTGACAGCAGGAGGAAAGACGTGCCGCTCGCGGCGCTTGTTCTCGCCACAATGGAGGAAGATGCAGGGGCAGCGGCCCAGCCGCTGTTGCTGACGCTTGGCGGCCAGACCCTGCTCGAACGTCTGGTGGAACAGGCGGTGCGGATCGGATGCGCGCATGTTGTTGTGTGCGCGGGCCCTTTGCCGGGGTCCTTGATCCAGGCGGTGGATCGGCTGCGGTCGCGCGGGCATGACATTCGCCTGGCGCGATCCCCGCGTGAAGCCGCAGACTTTTTGCATCCGGACGAAACGGTCTTGCTGCTCTCCACCGCTTTTGTCGTGCCGGATGAGGTGTTTACCGGCCTGTTATCGGAACGGCCACCGGCCGTGCTTACCCTGCCAGAAGCCTGGGGGCGTGACCGGTTTGAACGGATCGACGCCAGCGACAATTGGGCCGGGGCCGCCATTTTGCCCGCCTATATCGTCCATGAAACGGCCTCGATGCTGGGCGATTGGGCCTTTGGCCCCACGCTCATCCGCAAGGCCATTCAGCAAGGCGTGGTCCGGCGGCCTTTGGGCGTGGCTGCGGAAGAAGAGGCGGATGAACTGGCGCCCATCCATGCCGAGGATCTTGCCGGAACGGTCAATGCCGTGGTGCGTTCGGCCAAACTGGTCCCGGATGGTCTGTTGGAACGCCTTGTCTTTGTGCCTGGCCTGCGATGGGTGGCCCATAAGCTCGCGCTTAAGCCGATTTCGCCCAATATGACGGCCAGTCTGGCGCTTATCCTGGCGCTCACGGCCATTGGTCTCAGCGGCCTTGGCCTGGCAGTGCTGGCGCTGATCCTGATGTGCCTTGTGCATATCGGGGCGATTTTGACGGAGTTTCTGGGGCAGATTGGCGCCCCGGCACGCCCCTTTTTGCGGCAGGTGCTGGCAGCGCGCACGCTGTTATTGCCGCTGATCCTCCTCACCCTTGCGGGCCGCCTTGCCCTGACAGAAGATCCCATGCAGCCCATTGTCGGCCTGTTGATCTGGCTTGGCCTGCAAAACGCGCTGCTCCTCCATGCCCGCTGGCGCGGCGCGACGCTGCCCGGCTGGCGGCTGGGGACAGCCGGGGAGGCGCTGCTGCTTTCTGCCTTTTTCTTGGCGAGCTGGCCCAAATTGGGGCTGGGCATTGCCCTTGCTTTGGCGCTGGTGGCGCAGATTTCGGCCCAACAGAAATTCGAACGCAATTAGGCGGGCCTTAACCTGCACCGCCTAAGGCGGCGGCATGAAGATCGTCCATGGCCGGGTTGATGCGCAGGGTCGCCTGATCGCGGCAGACCCGCCGCTGGATCAGTTGCACCGCGATGCCGGGGGTGTGCCGGGCGGGGCCCTGGCCCTGCCGCACCTGGCGCTGATCGTGCGCGCGGCCCAATCCCAAGCCGAAGCCCAAGCCCAAGCCGACTCCCAGACGCGCGGCGTATCTCTGTCGCAACGGCTGATCCTGGCCGATGGCCCGGTGGTCCGCGATCTTTGGATTGAGGTGAGCGCGGATGCCACAGGCGTCGGCTTTGCCATCAGTGGCTGGGACAGGCCCGGCCTGTCGCCCGATGCTGAACTGCTGGCCGACAGCGCCTTTGATCAGGCCCGGCTGGATGCGGATTGCGCCTGGCGGACTGATGCCCAGCTGCGGATCACGCATATGGCCGCTGGTGTTGATCGGGACATTGGCTTTTTGCCGGCAACGGCACGCGGGCTGGCCTTGGCGCAGGTCCTGCGGCCGCTGCCCGACCCTGCCGGGGATATGCCGATGCTGGGCGCGCTGGCCAATAGGGCGGCCTTTGAAGGGCAAGTGGCAGAATGCAGCCCCACCGGCCAATTGGTGATGATGGCTGCCACGCCCCATTTTGATGCCGAAGGCCAATTTGCGGGGCTTGTCGGCCAGTTTCGCGCGATCGCGTCGGCCCCCGCAGCACCGGCGCCGGAAGGTCTGGCCGAAGCCGAACGCGATACCGATCTGTCAGCGGCGTTTCTTGACCGTCTGGAGCCCAGCTTGCGGGCGCCAATTGCCGATGTTCTCACCCATGCAGATGCCGCCGCCGCGCAGGCCGATGGTCCCTTGCGTCATGTGTATGTCCGCTATGCCGAAGATATTGCCGGGGCGGCGCGGCATTTGCTGGGGCTGGTGGGTGATCTGGCACGCACCCATGATATTGAACGGCCGGATTTCCGGATGGATGCCGAAACGCTGGATCTGACGGAAAGCCTTCACCGCGCCATCGGCTTGTTCGGCGTACGCTTAATGGCGCAGCAGGTGGAAATTATCGCGCGTGGTGCCGATCAACCGGTCTGGGCGCGGGGGGATTTTGGGCGCGTGTTGCAAATCCTGGTGAACCTGATCAGCAATGCCGTGCGCTATGCCCCCGCCGGCAGCGCCATCACCGCCCACCTGATCGCCACGGACGATCATGTCGCCGTCATCATTGCGGATCAGGGGCCGGGGATTGCGCCCGACGATCAGGACCGGATCTTCCATAAATTTGAACGGTTAAACCCATCCGAAGCGGGCGGGACGGGGCTTGGCCTTTACATCTCGCGGCGCTTGGCGCGGGCCATGGGCGGCGATGTGACGGTGGACAGCGCCGTGGGGCAGGGCGCGCGCTTTTGCCTGCGCCTTTGCCCGGCGCCACCGCCATCGGCCGCGCTTTAAGGTCATGAAAAAAGGCGCCCTTCCATTTGGAAGAGCGCCCGATTTTCATGCAGATCCTATCGATCAGCGCTGCGACAGCGGCACATAATCTCGTGCAGCCGGCCCGGTGTAGAGCTGACGCGGACGGCCAATCTTCTGTTCAGGATCGGAAATCATTTCATTCCACTGCGCAACCCAGCCCACGGTGCGGGCCAACGCAAAGAGCACGGTGAACATTTCGGTCGGGAAACCAACCGCTGACAGGATGACACCCGAATAGAAGTCCACATTGGGGAAGAGCTTCTTTTCGATGAAATAGGGGTCGTTCAACGCCATTTCTTCAAGCTGCAACGCAACTTCAAACACCGGATCGTTGATCTTCAGCGCATCGAACACTTCGCGCAGCGTCTGCTGCATCACGGTCGCACGCGGGTCATAATTTTTGTACACGCGATGGCCAAAGCCCATCAGGCGGAACGGATCATTCTTGTCCTTGGCGCGCGCAATATATTCAGGAATGCGTTCCGGACGGCCGATTTCGCGCAGCATGTTCAGCGCGGCTTCATTCGCCCCGCCATGCGCTGGCCCCCACAGACAGGCAATGCCCGCCGCGATACAGGCAAATGGGTTGGCGCCCGAAGACCCGGCCAGACGCACCGTCGAGGTAGAGGCATTTTGTTCATGATCGGCATGGAGGATGAAAATCCGGTCCATCGCGCGCTCAATGGCGGGATCGACATAATATTCCTCGGCCGGCACGCCAAAGGTCATGCGCAGGAAATTAGCCGTATAGGACAGGTCGTTGCGCGGGTACATGAACGGCTGACCGATGGAATATTTATAGGCCATCGCCGCAATGGTCGGCATCTTCGCGATCAACCGGTGCGACGCCACCATGCGCTGGTACGGATCGGCAATGTCGGTGGAGTCATGGTAAAAGGCAGACAGGGCGCCCACGACGCCGCACATGATGGCCATCGGGTGCGCATCGCGGCGGAAGCCCCGATAAAATGTCGACAGCTGTTCGTGGATCATCGTGTGGCGGCTGATCGTGCGGGTAAAGCCCGTCAGTTCATCAGACGAGGGCAATTCGCCATTCAACAGCAGATAGGCCACTTCCATGAACGACGATTGTTCGGCCAGCTGACCAATCGGATAACCACGGTGCAGCAGAACACCGGCATCGCCATCAATATAGGTCAGGCCCGATTCGCACGAAGCGGTCGACATGAAGCCGGGATCAAAGGTGAAGGCGCCGGTATTGGCATAGAGCTTGGGATGTCGATAACATCCGGGCCAATCGTGCCAGAGCGGACGGTATAGTTGGTGTCCGCGCCACCCAGTGACAGCTTTGCATTATTATCCGACATCATCTTGCCCCTTGCTAATCCTTCCTCAAGCGCTGCGCGCCAAGCAATCTTCAAGCCTTGCCAATGACTCCTCGCGACCGAGCAGCACCAGCACATCAAAAATACCGGGGGAGGTTCCCCGACCGGTTAGCGCAGCCCGCAATGGTTGCGCAACCCTGCCGAGACCGACACCGGCCTCCGTTGCAACGGCCTTAACACCCTCTTCCAGCGGA
The DNA here is from genome assembly GCA_046046525.1 of Pseudomonadota bacterium. Lineage (GTDB taxonomy): Bacteria > Pseudomonadota > Alphaproteobacteria > Sphingomonadales > Sphingomonadaceae > Aquisediminimonas. The sequence goes on from JBJOJQ010000098.1 coordinate 10,168, forward strand.
GCCATGTCCCATAAAGGCTGGCTCTTCAGTGCTTCATAGGCCTTGCCCAGAAGGACATCGGCATCGCCACCTAGCAGGTTAACCGCTTTTTCGTCCATCGAAATTGGGCGCGTCTCAAAAAGGAAAAGCGCGCCTTCGGCAATTTCGATCATCGTTTTGGCGCGGACTTTCAGGACCGGCATCGCCTGCGCCAGCAGCATCATGTCCGCTTCGGTCAGGGCGCGCCCAATGGCGGTTTCGATCCGTGGCTGGGCAAGATGCGCCAACCGGGCATCATCGGCTTCGCGGATATAATGGCCGTTCAGATTTTCGAGCTTTTTAAAGTCAAATCGGGCTGCGCCCCGGCCCACATCGCGCACATCAAACCATTCAATCGCCTGGGTGCGGCTGATGATTTCATCATCGCCATGGCCCCAGCCCAGTTTCAGCAGATAATTGTTAATCGCTTCCGGCAGATAGCCCATCTCATCGCGATAGGCGTCAACGCCCAGCGCGCCATGACGCTTGGACAATTTGGCACCATCCGGCCCGTGGATCAAAGGGACATGGGCATAAACCGGCTCTGGCCAGCCCATGCCGCGGATCAGCGCCAATTGGCGAAAGGCGTTGTTCAGATGGTCGTCGCCGCGGATAACATGGGTGACGCCCATGTCATGATCATCAACAACAACGCTCAACATGTAGGTGGGTGTTCCATCCGATCGCAGCAGAATCATGTCATCCAGCTCGGCATTGGCCACAGTGACATCGCCTTGCACCAGATCAGAAATCGTCACAGCACCTTCGGTCGGGGCCTTCAGGCGCACCACAAAGGGCGTGTCCTGCGGCTGATCCGCCGCTGGCGTGTCGCGCCAGGGGCTGCGAATGCGGAATGGCCGTTTTTCGGCTTCGGCGCTGGCGCGCATCTGGGCAAGATCGTCCTGCGTCAGATAACAGCGATAGGCATGGCCGCGGGCGATCAGTTCATGCGCCACTTCGGCATGGCGGGCGGCGCGCGAAAATTGATAAACTTCGTCACCATCCCAATCGAGATCCAGCCAGCGCAGGCCATCCAAAATGGCGTCAATCGCGGCATCGGTGGACCGGGCCCGATCCGTATCTTCGATCCGCAACAAGAACTTACCACCCATCCGCCGGGCATAAAGCCAGTTATAGAGCGCGGTGCGCGCGCCCCCGATATGCAGATATCCCGTCGGCGAGGGCGCAAAACGCGTGACAACGGCTGAATTTTCTTTGCTTGCGCCCACGCGCTTATTCTCCAACAAAAGGCAATGGCCAGCACAGCCGGCGAGGCCCCTAGCACGGGATTTGACGCGCTTCAAACACGCGCGATGGGCTATGGCCAGCGCATTTTGCAGCGGCTGGAAAACGGGCTTGAGGCAGAACGGGGGCAATTGCCATTATGGCTGCCCGTTTTGCTGGGCCTGGGCATTGCCGGTTGGTTTGTCTTTCCGCTGCGCCCGATGTGGTGGGCGCTGATTTTGGGGGGCGGATCGGTGGCGCTGCTGGGGGTGGTGCTTGGCCCGGCGCGACGATTGGGCCTGTCGCTGATCCTGGGCGGTTGCGCGCTGGCTTTGGGCTGCGGGTTGATCTGGATCCGCGCAACGCAGCAGGCGGGCCCTGTTCTCACCCGCCCGCAGGTGACGCATGTGACGGGGGTGTTGATCTCTGCCCAGCCGCTGATCGCGC
>JBJOJQ010000099.1:0-3407 GCA_046046525.1 Pseudomonadota bacterium
GTGAGGCCGGGCAGCCGATGGCGTTCACCGGCCAAGAGATTGATCGGGCGGCAGTCCATCTCCACCCCGGATTCCGCCAGCGCGGCCAGCACGGTCAAGGACGGGCCGCTTGGTTCGCCATGATACAGGATGCTTGTCATGTCAGCGCACTCCACTCGCAATGCCTTCGGACTCATCCCGTGGCGGAATATAATCCTGCTCCAGAATTTCGACGCGGCTGGCCATGGGGGTGCGCCCCAATTTCCAGCAGGCGCGCGTGGCGGGGCGCCGATAAATCGCGCGCAACCAGCGCATGATATTGGGCGTCACATCATCATTGGCGAGATGCGGCTGCGACAAGGGCATGGCATAAGCAAGGTTAAAGCCGTTGACATCCGCAAGGCTATATTGGTCGCTGGCCAGCCATTCGCGCTTTGCCAGTTCTTCCTCCAGCATGCGGATGCCCACGCCAATGCGGCGGCCGCTTTCGGCCATTTCGGCGTCGCTGAACAGGCCGAACACGGCTTTGCGCCATGCAATCTGGCGTTCAGGCAGCGGAATGCGCGCAATCTGCGCCTCGATTTTCTCTTGGCCATGGGCGGCAAGCGCATTCGGCCCGACAAAGAATTTCCAGCCAAACATTGAAAAGCTGGGCGCCAGCCACTGGTCCATGAACTTCATCCACCAGCGGATGCGCAACCGGTCCTGCGCATTGGCGGGCATCAGATCCGGCCCGGCAAAGGCATCGTTGACATATTCCATGATCGCCGTGCTTTCGACAAGCACCCGGTCCCCATGCGTCATGGCGGGGATCGTCCCTTGCGGATTGATCGCCAGATATTCGGGCTTGTGCTGATCAAAATTCAGCATGTCGATATAGTGGCTGTCGAACGCAACCCCCTTTTCCATCAGCGCAAGCATCGGCTTGCCGGAATTGGCGTTCGGTTCCCAGTGGTACAGCGTCACATCGGCCATCAGGGCTCTCTCTCACTTCGGTTAATGGCGCACATATAGGCGGGCCAGACATGACGGGGATGCATCGGCCAACGCGCCCGCCGTCCGGACGCAAAGGCCTGGGACGCGCGGCGCCGCAAATGCCTGTTTTTCCGGATGGACTTGCCGTGTCAGCATGCCGCCATCGCTCTCCTATATTTGTATGTCTTGCTTACGAATGCAGATAGAGTCGGTCAAGCGCTGATTGGGGCAGCTGCGCGTGCGCCAGCGGCCGCGCCTCAGGCCATTTCCCAGACAAAGGGGCTGTGCGGGGTGGCCTGGCTTTGATGCCGGATCCGCTTCCCCTTTTCTTCAAAGGCTCCGCGCACCAGCACCAGATCGCTCCACCGCGTCATGCCGATAATCCGCCCATCTGGCAGGGGGGCACGCAGGCTGCGCCACAAGGTGCCATGTTCGCGCGCAATATCAATCGCACGCACGCCCTGTGCCTTGGCAAAGGCGATGCTGTCGGGCAGCCGACTGTCATAAATCACCAGCGCCGGGCGCTTTTGCGCAAGGCCGCGCGTTGCCGGCGCCGCAGCGGCCGCCGCCACCACCCCCAGCTTCAGCATGGATCGCCGCGACAGGGTCATTTTTTGTCCTTTGCCAGATAAGCGGCAATCGCCTGCAATTCTGCATCGGTCACATCGACGCGCGTCAGCCGCGGCATGGCGACTTTGCCCATGCGCACAACCGATGTCACATAGTCCATTGTCAGGTCCGTGCGATTGACCAGCAAGCCCTTTTCTGGCGGTTCGCCGGCCATCATCCGCTGCTTGGTCAACAAATTGGTGCCCATGCCGCCTGCCAAATGGCAATATCCGCAATGATGGGAAAACAGCGCCGCGCCGTCGCTGCGCGCGGCCAGCCGATCCCCCTTGGGCGCTTCAGCGCGGATTTGATAAGGCGGCAAAGGCGGTGGGCCACCCTTTCCGGCGTCGTTCGACGGTGCGCCCGACTGACAGGCCGAAAGGGCCAATGCAGCGATCAAAACAACGCGCTTCATGCCTGCCCCTCCTTGGCGAGATCGCGATAGACGCTGGGCCAAACCCCTTGTTTGCCGGGGGCTATAATCCCATTGGGGTCCAGCGCGTCCTTCACCTTTTCATTGAAGCGGCGCTGCGCCTGATTGTTGAAATCAAAGGTGGTGTTGACCGCGTCCATCCAGCCAAGATGCGTGCGATATTCGGCATAGCCCGCCTTGGCGCTTTCAAAAACCAGCGCATTGAACAGCTTTTTCATATTCCCAACTTGAGAAACATTGTCACGATCATACATCAACATATTGATATTATTTGCAAAACGACCGCCGATTGTGAAGCTGGCGTAAAAATCAACATCATGATCCGCGATGATCTTTCGGCTGCGACGCAGCTGATCCATCACATGGGTGCTATTGGCCGGGACAACCGGCGAAAAGCCCAGATGCGCGCTGCGGCCGCCCACCCAATCGCCCATTTGCAGCGGCACCGCGGAAGGCACGCCAACGGTCACATCGTAAATGCCCCGCGGGTCGCCCTTGCGCCACCATTCCTCGTGCATCGGGGCGTCCAGATGCTTTTTAAAGGCTGATTTGATGACCTCTGCCTTGGCCTTGTTCACGCCTTCATCGCCATAAAGGCGGACCTGCACCTGCCAATAGCCCAGCTTATGCTCTTTGAGCAGTTCCTGGACGCGCCAATCGGGGATGGCCGACGGCTTGTCCCAGAAATCCTTGCGCTGACCCTTCAGCACGATTTTACCCAGCCAGGACGGGATGAACACATTTTGTTCAATCAGACCGGCGATTTTCAGCGGGGCGACGGTATCGACCACCCAGCCAATATCCTCCTCATTCGGGATATCGAGCGTCAGTTGCAGCGAGCTTTCCGGCTCTGGCATCAGCCAGACGCCGGCTTTGGTGACAACGCCCATGTTCGACTGGGTGAACATGTGCGTCCAGTCAGGACCATAGCTCAGCGGGAAGAGATGCGCAGCCTTGTTATTTGCCATCGCGGCCATGCCCGTGCGCATGATATCGCCATCGGGCATCACCGCCTCAATCCCGCACAAATTGCGCGCATGCAGGCCATAAGGCGTATAACCAATGCCATGGTCCAGCGCATTGCCCAGCACCGACCCCCAGCCATTGCCGGGCACCGACATCCAAAGCGGCGCCTTTTCGCGCTCCAGATGATCATAAAGGTCGAAAAAGCTGACGCCCGGTTCCAGCACGCAATAGCCAAGCTTGGTATCCAGTTCGAGCACACGGTTCATCCGGCCCAGATCCAGAACCACCGAACCAGCCAGACGCGGCGCGGCCTGCCCATAGCCCAGATTCTTGCCGCGACTGACCGGCCAAAGCGGGATTTTATATTGGTTGGCCAGGCGCACAATCGCCTGCACCTCTTCAGCTGAGGCGGGCGCAACCGCTGCAGAGGCCGGCCATTGGCCTT
>JBJOJQ010000135.1:0-4961 GCA_046046525.1 Pseudomonadota bacterium
CATCACCTTGGACGGGCTGCCACCGGGCTGGTTCCAGCTTTCGTTGACCTGCGCAGGCGGCAAGAGGACATCAACGCCGGCAAGGGCAGGATCTGCCTGTGCCACGGCTTCAGATGTCAAAATCGGCACGCGTTGGCCCAAAATGGGGGTTTTGGGCTTTTTGGAATCCCCACCGCCAAACACGCCGCACGCCGACACGGCGACCAGAACGGGGAGGAGAAGAAGGGTTTTGCCGCGCGACAACGTCGATCGGGTCATTGAGATTTTCCTTGCTTTGCGACAGCGGCCGGACGCGCAGACAAGGAGGCCGCCATATTGGCGGCACGGCCCCGAATGCTTTCTGGAACGCTCTTATCGGCTGCAATATCGCCAAACAACTTTGCTGCTGCCTGAATATTCTGTTTCTTGAGATAGGCGATGGCCACCATTTCGCCTGCACTGCCAAACCAGGGATTGCCCTTGACGGCCAGCGGCGACAGGCGCGCAATCACCTCATCCGGGGCGACACGATCATATTGCACCGCGGTTTGGCGGACCAGGGCCAGATCACGCCAAGGCTTTGGCAGCGTCTCATCCGCGGCGACCTGCGCATAGATTTTCGCCGCACCATCCAGATTTTGCCGTTGCAGCAAAATCGCCGCCTCAGTGAGCATCGCGGTTGCCCGATAGCCGTCATTGGTTGAGGTTTTGAGCGGGGCGAGCGTCTTGATCGCACCTGCGTCATTGCCCGCACTTGCTTGCCGCACAGCCTCGTCCAGCGCTTCGCTTTCCACGCTGGCAGCCTTGAACTTTTGATCTTGCCAGATCAGCCATCCCGCCAGCGCCGCAAGCCCCAGGACAACAGCCGCGATGATCCAGCGCCCATAACGGGTCCAAATCGTCATCAGCCGATCACGGCGCAGCTCTTCATCCACTTCGCGGATAAAGCTTTCTTCACTCGTATTGATGGGCGGCAGCGCCAAAACCGGTCTCCCTGAACAGCGGATGGTGATCCCTTAGCCGCGCAGTGGACCAAGGGGAAGCGACAAGACAATCAGGACAGGTAAAGCTGGTCCTCTCCCGGGAAGCTGCGGTTCCGCACATCCTTTGAATATTGCTCAACCGCCTCAGCGACAAAGCTCGACATGCCGGCATATTTCTTCACGAATTTCGGCGTGCGTTCAAACAGGCCCAGCATATCTTCCGTCACCAGGACCTGCCCGTCGCACTGGGCCGAGGCGCCAATGCCGATGGTGGGACAGGCCACTTTTTGCGTAATTTCGATGGCGATGGGTTCCAAAACGCCTTCGATAACCATGGCAAAGGCGCCGGCATCGGCCATGGCGATCGCGTCTTCGACAATTGAACGCGCTTCCTGGTCGCTTTTGCCGCGCACGCCATAGCCGCCAAGGATATTGACCGCCTGAGGCGTCAGGCCGACATGCGCCATCACCGGAATGCCCCGCGATGTCAGAAATTCAACCGTTGGCGCCAAAACCTTGCCGCCTTCAATCTTCACCCCGGCCGCACCCGTTTCTTTCAACAGGCGCGATGCGTTGTTGAACGCCTGTTCGGGCGAACCTTCATAGCTGCCAAAGGGCATATCGACGATCACCGCCGCATGATAGCTGCCACGGACCACCGCTGCGCCATGCGCCGCCATCATTTCCATGGTGACGGCCACCGTATGCGGCAGGCCATAGATCACCTGCCCCAGCGAATCCCCGACCAGCAGCATATCGCAATGCGGGTCCAGCAACTGGGCCATGCGGACTGTATAAGCAGTTAGCATAACCAGCGGTTCGCCGCCCTTGCGCTGGCGAATGCGCGGCACCGTGAGGCGCTTCATGGGCGTGGGCGTCGGGTTGGCGCGGCTCGTCGATGTGTCGAGCGTGAGTGTAGTCGAAGTCGTTGACATAGGTCGCTTCATAGACCGGGCGGGTGCGAAGGCAAAGCCTTCACGAACAGGTTGCACGGTTCATCGCAATTTATGACGGTTTTGCGACATGTTCTTGCTCATTCTCGACTGATTGGATAGGCGATCCCGCGTCCGGTGTGCCCTTCGGACAGCCTTGCGTGACGGAGCCGCATGTCGAAATGACCGATTTGAGTTCGCAGGACGTGCTTGCGCCCCGCCGGGGCGGTGCTGCGCTTGCCGCGATGCTGCGCCGGCTGAACCTGCGTTTTCATCGCGACCTGCCCCAGGGTGAGCGGCGCTTTTTGGCCGCTTTGCTGGGCTTTATCGCAGTATCGGGCGTTCTGCTCTTTCTCGTGACCCCAGTCCCGCTCTCCGCACTGGCGCGGGGCATGAGCCTTTATCTGATGCTGCCCTTTGTCAGCGTTTCGGTGGTGTGGGGCGTGATCCGCATTGCCGAAAAGCTGATCGGCCACCGCTTTGAAATTCTGCACGCCCGCGCGCAATGGATGCTGGTCACGGCAACGGCGACCAGTGCGGCCATCCCGGTCTACGGGATGTTCAAACAATATGTGCTGAAAGCCCAGGGCTTTCCGTTCGATCCGCTGTTGGCCGACATTGATCGGCTGCTGTTTTTCGGGGCGGATGGCTGGCAGGTGCTCCACAACCTTGTCGATTCTGTCACCTTCACCCTGTGGCTCGACAAAGCCTATGGCATCTGGCTGCCGATTTTGATGTTCTGCCCCGTGCTGTGGGCGGCGCTCGTCCATGATCCACTTGTGCGCGCGCGGTTGATTGGCTGCTGGATTGCGGTTTGGGCGCTGGTTGGCGGCCTTGCGGCCTGGCTGCTCGCTTCCGCCGGCCCCATGTTTTATCCGCATTTTATCGGCCCGCATGACAGCTTTCAGGCGCTGCATGATCGGATTGTGCATCTGGGCCAGCTCGCCCGGCAGGATGGCGATATCCTGACCGCACCCATTGGCCATGTCATGCTGATGAAGCGGTATTTTTCAGGCATCTACATGCCCGGCTTTGGCATTTCGGCCATGCCGTCGGTGCATGTGTCGATGGCCGCGCTTTTTGCCATTGGCGGCTTTCAGATCCATCGCTGGATCGGCTGGGCCTTTGTTGCCTATGCCCTCTTCATCTGGTTCGGATCGATCTATCTGGGCTGGCATTATGCGGTTGACGGCATTGTCGGCGCTGGACTGACCTATGGCCTGTGGCGTCTATCCGCCAAGGTTGCAGCGGCCTTTGCCCCCAATCAGGCGACCTGATCGGCCCAGATATCGGCCTTAAACCCGGCAAGAAGACCACCCGGAAAGGCCAGGATCGGCCGTTTGATCATCGACGGCTGCGCCGCCATCAGGGCAATGGCGCGATCCCGGTTCAGCCCGGCCTTATCTGCATCTGGCAGCTTGCGAAATGTCGTCCCGGCGCGGTTCAGCACCGTTTCCCAGCCCAGTGCATCACACCAGCGCCCAAGATCCGCGACATCGACACCGGATTTCTTGTAATCGTGAAAATCATAGGCAATGCCGCGCGCCTCAAGCCAGACGCGCGCCTTTTTCACGGTATCGCAATTGGGGATGCCGTACAGCGTGATGGCCATGCTGTTTATTCCCATTCAATCGTGCCGGGTGGCTTTGACGTATAGTCATAGACCACGCGGTTAATGCCCTTCACCTCATTGACGATCCGCGTGGCCACGCGGCTGAGAAAGGCGCTGTCAAAGGGAAAGACATCGGCGGTCATGCCATCGGTGGAGGTTACCGCCCGCAGCGCACACACGCTGTCATAGGTGCGGCCATCGCCCATCACGCCAACCGTGCGGACCGGCAGAAGGACGGCAAAGGCCTGCCAAATGGCATCGTAAAGGCCCGCGTTGCGGATTTCTTCCAGATAAACGGCATCGGCCTTGCGCAAGATATCGCAGCGTTCCTTGGTGACTTCACCCGGAATGCGAATGGCAAGGCCCGGCCCCGGAAAGGGATGACGGCCAACAAAAACATCGGGCAGGCCCAGTTCCCGCCCCAGGGCGCGGACTTCATCCTTGAACAATTCGCGCAGCGGCTCAACCAGCTTCATGTTCATCCGCTCTGGCAGGCCGCCCACATTATGATGGCTTTTGATTGTGACCGAAGGGCCGCCCGTAAACGACACAGACTCGATCACATCGGGATAAAGCGTGCCCTGTGCGAGGAAATCCGCCCCGCCAATCTTGCGCGCTTCTTCTTCAAAAACATTGATAAATTCGGCGCCGATGAACTTGCGCTTCTTTTCCGGATCGGTGACGCCGGCCAGACCCGCCATAAAGCGCGCCTCTGCATCCACCACGACCAGCGGGATTTTATAATGTTCGCGGAACAGCTGTTCGACCTGTTCGCGCTCATTGAGGCGCAACAAGCCATGATCCACAAAAACACAGGTCAACTGATCGCCAATGGCTTCATGGATCAGGATCGCCGCAACGGAGGAATCGACGCCGCCCGACAGGCCACAGATCACCCGGCCATCGCCCACCTGCGCGCGAATTTCGGCCACTTTGGTCGCGCGAAACTCCGCCATGGTCCAATCGCCTTTCAGGCCACAGACCTTGTGCACAAAATTTGAAATCAGCTTTGCACCATCGGGCGTATGCACGACTTCCGGGTGGAATTGCGTGCCATAAAAACGCCGAGCATCATCCGCGATGACGGCAAAGGGCGCGCCTTCGGTGGTTGCAACGACGCGGAAACCGGGCGCAAAGGCCGTCACCTTATCGCCATGGCTCATCCAGACCTGATGGCGCGAGCCCTTGTCCCACAGACCGTCGAACAACAGGCAGTCATCGGCAATGTCGATAAAGGCGCGGCCAAACTCCCCGCTATCGCCCGGCTCCACCGTGCCGCCCAGCTGTTGCGACATGGTTTGCTGGCCATAACAAATGCCAAGAATGGGAAGGCCGGCGTCAAAAAATGACTGCGGCGCACGTGGCGATCCCGCTTCTGGTACAGAGGCAGGGCCGCCGGACAGGATGATGCCTTTGGGCTTCATCCGGTCAAAGGCGGCTTGCGCAGCGTTGAAC
>JBJOJQ010000143.1:0-9596 GCA_046046525.1 Pseudomonadota bacterium
AGACCGTTGAAAGCGGGCAGATGACGAAGGATCTGGCGATCCTGATCGGTCCGGATCAGGCCTGGATGACAACGGAACAGTTTTTCGAAGCCATCCGCGCCAATCTGGAAAAGGAAATGGCTGCCTGGGCCTAAGCCCAAAGGCGTCGTTTCATGACAAGACAAAGGGGCCGGGCAGCCATGGCTTCCCGGCCTTTTTTTTTCGCGCCGCACCATTTTTTCTGCAATCGGGCCTGACATTGCGGCGTGAAGCAGGTTAGGCTGCGCCATGGCCATCGAAAGCAATTCCAGCGCGCTGCACGACGCCTTGGTCATTCTGGGGGCGGCCGGGATTGTCATTCCCGCCTTTGCCCGCCTGAAGATTACGCCGATCATCGGCTTTATCATCTTTGGAATTCTGGCCGGTCCCTATGGCATCGTGCGCTTTGCCGACACGCTGCCGTGGATCAAGATGATCACGATCAGCAACAAGACCGCGATTGAACCCTTTGCAGAATTGGGGATCATCCTGCTGTTGTTCAGCATCGGTTTGGAACTGTCCTTTGCCCGCTTGCGATCCATGCGCCGTCTGGTCTTTGGCATTGGCGCGGCCCAGCTTTTTGGGGCGGGCCTGCTGATTTCGGGCGCACTCATCCTTGCCGGTGAAGCGCTTGAGCCTGCTTTTGGGCTGGGCATCGCGCTTGCCCTGTCCTCGACGGCGCTGGTGTTGCCCATGTCAGGCACGTCTGGCGCCGTTGGGCGCAACGCCTTTGGCATGTTGCTGTTTGAGGATCTGGCGCTCGTCCCGCTGGTCTTTGTGCTGGGCTCTATGGGAACGGCGGCGGCGGGCTTTGCCGATTTTGGTCAGACGCTGCTGATCGGCGGCATCACCATTGCCGGGATGATGATTGTCGGGCGTTTCATGCTGCCGCCGCTCTTTGCGCAAGCCGCGCGCACCAAAAGCCCGGAAATGTTTCTGGCTGTCACGCTGTTGGTGGTGATCCTGTCCAGCCTGCTGACGCTTTCGGTTGGCCTTTCGGCAATCCTGGGTGCCCTGATCGCAGGGCTGCTGATTGCAGAGACCGCCTATCGCAGTGAGGTCGAAACGGTGGTCCGGCCCTTTGGCGGGCTGGCGCTTGGGATCTTCCTGATCACAGTGGGCATGAGCCTGGATCTCGACCGGTTGCTGCAAGACTGGCCCTTGGTGCTGTTGGCACTGACCAGCGTCGTCGCCATCAAATTCATCGTCACAGCGGGTCTGTTGCGCCTCAATGGCGTGCGCCCCGGTGTGGCAGCGGAAGTGGGGCTGTTGATGGGCAGCCCGTCGGAAACGACGCTGATCGTCCTGGGAACGGCCGCGCAAGTCGCGCTGATCGATGCGCAGACCGCCTATTTCTGGCAAGTCGTCACGGCCCTTGGCCTGACCATCACCCCCCTGCTCGCCCGGTTCGGCAAGCGCGTGTCGGCCCAGATGGAAGATGGCGATGATGCAGCGATCCTGCCCGCCGAACTGGATAGCCCGCCCGAACGCACAATCATCATCGGCTATGGCCGGGTTGGCCGCATGGTCGCCACCATGCTCGATGCCCATGGGCAGCCCTGGATTGCGATTGAAGGCGATATCGATACCGTTAATCGCGCGCGCCGCGACGGCCGCCCGGTCCGCTTTGCCGATGCACGGCGCATGGATACGCTGGACGCCCTGCACATTGCCTCCGCCAAGGCCGTCGTCATGACGATGGATGATCATGTGCAGGCGGGCCGCCTGATCCGCCAATTACGAAAACGCTATCCAGACCTTACCATCATCGCCCGTGCGCGCGATCCTGACCATGCTGCAGAGCTTTATCTGGCCGGCGCCACAGATGCCGTGCCAGAAACGCTGGAAAGCTCTCTCCAGCTCTCTGAGGCGGTTCTGGTGGATCTGGGCGTGGCGATGGGGCCGGTGATCGCCTCTATCCATGAAAAGCGGGAAGAATTGCGCGGCGCGATTCGCCATCGGGCCGCCTTGCAGCGCATGCCAAGGCTGGGCGGATTGCGGCGCGGCGGCCAATAACCTGTTGGAAAACCGGCGTGGTGGGCGCGGCAAGGATTGAACTTGCGACCCCACCCGTGTGAAGGGTGTGCTCTACCACTGAGCTACGCGCCCACGCCGTGAGGCGATGCCCCTAGACGAGGCTTTGACCCAAAACAAGACGGGCGGCGCTTTTTCAAGCCCCGCCCGCCTAAATTTGTTCCGAAAGGAACGCAGCGTCTTAGTTGACGGCGTCCTTCAGGCCCTTGCCAGCCTTGAACTTCGGCTGCGACGAAGCCTTGATCTCCATCGGAGCACCCGTGCGCGGGTTACGACCGGTCGATGCCTTGCGCTTCGAAACAGCAAAGGTGCCGAAACCGACCAGACGCACTTCGTCGCCCTTCTTCAGAGCGGTCGTGATGGCATCGAAAACGCCTTCGACAGCCTTGCTCGCATCAGCCTTGGTCAGGCCAGAAGCGTCAGCAACGGCAGCGATCAGATCTTGCTTGTTCATTAGGAAACCCCCTCGTCGAGTGTTTAGCGTTGTTTGTATCGTCGGCGGAACGCCGTGGGGACGTGTAATGCCACGCGCATTGCGCCTGTCAAAACAAAATCCTCGTGAAAAACCTGCTGTTAGGGGCCATTTCCCCTTTTTTCAGAACCAAAATGGCCAGATCGAGCTGTTGAAACGGCATAATGTCGAAAAATAACACAAAAGCGCACAGGCCAATGGCCTGCGCGCTCCCGAGTCGTAACGTTAATCAGTGACGAACAATGTCCCCAGAGCCTGCTTGCGTTGCAGGTTGGGCCGCCAGTTCATCTGCCTCTGACCAGTCAATCGGTTGCACCTCACCGGCAAGGGCGATGTCCAGAACCTCATCAACATGACGCACCGGAATGATGGTCAGCCCCTGCTTCACATTTTCCGGAATGTCGGCCAGATCCTTTTCATTCTCGGCCGGGATGATGACGGTGGTGATGCCGCCCCGCAGCGCCGCCAACAGCTTTTCCTTCAGGCCGCCAATCGGCAAGACGCGCCCACGCAGGGTGACCTCACCGGTCATCGCCACTTCGCGGCGCACCGCAATGCCCGTCAGCGTCGACACCATGGCGGTCACCATGCCAATCCCCGCAGATGGACCATCCTTGGGCACCGCCCCTTCGGGCAAGTGGATGTGGATGTCCTTGCGCTGAAACACGCTGGGCTTGATGCCATAGCCGGGCGCCCGCGCCTTGACGAAGCTCATCGCCGCCTGGATCGATTCGGTCATCACATCGCCCAATTTGCCCGTCGTCCGGACCGCCCCCTTGCCGGGCACGGTAACGGCTTCGATGGTGAGCAATTCGCCCCCGACTTCGGTCCAGGCCAGGCCAGTGACAGCCCCGATCTGATTTTCCTCTTCACCGACACCAAAGCGATATTTGGGCACGCCAGCAAAGTCAGACAGATTGTCCGGCGTGACCTCCACCTGCTTTGCCTTGCCTTCCAGAATACGCCGCAGCGCCTTTCGCGCCAGCCGGGCGATTTCCCGCTCCAGCGTGCGGACACCGGCTTCGCGCGTGTAAAGGCGGATAAGGTTGCGCAAGCCTGGCTCGGTGAGCGTGAACTCACCCGGCTTCAGGCCATGCGCATCGACCTGCTTTTCAATCAGGTGACGCTGCGCAATCTCTACCTTTTCATCCTCGGTATAACCTTCCAGCCGGATGATCTCCATGCGGTCAAGCAATGGCTGCGGCAGGTTGAGCGAGTTCGCCGTGGTGACGAACATCACATCAGACAGATCCACGTCGGTTTCCAGATAATGGTCCTGGAACTTGCTGTTCTGTTCCGGATCCAGCACCTCCAGCAGGGCGGAGGCCGGATCGCCCCGGAAATCCTGACCCAGCTTGTCAATCTCATCCAGCAAGAACAGCGGGTTCATCGTCCCCGCCTTTTTCAGATTGGTGACGATCTTGCCGGGCAAGGACCCGATATAGGTGCGCCGATGCCCGCGGATTTCCGCTTCATCGCGCACACCGCCCAGAGACTGGCGAATAAATTCGCGCCCCGTGGCCTTGGCAATGGACCGCCCCAAAGAGGTCTTGCCGACGCCCGGCGGGCCAACCAGACACAGGATCGGGCCTTTCAGCTTATTGGTGCGCGCCTGCACGGCCAGATATTCGACAATCCGGTCCTTCACCTTTTCCAGCGCATAATGATCGGCATCAAGCACTGCCTGGGCCGCTGCAATATCCTTTTTAAGCTTGGACTTCTTGCCCCAGGGCAGGCCCAGCAGAACATCCAGATAATTGCGCACAACCGTGGCTTCGGCTGACATGGGCGCCATGGTCTTGAGCTTTTTCAGCTCTGCCTGCGCCTTGGCGCGCGCGTCCTTGGACAGCTTGAGCTTGTCGATCTTGTTCTGAAGTTCCTGAATCTCATTGCCGTCGCCATCCTCGCCCTCATTGCCGAGCTCACGCTGAATGGCCTTCAGCTGTTCATTCAGATAATATTCGCGCTGCGTCTTTTCCATTTGGCGCTTCACGCGGCTGCGGATCTTCTTTTCGACCTGCAAAACGCTGAGTTCGCCTTCCATGAAGGCCAACGCCATTTCCAGACGCTTTGCGACATCCAGCTCAACAAGCAGCGACTGCTTGTCCGAAACCTTGAGCGCAAGATTGGCGGCGACCGAATCAGCAAGGCGATCCGCATCGTCGATCTCGCTCAACTGTCCCGGGGCTTCGGCCGGCAGCTTCTTGTTCAGCTTGGCATAGTTTTCAAAGCGATCGACCACAGAGCGCATCAGCGCTTCGACCTCTTCGGCATCTTCAGCCGCAGGCAGCTCAACAAGCTCTACCTCGGCAAGCGCCGTTTGATCGACGGTGTCCAGGCCGGTCAGCCGCGCACGCTGCTTGCCTTCGACCAGCACGCGCACCGTGCCATCGGGCAGCTTCAGCAATTGCAGGACCGTGGCGGTCACGCCCATGTCATAAAGATCATCGCGGCCGGGATCATCCTGACCGGGATCAAGCTGCGCGACGAGAAGGATTTCCTTGTCGCCCGCCATCGCATGTTCCAGCGCGGCCACAGATTTTTCGCGCCCGACAAAAAGCGGCACAATCATATGCGGAAAAACAACAATATCCCGCAAAGGCAGAAGAGGAAGTTTAAGCGTCATTGTTACTCCGTCAGGGCACATCAAGGCCCTTTGATCGGAATATGGTGGGCATGCCCACGCTTATCAATGGTTAAGCCGACAGACGCCCATCATGAAGTCGAACAACTCGGTCCATCTTGGCGGCAAGCCGTTCATTATGGGTCGCAACCAGCGCAGCCGCCCCCTCCCCGCGGACCAGGGACAAGAACTCAGCAAGCACGATATCGGCAGTCGCTTCATCCAGATTGCCGGTGGGTTCATCCGCCAGCACGAGTCGCGGCTGGTTGGCCAGCGCCCGTGCCACGGCAACGCGTTGCTGCTCCCCCCCCGATAACTGGCTTGGCCGGTGCGTCATGCGATGGCCAAGGCCCAGCGCCGTCAACAGATGCGACGCCCGTGCCCGGGCCGCCGCTTCGTCCTGATCGCGCACCAGCTGCGGCAGCATGACATTTTCGATCGCGCTGAAATCGGGCAATAAATGGTGGAACTGATAGACAAAGCCCAGCATGTCCCGGCGGACACGGGTGCGCCCATCATTGTCGAGGGCAGCCACCTCTGCGCCATTGATCCGGATTGATCCTTCAAAGCCGCCTTCCAGCAGACCAACCGCCTGCAACATAGTCGACTTGCCCGAACCCGATGGGCCCAGCAGCGCCACGATTTCGCCGGGGGCTATCGTCAGATCAACACCGCGCAGCACGTCAATCGTCTGCCCCCCCTGCTGAAAGGCGCGCCGGAGGCCCGCGATCGACACAATCTCATTCATAGCGCAAAACCTGAACCGGATCGGTGCTCGCCGCCTTGAACGCCGGATAAAGCGTGGCGAGAAAGCTGAACAAAAGCGCCATCAGGGTGATCCCCAAAATCTCCACCGGGTCCACCTTGGCGGGCAATTCGGTGAGATAGCGGATCTGCGGATCCCACAGCGTCTGACCGGTCAGATACTGCACGCCATTCACCACATTCTGCCGGAACAGCAGGAAGATCAGGCCCAGGACCACACCCGCCAGCGTCCCCAGCGCGCCAATCACCGTGCCCACCGTCATGAAAATCCGCAAAATCCCGTTCCGCGACGCCCCCATGGTCCGCAAAATGGCAATATCGCGCGTTTTGGCGCGGACGAGCATGATCAGCGATGACAGGATGTTGAAGGCCGCGACAAGGATGATGATCGACAACACGACAAAGGACACAACCCGGTCCACCGCCAGCGCCTCAAACAGCGACGCGTTGAGTGTGCGCCAGTCCGAAATAACCGCCTTGTCGACAAATTTCGGCGCCAACGGGGCCAGGATATCGCCCACCTTGTCCGCATTTTCGGTCTTAACCTCCACCATGCCCACAGTATCGCCCATCAAGAGCAGGCTTTGGGCATCGGCAATCGGCATCACGACAAAGGCTTTGTCATAATCATAAATGCCCACTTCAAAGACGGCAGCGACGCGATAGGGCACAATGCGCGGCATCGTGCCAAAGGGCGTTGTTTGGCCGTCAGGCGAAATCAGGCTGATCGATCCGCCCGGCTGAACCCCCAGGGCCTCGGCAAGCCGCGCGCCAATGGCCACATTGCCACTGCCCGGCGCCAATGCCTTGATATCGCCGGCGACAAGCTTGGTCGTGAAGGACGGATTGGCACGGATATCTTCCACCCGCATGCCACGCACCAAAATCCCCTCCACGCGGCCGTTATAGCTGGCCATCAGGGGCTGTTCGATCAATGGCGTGGCCGATATCACGCCCGGCGTTTTGCGGGCGTCGCGCACCACATCCTGCCAATCGGGCAAGCGCCCGCCAAAGCCCTGCACAACCGCATGGCCATTTAGGCCGACGATCTTGTCAAATAATTCCGCCCGAAATCCGTTCATCACGCTCATGACGATGATCAGGGCGGCAACGCCCAGCATCACCGCGACCAGACTGATGGTCGCGACGAGGAAGATAAACCCCTCCCCCTTGCCGGGCAGAAGATATCGCTTGGCGATAAAACGCTCATAACGGGTCAGAAACATCGCGGAGCGGTCTAGAAGCGAGAACGCGGCCTTGCAATGGTCCAACCCACCTGTTGCGGATTCACAACAGCAACTTGCAAATCGGCACAGACCCCTTGAAGCCCCGATGACAGTCCCGTCCGGATGGTCTAGCCGATCATCCAAGAGCTTTCGGCCGCGGCCAAAGGTTCGGGGAGCCTGAATGACTTTGCGCAAAGCAAAGCAGCAGGATCAAAAAATTGGGGGCGGACGAGTTTTTATTCGTCACGCGATGCGCCCGGTCCTGAAAAGGGCCGGGCGCAATGCTTTTGGGCCCTGCGGGCCGGCCCATCTGCGCCGTTCCTATTTGCAGCCCGATGGGCAGACATAGACGATTTAGCTGCTTGCATGCCGGGCGGGGCCTGCGTATCCCGATCGTGAACTTGCCGTTTACGTCAAAGGAAATGTCGATGCGCTTTCAAGGCACCAAATCCTATGTTGCAACCGATGATCTGAAGGTCGCCGTGAATGCGGCGGTGACATTGCGTCGCCCGCTGCTCGTCAAAGGGGAACCGGGAACGGGCAAGACCGTTCTGGCCGAAGAAATCGCCAAGGCGCTGAATGCGCCGCTCATCACCTGGAACATCAAATCCACAACCAAGGCGCATCAGGGCCTGTATGAATATGATGCGGTCGCCCGTCTGCGCGATGGCCAATTGGGTGATGAACGGGTGCACGACATCCGCAATTACATCAAGAAGGGCAAGCTTTGGGAAGCGTTTGAATCGCCCCAATTGCCGGTGCTTTTGATCGATGAGATCGACAAGGCCGACATCGAATTTCCGAACGACCTGTTGCAGGAACTCGATCGGATGAGCTTTGACGTTTACGAAACGCAGGAAACGGTGGCGGCCAAGGAACGCCCGATCGTCGTCATCACGTCCAACAATGAAAAGGAATTGCCAGACGCCTTTTTGCGGCGCTGTTTCTTCCATTACATCAAATTCCCGGACCGGGAGACGATGCAGTCGATTATCGACGTTCACTTCCCCGGCATCCAAAAGATCCTGGTCGGCAAGGCGCTCGACATTTTCTACAATGTGCGGGACGTGCCGGGCCTCAAGAAAAAGCCGTCAACATCGGAATTGCTGGATTGGCTGAAGCTGCTGCTGGCGGAAGATATGCCGTTGGATGTGCTGCAAAATCAGGATCCGACCAAGGCGATCCCGCCACTCCACGGTGCGCTCTTGAAGAATGAGCAGGATGTGATGCTGTTTGAACGTCTGGCCTTCATGGCACGGCGTCAGGGCTAAGCGCCGCCAAAGGATCAGACCATGTTCCTGAACTTCCTCGATGAAATGCGTGCTGCGGGCATTCCGGCCAGCCTTAAAGAGCATCTGATGCTGCTTGAGGCACTCGACCGGGAGGTCATCGGTCGCTCCCCTGAGGAGTTTTATTATCTGTCCCGCGCGGTCTTTGTGAAAGATGAAGGGCTGCTCGATCGGTTTGATCAGGTGTTCAACAAGGTCTTCAAGGGCCTGTTGACCGATTATGGCACGCAACCGGTTGATATCCCTTCGGATTGGCTGCGTGCCGTCGCAGAAAAATTTCTGACGCCCGAGGAAATGGAAGCGATCAAGTCGCTCGGCTCTTGGGAAGAGATCATGGATACGCTCAAAAAGCGGCTCGAAGAGCAGCAGGAGCGGCATGAAGGCGGCAATAAATGGATCGGGACCGGCGGGACATCGCCCTTTGGCAATAATGGCTATAACCCGGAAGGCGTAAGGATCGGCGGCGAATCCAAGCATAAACGCGCGCTGAAGGTTTGGGAAAAGCGGGAATTTCAAAATCTCGACAACACGCGCGAACTCGGCACGCGCAACATCAAGATTGCGCTGCGCCGGTTGCGCAAATTCGCGCGCCAAGGGGCGGCCGAAGAACTGGATATCAACGCGACCATCGATGGAACCGCGCGGCAAGGCTGGCTCGACATTCACATGCGGCCAGAACGGCGCAATGCCATCAAGGTTTTGCTGTTCCTTGACGTTGGCGGGTCAATGGACCCCTTTGTCAAACTGGTTGAGGAATTGTTCAGCGCGGCCACTGCGGAATTCAAGAATCTGGAATTCTTCTATTTCCACAACTGCATCTATGAAGGCGTATGGAAGGACAACCGCCGGCGCTTTTCAGAACGGACACCGACATGGGAGGTGCTCCACAAATTCCCGCATGATTACAAGGTCGTCTTTGTCGGCGATGCGGCGATGAGCCCCTATGAAATTTCACATCCGGGCGGGTCGGTTGAACATTTCAACGAAGAAGCCGGCGCGGCCTGGATGCAGCGCGTGACCAACACCTACCCAGCCGCCGTGTGGCTCAACCCCACACCGGAGCAGCATTGGACCTATTCGCAATCGACGAAAATCATTCGCGATCTGATGAATGACCGCATGTACCCGCTCACCCTCGATGGCCTTGATGAAGCCATGCGGGAGTTAAC
>JBJOJQ010000148.1:0-11212 GCA_046046525.1 Pseudomonadota bacterium
GCCGTTGCCAAGCATATCGTTGACGTGCTGAAAACCGGTGGCGATTTCGTGCACGGCTTTACCTATTCCGGCCATCCCGTCGCCGCCGCTGTGGCCTTGCGCAATATCGAAATCATGGAACGCGAAGGCCTGATCGAGCGGACGCGGACCGATACGGGCCCCTATCTTGCCAAGGCTCTGGCGACGCTCAACGATCATCCTTTGGTTGGCGAAACCCGGTCATGCGGGCTACTGGGCGCGGTTGAGATTGTCGCGGATAAGGCCACGGGTGCGCGCTTTGGCGGCGCTGAAGGCACAGCCGGGCCGGTGGTGCGCGATTTGTGCATTGAAAATGGCCTGATGGTGCGCGGTATTCGTGACACAATCGTCATGTGTCCGCCGCTCATCATCTCGCATGCGCAAATTGATGACATGGTGCGCATCATCCGTCTGGCGCTTGATAAAGCGATCCCCGTGTTGACGGGCGCTTAACGCTCAGTTGCTAAGGCCGGGCCATGCATGGTCCGGCCCATCACTCCCGCAAGATCATGATTGTCTTTGGCACGCGTCCAGAGGCGATCAAAATGTTCCCTGTGATCCACGCCCTGCGCCGACAGGCGCGGCTGGACGTTCGCGTCTGCCTGACGGGGCAGCATCGCGCGATGCTGGATCAGGTGCTTGAGATTGCGGGCCTGACGCCGGATATTGATCTCAACATCATGCAGCCGGATCAAACGCTCGACCAGCTTCTGGCGCGTCTGGTGACAGAGCTGGGCCGTGTTTTTGACCGGGATCGGCCCGATCGTATTCTGGTCCATGGCGATACGCTGACCACGCTGGCGGCGACGCTGGCGGCCTATTTCCGCAGAATCCCGGTGGGCCATGTCGAGGCGGGGTTGCGCAGCGGCAACATTTACCAGCCTTGGCCGGAAGAGGTGAACCGGCGGGTCGCAGGCACAGTTGCAGATATGCATTTTGCGCCCACCCCTGTCGCGGCAGAGGCGCTACGCCGTGAACAGGTCCCGCCAGACAGCATCTGGGTTACCGGCAATAGCGGCATTGACGCCCTGCTCTATACACGCGCCGCAATCAGGGCGCAGCCGCAGCGTGCGGCGCATCTGGACCAGATCTTGGCGCCCTTTGCGCGGCATCGCATTCTCGCCATGACCACGCATCGCCGGGAAAATCTGGGCGCGGGGCTTGGCCGGATTACGGCCGCAATTGCCAGCCTTGCCGCGCAACGGCCCGATATTGCCTTTATCTGCCCTGTGCATCCCAATCCGCAGGTGCGCCAGCCGCTTCAGGCCGCTTTGTCTGGGCGCGAGAATGTGGTGCTGACTGACCCGCTGGATTACCCGAATTTTGTGCGCCTGCTCGACCGGGCAAGCCTTGTGCTGACCGATAGCGGCGGCGTGCAGGAAGAAGCGCCGGCGCTCGGCAAACCGGTGCTGGTCATGCGCGACGCAACCGAACGCCCGGAAGGCGTGGCCGCAGGCAACGCCTGCCTTGTCGGCACAGATACGGCCCGCATCATTGGCGCCGTTGTGCGCCTTTTGGATGATGATGCGGCTTATGCCGCCATGGCCCGCGCCCATAATCCATATGGCGATGGCAAGGCCGCCGCGCGCATTGCGGACGTGATTGCCAATGCGGACTGAAGGGCAGGGCAAGACGGTTGTTCTGGGGCTGGGCTATATCGGCCTGCCGACCGCCGCACTGATCGCGCGGTCTGGCGGGCAGGTGGTCGGTGTCGATGTCAATGCCGATGTGGTCGAAACGATCAATGCCGGGCGGATCCATATTGAGGAAGCGGATCTGGATGGGCTGGTTCAGGCCATGGTGCACCGGGGCCTTTTGCGCGCCACGACACAGGTTGAAGCGGCCGATACCTTCCTGATCGCCGTTCCAACCCCGCTCACGGCAGATCATCGACCCGATATTGGCCATGTTCTGGATGCCGCACGCCAGATTGCGCCTGTGCTGCAGCCCGGCAATTTGATCATTCTGGAATCCACCTCGCCGGTTGGCACAACAGCGCAGATGCGTGACATTCTGGCGCAATTGCGGCCCGATCTGCGATGGCCGGGTGCAACGGACGGGCCGGCCGATATCTTCATCGCATATTGCCCGGAACGGGTCCTGCCGGGCCGGATCTTGGCCGAATTGGTGGGCAATGATCGCTGCATCGGTGGCATTACGCCGCGCTGCGCCCGCCGCGCCATGCGCTTTTATCGCCGGTTCGTGCGTGGCGATTGCCATACCACCAGCGCAGCTGTGGCCGAAATGGTGAAGCTTGTCGAAAACAGCTTTCGGGATGTGAATATTGCCTTTGCCAATGAACTTTCCATGGTGGCTGAACGCCTTGATGTGCCCGTTTGGGAGGTCATCCGCCTCGCCAACCGGCATCCGCGCGTCCAGATTCTGCAGCCCGGCCCCGGCGTCGGTGGGCATTGCATTGCCGTTGACCCCTGGTTTCTCATCGATGGCGCGCCGGAAGATACGCCGCTGATCCGCACCGCGCGCGCGGTGAATCACCGCAAGACAGCGCATGTCATTGCCCGGGCAACGCGCCTCATCGCCGGCCATCCTGACGCCCTGGTCGGGATTTTCGGTTTGGCCTTTAAGCCGGATATTGATGATTTTCGCGAAAGCCCGGCGCTGGATATTGCCCTGTCCCTGGCCCGCGATTTTGGCCCTCGCCTGCATATTGTAGAGCCCTATGCGCCAGGGCTGCCCGCTGCCTTTGATGGGACGGGGGCCTGCCTAACGGATCTAGACGACGCCTTGGGCCGATGTGATCTTTGGATTCTGCTCGTCGATCATGAGCTGTTCCGGTCCATTCCCGCATCAGAACGGGGCGGGAAGGTCATCTATGACACGCGCGGCATTTGGGGGGATCAGATACGCCGGGTCCGCGCGGCCGATGTGCTGCGGGCCGAAGGCTAGGCTGGGCTGGCCACGGGCGGCAACGCGACGCGGCTTAGGGGCAGGTCGAGACGAAAGGCCGCCCCCTTGGTGGCATCGACCAGTGCCAAGGCGCCGCCATGTTCTTCGGCAATCCGTTTTGCAATCGGCAGGCCCATGCCCAGATTGCCGGGTTTTGAGGTGATGAACGGCTGAAAAATGCGATCGGCAAGGCTGGGGTCAAGCCCCGGGCCATTATCCTCGACAAAGATCGACACCATATTGTTCTGTGGATGCAGGGCCTTGCGGATCGTCAGGCGCAAAGGCGCCGTGCCGCGCGGCGTGCCAAAGGCTTCGATGGCGTTTCGTATCAGGATAACCAGCACCTGTTGTATCTTGATCGCATCGACATCGACCACAAAGCCGCTTGCGGTATCGACCCGCCGGATCTCAATGCGCTGGCGATTTGCACCCATCAGCGCAAGCTCAATGGCGGCATCTACCAGTGGCGTCAGCGGTTCTGGTGCGCGCTGCTCCTCCCGACGTTCGATAAAACTCCGCATGCGCTTGATCACCTGGCCAGCGCGCAGGGCCTGGTCGGCAACCTGCTTCATCAGCCGTTCAATATCGCGGGCCTCGTCCGGCAAGGATTTGGCCAGCCGTTGGCCAGCCGACATATAATTGGCGATGGCTGTCAGCGGCTGATTAACCTCATGGGCAATTGCGGCGGCCATTTCCCCCAAATCATTGACCCGGCCGATATGCGCCATTTCATCCTGAAGCCGCTGTAACCGATCCGTGCTGTCGCGCAGGGATTGTTCTGCGGCGCGTAACTCCGTCACATCGCGGACGATAACCGAATAAAAGGCGACCGATCCATCGGCCGAACGGACCGTCGAGATATAGATGTAAAGGCGTCGTTTCTGGCCATTTTTTGCGACGGCCCAGTGTTCTGAATAAATTTGGGGCGGCGTCCCGGCATAAAAGGCGCGGCGCGCATCGGGATCCATGATCAGGCTGATCGGGTGTGCGGGGGCAAAAGGCGCCGCGGCCATAATCTCTTCACGGCTGTAACCGGTGAGATCACATAAAGCGTCGTTGACCATGATGGCATCGCCCATGCGGGACAGGTGCATCATGCCGATTTCGGCCTGTTCAAACGTCGCCTGGAAACGTTGATTGGCTTCCCGCGCCAGAACGGCATTGCGACCGGCTGTCCTCACGGCCTGCCGAAACGCGGCATAAAGAAGCGCCCCGGCAAAAATCAGCGCGAGCGACCCGATACCCGCAAGCATAATGGCGTCACGATAGGCGAGATTGGCCTCCTCGCGCAGCGCATAGAGCCGCAGCCGCTCTTGCGTGACGAACTGGCCGACTTCGCGCCGCAACTGTTCCATCTTGTCTTCATCGACGCGCATTTGATCGAATCTACGGGCTGCGGGCAGGCCGTCGCGCTTCGCAATGTCAATCGAGCGGGCGTGATGCTTGGCCTCCATGAAGAAGGTGCGGCGCATATCCACAACCGCTGCACGGCGTGCGCCAATGGCCCGCGACTCAAGGTCGGCCCATGCAGCAGGCGCCCGGCGCATTGCCCCGAAATACAGCTCAAGCGCGCTGTCCGCGCCTGTCAGAATAAAGGCGCGCTGGCCCATCTCTGCATCGCGGGCAACGGACAGGATCTCGTCCGCTGCGTTGATCAATTGATAACCTTGTTCCACCTGTCGGCTGGAGCTGGCCAATTTGCTCAAACCGCCGGCAATCCCCAACACCGCACCCAAGAGACTGAGCACCGCCATGATCAACAACGCGTAAAAGGCCGCAGGCGGCCGGGCATTTGTTTTTGACGCGGTTTCGGCCTGTGCTGGGCCGTCAGTGGTGGTCATTGGGTGCCGTCGGCTTTCCGTATTGGCAACAGGCCCTGAATCATTGATTAGACTAGCTTTCCTTCTGATTACATCGCTATCCGGATCGTGGCGAGGCGGGAAAGGGCAATTCATCTTTATGCGCGGGCTGGTGTATCTCATTGATGATGATGATGTGGTGCGCGACTCTGCGGCGCTGCTGCTGCGGGCCCATGGCTTTCAGGTTGCCGAATTTTCAGGTGCGGCGCCATTTTTGGCGCAGCTGGACGCAGCATTACCGGGATGCATCATGCTGGATATCGGCATGCCGGGCATGAATGGCCTGGAGGTGCAGGAACAGCTGAACGCCCGGAATATTGGCTTTCCCGTCCTTATCCTGACGGGGGAGGGCGATATTGCCCGTGCGGTCCGCGCGATGAAGAATGGCGCGATCGAGTTTCTGGAAAAGCCTTATGATGAGGCGTCGCTGCTGGCGGCGCTGGACCAGGGCTTCACCCTTTTGGCGCAGCGCGTATCCGACACGTGCAAGACGCAAGAGGCGCAACGGAAAATCGCCCGCCTGTCCAATCGGGAACGGCAGGTCATGCAAGGGCTGCTCGATGGCTTGTCGAACAAGTTGATTGCGTATCAACTCGATCTGAGCATCCGCACGGTGGAAAGTTTTCGCGCCACGTTGATGGATAAGCTGGGCGTCCGGACGGTTTCAGCGGCGGTGCGGCTGGCGCTTTTGGCCGGATTGCCGGCGTTGAGCGAAGCGGCGCCCGCCCCAAGTTCCGCCTGACAGTCTAGAGCGACTGGCCGTCATCCACATCAATGACAGAGCCGGTCACAGCCGCCGAGGCATCAGACGCGAAATAGAGCATCAGCGGATCCAGCGATGCCATTGGCTGCATCCGCTTGCGGTGAAAGGCTGCAATTTTTGCCCGTCCCATATCCGTCTGGAAAAAGTCACCGGCAATTTCGGTCTGGATATAGCCCGGCTGAACCGTGTTGACGTTGATGCCCTGGCGAACCCATTCACGGGCCAGATTGCGCCCCAGATGCGCCACAGCGGCTTTCGTCGCTGCATAGGCGCTATCGCCTTCGCCCGTCAGATGTGCCGTGATCGAACCGATCAGGATCACCCGGCCCCGACCGGTTTCTTTCACGCCAGCGGCCATCATCCGTCGCGCGCCTTCACGCGCCGTCAAATAAACGCCCAGAAAATTGGTGTCGGTCACAAGGCGCAGGCCCTGTTCGGGAATGTCTGTGGATCGGCCCGGCGCTGAGGTGCCGGCATTGGCGACGATCGTATCGACCAGCCCAAAGCGCGCCTCGGCGGCATCATATGCGGCCTTGATCGACTGTTCGTCGGTCACATCCATCGCAACGGCCAAGGCGCCCGGCCCGGTTGCGGCGATCTCTGCCGCCAGTCCCTCAATTCGGTCGACACGCCGCGCACCCAGAACGACTTGGGCCCCGGCCTCAGCATAGAGCCGTGCGAAATGCGCCCCAAGGCCAGATGAGGCCCCCGTGATCAGCGCTGTGCGTCCGGCAAGTGAGAAGGGCAGGCTCATGGCAGTCTCCTATGTGTCGGGCCATGGTTTGCGGATGCGGCCCGGCTTGGCAAGGCCTTGGGTGCGGATGGCGCCCGTATCGGCAAAAGAAAAGGCCCGGCAGTTGCCTGCCGGGCCTTGTTCAGGTCAGGGCATGTGCCCGGCCGATTAGGCCTGCGACTTCTTGTCCGCCCAGATATTTTTATAGGCGCCGATGCACAGGCCGAAGAACACCAGCAGGAAGATCACAGCAGCGGTACCAGCCCGCTTGCGCTGTTCCAGCTTGGGTTCGGCTGTCCAGGTCAGGAACGCAGATACGTCCTTCGCCATCTGGTCAACCGTCGGCTTGGGTGCGCCTTCGCCATAGGTCACCTGACCATCGGTATGCAGCGGTGCCGGCATCGCAAGGTTCAGGTTGGCGAAATAGGGGTTATAATGGGTTGTCGCGCCCGGCATGGCTTCCGGAAACTTCTTCTTCAGTTCTGCCGGCGGGTTCTGATAGCCGGTCAGCAGTGAATAGACATAGGCCGGGCCGTCATGACGCGCCTTGGTGATCAGCGAAAGATCCGGCGGCGCTGCATTATTGTTCGCCGCACGTGCCGCCACATCATTGGCATAGGGCGACGGGATACGATCGGTCGGGATCGGCTTACGCGTTGCCGCTTCGCCCGTTTCCGGGTTCACCGACGGCGTTTCAGCCGGCCATTCCTGAGCAATCGTCTTGATCTGGCCTTCGCTATAGCCAAGCGCTGCAAAGTCACGGAACGAGACATAGTGCAGGCTGTGGCAGGCTGCGCAGACTTCACGATAGACCTGCAAACCGCGCTGCAACTGAGCCCGGTCATATTTGCCGAGCGGGCCGTTGAAGGAAAATTCAACTTCCTTGGGCAGCAGGTGGAATGTCTTTTCCGCGGTTTTGGCCGGCGGTTCAGACACGAAGGCGAAAGCTCCCATAGCGGCTGAGACAAGCAGCCAGCCTGCGAAGAAGAGCCCAACAAGAAATGCACCAATGCGGATCATGTCGATAGGTCCTTATTCAGCAGGCTGAAGCTTGGCATCCGGCCCAGCGGCCAGAACAGCTTCGGTAATGGAGTTGGGGAGCGGCTTTGGCGTTTCAACGCGCGCGATGATCGGCAGAATGATCAGGAAGTGCGCGAAATAATAAGCCGAAGCGATCTGCGAAATCATCACATAGGGCTCTTCCGCCGGAGCACCACCGCACCATGCGAGGATGATCACGCAGGGCACGAGGCCGAACCAGAAGAACTTGCGGAACAGCGGACGATAATGGCCCGAACGCACCGCCGACGTATCCAGCCAAGGCAGGAAGAACAGCAGCAGGATCGATGCAAACATCGCCAGCACGCCCAGCAGCTTGGCCGGGATGAAGAAGAAGTCCACCGTAAAGGCGCGCAGAATCGCGTAGAACGGCCAGAAATACCATTCAGGCACGATGTGCGCCGGCGTCGACATGGGGTTGGCCGGGATGTAATTGTCCGGGTGGCCCAGCATGTTCGGCGCAAAGAACAGCAGCGTCGCAAAGATCAGGAAGAACGCAGCCACGCCCACGCCATCCTTGGCGGTGTAATAGGGGTGGAACGGCACCGTGTCCTGTTCTGCCTTCACTTCCACGCCCGTCGGGTTCGACGAACCGGGGATGTGCAGCGCCCAGATGTGCAGGATGATGACACCCAGGATCACGAAGGGCAGCAGATAGTGCAACGAGAAGAAGCGGTTGAGCGCGGCGTTATCGGGCGCAAAGCCGCCCAGCAGCCAGGTCTGGATCGGCTCACCCACCAGCGGAATGGCGCCGAACAGGCCGGTAATCACCTTGGCCCCCCAGAAGCTCATCTGACCCCAGGGCAGAACATAGCCCATGAACGCGGTCGCCATCATCAGCAGGAAGATCACAAGGCCCAGATGCCAGACCATTTCCCGCGGCGGCTTATATGATCCGTAGAACAAGCCACGGAAAATATGGATATAAACGACGATGAAGAACATCGATGCGCCATTGGCGTGCGCATAGCGGATGAACCAGCCTGCGTTCACATCGCGCATGATGTGTTCAACCGAAGCAAAGGCAACGCTGCCTTCGGCGGCATAATGCATCGCCAGCACAATGCCGGTGACGATCTGAACCATCAGGGCAACGCCGGCGAGAACGCCGAAGTTCCAGAAATAGTTCAGGTTGCGCGGAACAGGATAGCCCGCCCCGACCGCGTTGTAGACAAAGCGCGGCAAAGGCAGCCGAGCATCCAGATAGCGTGTGAACGCGTTGGACGGCTTATATTCGTTAGCCCAAGGAAAACTCATCGATCCAATCCTCAGCCGACTTTGATGACAGTGGGGGTCGCAAAGGCATAGTCCGGCACAGCGAGATTCTTCGGTGCGGGGCCTTTGCGGATACGGCCAGCCGTATCATAATGCGAACCGTGGCAGGGGCAGAAATAGCCGCCATACTCACCTTTGACTTCACCAGCTGCCGCGCCGAGCGGCACGCAGCCGAGATGGGTGCAGACACCCATGGTCACGAGCCATTGCTTATGCCCGGCCTTGGTCCGCTCTTCCAGCGACTGCGGGTCACGCAGGTCAGATGCGGGGACCTTTTCAGCCGCGGCGACTTCTTCGGGCGTCAGGTGACGCACAAACAGAGGCTGTTTGCGGAAAATCGTCTTGATCGCCTGACCGGGCGCGATCGCGGAAACATCGACTTCCGTCGATGCTTCGGCAAGCACATCGGCCGAAGGGTTCATCTGATTGATGAGGGGAAGGGCCACCGATACGGCGCCCACACCTGCAAAACTTGCCGCTGCGACGTTGATAAAGTCACGACGACGAACGCCGCCCTGATCACCGCCAGCGGTTGCGCTGTCTTCCGTCAAACTTGCCATGCTTTCCATTATCCCTGATTCGACCTTTGCCCATCATGCCCCGCGGCCCTTGTTTGGATTTCCGCGCGAAAGTCAGGACATCGACCCCCGGAACCGTTAGATTTGCGGCCTGATAGCGATGTTGCAAAAACTTGCAAATACGAAATCCAAGCCGCTTGCACCTGAAGCCATGCTTCGCTTAACGCATTGCGATGCGGATTGCACTTTATCAACCCGAAATTGCCGGAAATGTGGGGGCTATTCTGCGGCTTTCGGCATGTCTGGGCGTTCCTGTGGATATCATTGACCCCTGCGGCTTTGCGTTTTCGGACAAGAAATTGCGGCGATCCGGCATGGATTATGCCGAACGGGTGGATATCTCCCGGCATGCGGATTGGGATGTGTTTCGATCGGCAGCACCCGGCCGCCTGATCCTGATGTCGAGCAAGGCGACCGATCTTATCGGCAGTTTTGCCTTTCAGCCGGGGGATACACTGGTCATGGGCCAGGAAAGCGCCGGCGTGCCCGATGATGTGCGCGCAGCCTGTGATGCCGCGGTGCGCATTCCGATGATGCCAGGTCTAAGGTCGTTCAACATTGCTGTGGCAACCGGTATCGCGCTGTTCGAAGCGCTTCGCCAGACAGAGGCACTGCCACCCGGCTAGGGTCCGGCGTCCACAAGGCGCGGCGTCCGCAGGCTTGCGTTCGTGGGCGACCCGCTTAAAGGCCGAGCCATGACTACGCCCATCGTCCCTTTCGCGCTCGATGACGAGCAGCAGGCCGCCCGATCCTGGTTTGAAGAGCTGCGCAATCGCATTTGCGCCGAATTCGAAGCGATTGAACGCGAAGCCGGCAGCGATGCCAGCTTTGGCTATACCGCCTGGAATCGCGATGATGATCCCCATGCCCAGGGCGGCGGTGGCGTGCGCGGCGTTATGAAGGGGCAGGTGTTTGAAAAGGTTGGCGTCAACGTTTCAACGGTGGGCGGCGCTTTTTCCGAAGAGTTTTCAAAGACCATCCATGGGGCCGGCGACGATCCCAATTTCTTTGCCACCGGCATCAGCCTGGTTGCGCATATGGCCAACCCGCATGTCCCGGCCGTGCACATGAACACCCGGTTTCTGGTGACGCAAAAACGCTGGTTTGGCGGCGGCGCAGACCTGAATCCGCCGATCCCTTATGCCGAGGATACGGCCGATTTCCATGCCCGGCTGCGCGCGGCCTGTGATGCGCATGGCGCAGATTATTATGATCGGTTCAAAAAATGGGCCGATGACTATTTCTACATCCCGCATCGCAAGGTGCATCGCGGTGTGGGCGGCATATTCTATGATCATCTGGAAGGCGATTTCGCGGCCAATTTCGCCTTTACCCGCGCGGTTGGTGAGGCGTTTCTGGATGTTTTCCCGCGCCTTGTTCGGCGCCGCATGGCCATGCCCTTTACGGCTGAGGACAAGCACCAGCAGCTGGTCTGGCGGGGGCGCTATGCCGAATTCAACCTGGTCTATGACCGCGGCACTTTGTTTGGCCTCAAAACCGGCGGCAATATCGATGCGATTTTGATGAGCCTGCCGCCCGAAGTGAAATGGGACTGACGCCCATTGCCCCGGGCGAGGTGGCGACCATCGTCACATCGCTGGAGATGACATCGCGTCCAAAACCCGCGCCGATGCCCGTATCGGCGCTGCGCCTTGTGCGCTGGCAGCAGCCAACGCCAGAAACCTATCGGGCATTGTTTCGTCGCGTGGGGGCGCCTTGGCTCTGGTTCTCACGACTTGCGATGAATGATGCAGAACTTACTGAAATTATTCATGATAATGATGTATCAATTTGGGCTGTGTGCGATCGCGCCGGGATTGAGATTGGGCTGCTGGAACTGGACTTCCGCAGTGCCGGCACCTGCGAGCTGGCCTTTTTCGGGCTGGTCCCGGAACTTATGGGCAAGGGTCATGGGCGTTGGTTGATGGCGCAGGCGCTGATGGCGGCCTGGCGCCCCGGCGTGACGCGCCTTTGGGTGCACACCTGTTCGCTTGATGCCCCGTCGGCGCTTGGTTTTTAC
>JBJOJQ010000165.1:0-10391 GCA_046046525.1 Pseudomonadota bacterium
GCCCAAACAACGCGCACCCGCCTGATGGGCATTGCGCTGCACGGTGAAACGCAGATGATGCTGCTCGATACGCCGGGCATTTTTGAACCCAATCGTCGGCTCGACCGGGCGATGGTGCAAGCGGCCTGGGGCGGCGCGCAGGATGCCGACCTGATCCTGTTCGTGGTGGATGCCAAAGCGGGCCTTGGCGCGAAGGTTGAACGGATTTTGGAGGGTCTGCGCCACCGGCCAGAGCCCAAGATGCTGGTTCTCAACAAGGTCGACATCGCCGCCAAGGACAAGCTGCTGGTGCATGCCGCGCGGTTGACGCAGGCCATGGATTTTAGCGAGGTCCTGATGGTCAGCGCCGAAACCGGCGACGGCCTGGACGCCTTGAAAGAGGCTGTGGCCGCGCATTTGCCCGAAGGCCCCTGGCATTTCCCCGAAGATCAGGTGAGCGACGCCACCGACCGGATGACGGCGGCGGAAATCACCCGCGAACAGCTTTATCTGCAACTGCACGCGGAACTGCCTTATGCGGCGGCGGTCGAAACCGAAAAATATACCGAACGCGATGACGGCTCGGTTGAAATTCATCAGCAGATCAAAATCGCGCGCGACAGCCAAAAGGCGATTGTGCTGGGCAAAGGCGGCGCCCGGCTAAAGCAGATCGGGTCCGCGGCACGCGCCGAAATCGCCAAATCACTGGGCTGTCGCGTCCACCTTTACCTCCATGTGAAGGTTGATCCCAAATGGGATGAAGATCGTGGCCTGTATCGCGATATCGGGTTGGATTGGGTCGACTAACCGACCGCATCATCCCCAAAGATGGGCGACCAGAATGCGCCCGCCGATGAAGATAAGGACCATCCCACCTGCAATTTCGGCGCGTGCGCCAAAGGCCAGGCCCAGTCGTCCGCCAAAGGCCGCCCCTGCCCCGCTGACAATCGCGGTCACCGCCGCGATGACAAGGCAGCTCAGGAGGACCGGCGTGCTCAACAGCGGCAGGGTCAGGCCCGCCGCTGCGGCATCGATGCTGGTGGCCAGTGCAGCGACCAACAGGCCGATAAAGCTGCGCGTTTCAAACACGGCTTCGTCGTCACTGCCGTCCAGTCCCGACTTCACCATACGCCCGCCCAAAAAGCCGAGCAAAAGAAACGCCACCCAATGGTCCACCGCGGTGAACCAATCCCCCGCAATCTGGCTGGTGAGATAACCGATCAGGGGCATCGCCCCCTGCGCCAGCCCAAAGGCAAGGCCCAGCCGCACAATGGGCGGGCGGGCCGCACGGGCCGCCACACCGGCGGCAATGGCCACCGCAAAGGCATCGGCAGACAGTCCAAAGGCCAGCAGAATCAATTCCATCATCGCAACATGTCTTCCACGAAAATGGGGACCAGATCACTCGCACGGCCAATGCGGCATTCGTGAAACAGGATGCTGCCCTGCGACGGATCAAGGTTAAGTTCCAGGGTACGCGCGCCATAATGGCGTGCCGTTTGGACAAAACCTGCGGCGGGATAGACGGCACCTGATGTTCCGATGGAAACGAACAGGTCGCATCGGCGCAATGCCGCCTCAATGTCATCCATATGATAGGGCATTTCGCCAAACCAGACGATGTCGGGCCGCAATGCAGGGACGCCGCACGCCGGACAGGCCGGACGGTCGGATAAAGGCGCGTCCCAGGCCGACCGGGCATCACAGGCCTGGCACCAGGCCGACAGCAATTCGCCATGCATGTGGCGCAGGCGCCGCGCCCCGGCCCGTTCATGCAGATCATCCACATTCTGCGTGACAATCAACAGATCGCCGTCCCACTGCTGATCCAGCCGGGCAAGTGCGGCATGGGCGGCATTGGGGCTGGCATTTTGCACATGGGCGCGCCGCGCATCGTAAAAGCGCTGGACCAGATCGGGGTCGCGGGCAAAGGCCTCTGGCGTGGCGACATCTTCAATCCGGTGCTGTTCCCACAGCCCGTCTGCGGCGCGAAAGGTGGCGATGCCGCTTTCCGCGCTGATCCCCGCGCCGGTCAGAATGACGATGTTTCGGATCTCTTCCATGCGGCACGCCTATGGCCGCTGGCCGGGCACTGGGCAAGCGGTCTGACTTGTCGGACCTGCCCGATTGCCTCTATGACGACGCGGCTCTGACGGTGCAGAGCCAAAGGGGATCAACATGGCGCGCATTGGCATCATTGGAAGCATGGGACGCATGGGACAGGCAATCGCGGCCGCCGCGCCACAGGCCGGGGTCGATATTGCGGGCGGCATTGATGCCGGCGGCGATGCCAAGGCCTTGGCCGATCAATCCGATGTCCTCATCGATTTTTCATCACCCAAGGCGCTGCTGACCAATTTGGGCGCAGCGGTTGCGGCTGAAACGCCCATCCTCATCGGGACAACCGGTCTGGAAGAGGCGCATCATCAGGCGATTGATGATGCCGCCAATCATGTCGCCGTGCTCCAAACCGGCAACACGTCGCTGGGCGTCACCCTGCTGGCGCGGCTGGTGCGCGAGGCCGCGGCGGCTTTGGGACCGGATTGGGACATTGAAATCGTCGAAATGCACCATCGTATGAAGGTCGATGCGCCATCGGGCACCGCGCTGTTGCTGGGCGAAGCGGCCGCACAAGGGCGCGGCATCTCGCTCGCAACGCACAGCGTGCGTGGCCGCGATGGGCACACAGGCGCGCGCCAAGCCGGCACCATTGGCTTTGCCGCGTTGCGGGGCGGCAGCGTTGCCGGCGACCATGACGTGATGTTTGCAACCGATGATGAACGCATCGAACTTATCCATCGGGCGGAAAACCGGACCATCTTTGCCCGCGGGGCAATCAAGGCGGCGCTTTGGCTCCATCGCCAACCGGCGGGCCGCTATAGCATGGATCAGGTGCTCGGCCTGTGATCCGATGAAAAAAGACGATATCTTTGAATTTTATCGGCGGCTGGCAGAGGACAACCCGACGCCCGAAACCGAACTGGCCTATGGCAATCATTACCAGCTGCTGGTCGCGGTCGTTTTATCGGCCCAGGCCACCGATGTTGGCGTCAACAAGGCTACCCGGCGGCTCTTTGAAACGGTGACAACACCCGCCCAGATGGTCGCCCTAGGCGAAGCTGGCTTGAAAGAACACATCAAGACGATCGGCCTGTTCAACGCCAAGGCCAAAAATGTCATCGCCTTATCCGAAATTCTGGTGCGGGATTATCAGGGCGACGTCCCTGCCGATCGGGATATTCTGGAAAGCCTGCCCGGCGTTGGCCGCAAAACCGCCAATGTCGTGATGAACACGGCCTTTGGTGCAGAAACCTTTGCGGTGGACACGCATATTTTTCGCGTCGGCAATCGGACCGGCCTTGCCAAAGGCAAAACGCCGCTGGCCGTTGAAAAGCAGCTCGACAAGAAAACACCCGCTCCCTTTCGGCTTGGTGCGCATCACTGGCTGATCCTGCATGGCCGCTATGTCTGCAAGGCACGAACGCCGGAATGCTGGCGCTGCATCGTGGCAGATTTGTGCGCGTTCAGGTCCAAGACAGAAATGCCTGCTAAAAAGGTGCCAAGAATCAAGTCGGGAGATGCTTGATGAACAAACTCTCTTTTGCGGTTCTGGCGGCGGCGATCCTGTCCAGTGGCAGCGCTTATGCCCGTAAACAGCCTGTGCCAGAGGCCAAGCCCATCGGCAAAGCGGTGGATTGCATTCCCATCAACCAGATCGTTGAAAGCCGGGTGCGCAGCGATTCCATCATCGATTTCCGCGTGGGCGGCAAGAAATGGTATCGCAACACCCTGCCCCATCGTTGCCCGTCGCTCGGCTTTGAAGAACGGTTCAGCTATCGCACATCGCTGAGCCAGCTCTGCGCCGTGGACACGATTGCCGTGCTGCAAACCTATGGCGGCACCCTGCACGAAGGCGCGCATTGTGGCCTTGGCAAGTTCCAGCCAGTTGAGCTTTTAAAGCCACCGCGCAAATAAACCCTGCTTTAGGGGTGGAAGGGCGGCGCGGGCTTTGCTAACGGCGCTTGCACGCACCCATAGCTCAGCTGGATAGAGCGTTGCCCTCCGAAGGCAAAGGCCAGAGGTTCGAATCCTCTTGGGTGCGCCATTCCCCCCTTATTTTCGGCCTTCGTTCGCAGACCATGGTGTCGCACGGGCTTTGCGCGTCATATTCGTAGTAAATTCCGCTCCGTGTTACGCGAATGATTGACAGCGCCGAATTTTCTGCTCCAATTGCGTCTAGAGAGATGGGGATTATCCCGCATTATAACTTTGGAGTGGATTTGCGCCTTTCCGCCGGCGCGCGCCTGCACAAACCCCATCCCGTCATATCATTCGCCGTTCAAGGAGGCCCAGATGCTCGATTTTTCCGGAAAGTCCGTTCTCGTAACGGGGGGTGGTGCGGGCATTGGCCGTGCCTGCGCTGAAGCCTTTGCCCGGCAAGGGGCCAGCGTCTTCATTGCCGAAATTGATGCAGACCGCTGCGCCAGCTTTACCGCGGGAACCGCCATTAATTGCGACGTCACCAACAGGGATGATGTCGCCAGAATGGCCGAGACATTGGCGGCGGCCACGGGCGGACGGCTGGATGTGTTGGTCAATAATGTTGGCCATTATCTGCACGCCAAGCCCTTTGCCGACCTAACCATGGATGAGGTTGAGGCGATTATTGGCATCAACCTGACCAGCCTGTTGAGCGTGACCCATGCGGTCTTGCCGCTGCTGAAGGCCGCGGCACCGGGATCAAGCATCGTGAATGTCACCTCGATTGAGGCCTATCGCGGCATTCCCACCTGTTCGATCTATGCCGCAGGCAAATGGGCCGTGCGCGGCTTTACCAAAAGCCTGTCGCTTGAACTGGCGCCGCTGGGCATCCGCGTCAACGATATCGCGCCAGAGACGACCGATACCAGCCAGACCCCGATTGATTATATGGTTCCGCCTGAAAATCGCGCCCATGTTGAACGCTGGGTGCCATTGGGCCGCTTTGGCCATCCCGATGATTGCGCGCATGCAGCACTTTATCTCGCAAGCCCCATGGCCTCCTGGGTCACGGGGACAGAGATCAACATTGATGGCGGGTCGCTGGCCGCCGCCGGCTGGATCCGCGATGTGCGCGGCGTCTGGACCAATATGCCCATTGTGACGGGCAACGGGATGAACCTGTGACGCAGGATCTCTATGACCGGGAAGCCCTGCGCGCCTGTGCAGAGCGTTATGCCCAGGGGGCCGACCGGCGCGACAAGGCCCTTTGGCAAGAGGTTTTGGCACCTGATATCGTCATCGAAGGGCCGGGATTTTGTTCCAATGGGCTCACTGAGGCCCTCGCAACGCTCGACACGCTTGATGCGCTGTTCCGCGCCACGCAGCACCGTGTATCGACCCAGGTCGTGACGCTGGCGGGCGATCAGGCCCAAGGCGAAACCTATTGTGTTGCGGAACATATCCTCAAAGCTACCGACGCCATTCTGGTCTGGGCGATCCGATATCAGGACACATGGCGCCGCGCCGATGGCGTCTGGCGCTTTACCCGCCGTTTTTTGATCGTTGACTGGCAGGAAACCCGGCCCGTCTCATTCGTGGAGAGTTGATATGAAGGTTCTGGTTGTGGGCGGCA
The DNA here is from genome assembly GCA_046046525.1 of Pseudomonadota bacterium. GTDB lineage: Bacteria > Pseudomonadota > Alphaproteobacteria > Sphingomonadales > Sphingomonadaceae > Aquisediminimonas. Next base: position 5,594 of record JBJOJQ010000165.1, read on the forward strand.
CGGGCGCCTTGGGCGGGCATGCCGCCATCCATCTGGCAAGCCGCGGGCATGATGTGACCATTGGCGGGCGCAATCCGGCCAATCCGGCCACGCCCATGGCGGCGATGCCCTTTCTTCAGGGCGATTATGTCGCAGGGGATTTCACGGCAGACCGTCTGCGCGGTTTTGACTGGGTGGTCTTCGCCGCGGGCAATGATCCCCGCCATGTCCCGCAAGGGGCCGATTTCGCCGCCTATCTGCATCAGGCCAATCATGTTGCTGTGCCCAATTTCTTTGCAGCGTGCCGAGAGGCCGGGGTTGCCCGCGCGGTGCAGCTGGGCAGCTATTATCATCAGGCAGCGCCTGCCTTGCTTGACGGCAATGTCTATATTCAATCGCGCAAAGCCGCGTGCGAAGGCGCCCGCGCGCAGGCCAGCGACAGCTTTGGCGTGGTGAGCGTCAACGCCCCCTTCATGGTCGGATCGGTGCCGGGCCTGCCCAGCATGATTTTTGAACCCTATGTGCAATGGGCCAAAGGCGCCCTGCCCATCCCGGCTTATGGGCCGGCAGGCGGCACCAATTTCATGTCGTTCCGATCCTTGTCCGAAGCCATTGAAGGCGCATTGCTGCGCGGGGAAAGCGGCAAGGCATATCTGGTTGGCGATGAAGATTTAAGCTTTACCGCCTATTTTCAATTGTTCTTCAAGGCCGCGGGCAGCGATGTTGGTCTGGAAGAACAGGATGCCGAACATCCGTTGCTGCCCGATATCGCCATTCCGCAAGGCCGGGGCAATTGGGTCCGCGTATCGCCCGACCCGGCAGAGGTCGCGCAACTGGGCTATCGCCGCAATGATGTCGCGGCGGCCATTGCCGATCTGGTTCAGCAATTCGGATGAGCACCGGCGCGCTCACCGGCAAAATTGCCATTGTCACCGGTGCCAGCCGCGGCATTGGCGCCGCCATTGCCCGCCGCTTTGCAGCAGAAGGGGCGCGGGTCGCCATTGTTGCCCGGACGCTTGATCCCGGCGGCGCGCTTGCCGGGTCCTTGCGTGATGTGGCGGCGGCCATTGCGCAGGCGGGCGGCGAAGCCCTGCCCGTTCAGGCGGATTTGTCGAACACCGCCGATCTGGCCCATATTGTGGACAGCGTGATGTCCCATTGGGGCGGCATTGATATTCTGGTGAATAATGCCGCCTGGTCGCGCTTTCCGCCCATTTGGGAGGCGCAGGAACGCCATATCCGGCTGGCCTTTCAGATGAATGTCATCACGCCGCAATTGCTGTCCCAAATGGTGACGCCGCATTTACGGGCGCGGGGCCGCGGCTGGATCCTCAACATCTCAAGCGCAACCGCCGATATGCCGCCCGCAGCACCGTGGGATTTTGAAGACCGGACACTGCAATATGCGCGCGATGGCCATCCGACGCTTTATGGCGCAAGCAAATCGGCGCTGGATCGGCTGACCAAAGGCTGGGCGCTGGAACTGGCAGACAGCGGCATTGCCGTGAATGCACTGGCCCCGGTGGGCGCTGTGGCAAGCGAAGGGGCGCTCGCCGTTGGTGGCTGGGACGAACGCGACCATATTGAACCGGTGGAGGCCATGGCCGAAGCCGCGCTGCTGCTCTGTTCCGAAACAGAGCCACGCTTATCTGGAGAAGTGGCGCGCAGCCTGCCCTTATTGGCCGCACATGGCGTGGCCATACGCAGCCTTGACGGGACACCGCTCTAATCCTCGCCGGGCGCAGCCGCCCGGCGCCGGGATTTAGCCGATCAGGCCCTTGATCGCCGCCAACGCATCGGCCGCCTTGCTGCCATCCGGGCCGCCGCCTTGGGCCATTTCTGGCTTGCCGCCACCGCCCTGCCCGCCCAGCGCATCAACGCCCGCGCGCACCAGATCAACGGCGCTGAACCGCGCGGTCAGATCATCCGTCACAGCGACCAGAACCGATGCGCGGCCATCATTCACCGTCACAAAGGCCGCAATGCCAGAACCAAGCTTGGTCTTGGCATCATTGGCCAGCCCGCGCAGATCCTTGGGGTCCAGCCCGTCAAAGCTTTGGCCAAGGAACATGACGCCGTTCACCGCCTCTGGTTCCGCCGCTGCGGCGCCACCGCCGCCCAGTGCCAGCGCCTTTTTGGCATCGGCCAGATCTTTTTCCAATTTGCGCACGGTGTCCGCCAGCGCCGCGACCCGAGCGGGCACATCATCGGGATTGGCACGCAACTGGGCCGCCACATCCTTCAACTTGTCTTCCCGATCGGTCAGCCAGCGGCGGGCCGCTTCACCTGTCATCGCCTCAACCCGGCGCACGCCCGATGCAACAGCCGCTTCAGACACGATCTTGAACAGCGCAATGTCGCCCAGCGCGTTGACATGGGTGCCGCCGCACAGTTCAACCGAAAAGGCCGGGCCATCGGCGCGCGGACCCATGGTCAGCACGCGCACCTCATCGCCATATTTCTCACCAAACAGCGCAAGTGCACCGGCGGCAATGGCATCATCCGGCGTCATCAGCCGCGTTGTCACCGCCTGATTGCCCCGAATTTCGGCATTCACCTCAGCTTCAATCGCCGCAATATCCTCTGGGGTCAGCGCCGATGGGTGCGAAAAGTCAAAGCGCAGCCGGTCTGCGGCCACCAGACTGCCCTTTTGCGTCACATGCGCGCCCAGCCGGTTGCGCAGGGCCGCGTGCAGCAGGTGCGTGGCCGAATGGTTGGCCCGAATGCGGTCACGCCTTGGGGCATCCACCGCCATCTGGACCGTCTGGCCAACCTGGACGCTGCCCGCTGCAATCTTGGCATGATGCGCATGGAGACGCCCCAGCGGCTTGGCCGTATCATCCACCTGCGCAACCAGCCCACCATCCCCACGGATCGTGCCGGCATCGCCCATCTGGCCGCCGCTTTCGCCGTAAAAGGGTGTTTGGTTGGTAAGGATGATGACCGCATCGCCCGCAGCAGCTGCATCCACACGCTGGCCATCCTTGATCAGGGCCACAACCTGCCCTTCGCCCTGCGTGCTGACATAGCCCGTAAATTCCGTGCTGCCGAGCGCATCGGCAATGTCGAACCAGATATCGTCCGACGCCGTTTCGCCCGATCCCTTCCAGGCCGCACGCGCCATCGCCTTTTGCCGCGCCATGCCTTCATCAAAGCCGGCACGATCAATGCCCAGGCCCTGGGCGCGCAACGCGTCTTCGGTCAGGTCATAAGGAAAGCCATAGGTGTCATAAAGCTTGAACGCGGTATCGCCCGGAAGAACATCACCTGCGGCCATGCCTGCGGTCGCTTCGTCCAGCAGCTTCAGCCCCTTGTCGAGCGTTTGGCGGAACCGGGTTTCTTCCTGAAGCAGCGTCGCCTCCACCAGCGGCTGGGCGCGGACCAATTCCGGATAGGCGGCGCCCATTTCCGCGACCAGCGACCCGACCAGACGGTGCATCAGGGGGTCCTTGGCGCCCAGCAGATGGGCATGGCGCATCGCGCGGCGCATGATCCGGCGCAGCACATAGCCCCGGCCTTCATTCGAAGGCAGAACGCCATCGGCGATCAGAAAACCCGATGCGCGCAAATGATCCGCAATCACGCGGTGCGATGCCTTCATCGCGCCGTTGGGATCGCTTTTGGTCAGCTCAGCCGACTCACCAATTAATGTGCGGAAGGTGTCGGTATCATAATTGTCATGCACGCCTTGCAGCACCGCCGCGATGCGTTCCAGGCCCATGCCGGTATCGATGGACGGGCGCGGCAAGGCGGTCCGGCTGCCATCGGCGGCCTGATCAAACTGCATGAACACCAAATTCCAGATTTCGACAAAGCGGTCGCCATCTTCATCCGGGCTGCCCGGCGGGCCCCCGGCAATATGGTCGCCATGATCCCAGAAAATCTCACTGCACGGCCCGCACGGCCCCGTATCCCCCATGGACCAGAAATTGTCGCTGGTCGGGATGCGGATGATGCGGCTTTCGGGCAGACCCGCAATTTTGCGCCACAGGTCAAAGGCTTCATCATCGGTGTGATATACCGTGACGGTCAGGCGGTTCGGGTCCAGCCCCCATTCTTTGGTTGTCAGACCCCAGGCCAGCTCAATCGCCTGTTCCTTGAAATAATCGCCAAAGGAAAAATTGCCGAGCATTTCAAAGAATGTGTGATGCCGGGCGGTATAGCCGACATTGTCGAGGTCATTATGCTTGCCGCCGGCGCGGACGCATTTTTGCGATGACGCCGCCGTCGAATAGGGCCGCGTTTCCAGTCCGGTGAAGACATTCTTGAACGGAACCATGCCCGCATTGGTGAACATCAGCGTCGGGTCATTATGCGGAACCAGCGGCGCAGAGGCGACGCGTTCATGCCCATTGGCTGAAAAATAGTCGAGAAAGGACCGGCGGATATCGTTTGTCGAAGTCATAGCCGTTGCGCTTAGGCGAGGCGCGACCGCTACTCAAGCATTACGACACGCAAAAGGCCCATTATTCGGCCACAGATGCCGCCACAAAAAAGGCCCGCCAGTGCGGCGGGCCTTTTGAAGCATGAGACGCGATGACGTGCATCGGATCAACGCCGGGCGATCGGTCCCGGCATTTTGACCTCAAAGATCGTCGTCCGCCTCGGGTCCAGCCATCAGCCCTTCGGCCACCTCTTCGGTGCGCCCGCGGATCTGCTGTTCAATCCGCACGGCCATATCGGGGTTTTCTTTCAAGAAGGTTTTGGCATTTTCACGGCCCTGCCCGATCCGCACCGAATCACAGCTGAACCAGGCCCCGGATTTTTCGACAATGCCGGCTTTGACGCCAAGATCGAGGATTTCCCCGGTCTTGGAGAT
>JBJOJQ010000203.1:0-11915 GCA_046046525.1 Pseudomonadota bacterium
ATGCGCCACCACGCCTGCAACGGCAAAGGGACGGGTGAGCAAGCGGCTGGCGGTTGCGCAATCCCCGGCCTGAAGTGCGGCGCGAATCCGGCTGGAGGAAATCGGGCCATCGGCATCGCAAACCGGGCCAACGGCGTCGGTCACCATCTGCAGGCCGGCCCCCAGCGTGCGCAGCACGTCAATATTGCCGCCGCGCCCCTTGCCAAAGGTAAAGTCTTCGCCCGTCACAACGCCACGGGCGCCCAGATGGCCGCCCAGCCAATCGGTGACAAAAGCCTCTGCCGTGACATTGGCCAGCCGGTCGCCAAAGGAAAAGACAACCATGGCGTCGGCCCCGGCTTCGGCCAGATAGCGCTGGCGCTGGTCCAGCGTTGTCAGGCGAAATGGCGCCGCATCTGGTTTGAAATGCCGCACCGGATGCGGATCAAAGGTTGCGACAAGGGCTGGCACGCCCTTTTGCCGGGCAAGTGCCACGGCCCGGCCAATAACGGCCTGATGTCCAGCATGGACGCCATCGAAATTGCCAAGCGCGACAATGCCGCCGCGAAAGGCCTCCGGGATCGGGTGATTGCCGTCAAGACGTTGCATGGGGCGCGCTATATGGATCGGTCAGCGTGGCGGCAAGACCGCCTTCAGGACACGCAGCACATTGCCGCCCATCACCTTGCGGATTTCATCCGGGCTGAACCCTTCATCCAGCAAGGCCTGCGTCACATGGGCGACGCCTGCTGTGTCGAAGGGCGTTGTCGTTGCGCCATCAAAATCAGAGCCAAGGCCCACATGATCAATGCCGACAAGATCGCGGACATGGCGGATGGCGCGGGCAATGGCCCGCGGATCGGTGGAGCAGATCGCGGCATCCCAATAGCCGATGCCGATCACCCCGCCGGTGCGCGCAACCCCCTGAATTTCGGCATCGGTCAGGTTGCGATTGACCTTGCATGTCGCCTGCACGCCGCCATGGCTCGACACCACGGGCCGTTTGGCGTGCCGCAAAATATCGGCAACGGCGGCATGGCTGGCATGGGCGATATCCACCACCATGCCGCGGGCCTCCATATCGGCAAGGATCTGCCGACCCAGCGGGGTCAGGCCGCCCTTTGTCTCGCCATGCATCGATCCAGAGACTTCATTGTCAAAGAAATGGGCAAAGCCCGCCATGCGGAACCCGGCCTTGTACAGCACATCCAGATTGGCGCGCTTGCCTTCCAGATTTTGCAGCCCTTCGATCGATAACAGCGTGCCGACGGGCGCCGTGCCGCCGCGCGCCCGCGCCGCGATCAACCGATCCAGATCCGCGCCGCTGCGCACGATCATGATCTGGCCTTGCGCTGCCTGTTCGGCACGGTGGAGCTTTTCGGCATGCCAGAGCGACCGGTCCAGCAGCGATGTCCAGGTGCGCACCGGCTGCAACTGGCCGATGGCCAATGCGGTGATATTGTCGGTGTCGGCGGAATTGGCGTCGTAATTCTGGCCGCGCGGTGTTTTCGTCACCGAGGACAATATTTGCAGCCCAACATGGCCCTGTTGCAGCCGGGGCAGATCAATATGGCCGCGCTCTGCCGGGTCCAGCAGGTTGCGTTTCCACATCAGCGTATCGCCATGCAGATCGGCGATGAACAGCGTCTTGTGGAGCGCCTGCGCGGTGGGGCTGATCGTCTGGCTGGTCGGCGCAAGCCGGTTCATCGACTCTTCGGCCAGCTTGGGTGAAAATAGGAAAAAGGCGGCGGCTGCCAGGACAAGCAGCAACCCCAGCCCTGCAAGGATACGACGCATCATCCCCTCCGTTTGAGCGTCACGAAATCAAAGGCCGGGCGGTCGCCTTCGGCCGGATGCGCGTCGCGGGCAATTTCCTGCCAGTCATCGCCAAAAGGGTCGAGCCGGGTATCGCCCAGCGCTTCGACATGCACCTCCGTCAATTCAATGCGGTCGGCACGGGGCAGGAACAGGCGATAGATTTCCGCCCCGCCAATCACCGAAACATGCGGCGCATTGGCCAGCCGCATGGCATCTTCAACGCTTTGGGCGGTTTCGGCGCCGTCTTCATCCCAATCGGTATTGCGCGTCAGCACGATATGCCGGCGATCAGGCAACAGGCCGGGCAGGCTGTCAAAGGTTTTGCGCCCCATGATCATCGGCGCCCCCATGGTCAGCTGCTTAAAACGGCGGAGGTCAGCGGGCAGATGCCAGGGCAGCTTGCCATCAATGCCGATCACTCCATTATCGGCCCGCGCCACGATCAGGATGATTTCAGGACGGTTCATACCGCCACCGGCGCTGCAATATGGGGATGCGCATCATAGCCCTCGATCACGAAATCTTCATAGGCATAGCCATCGATATGGTCCGGCGTCCGCCTGATATGGAGGCGCGGCAGCGGCCGGGGCGCGCGCGCCAGTTGCGTGCGCGCCTGATCCAGATGGTTGAGATAAAGGTGACAATCCCCGCCGGTCCAGATGAACTCCCCCACCTCAAGCCCGGCCTGATCGGCGAGCATATGGGTTAGCAGGGCATAAGAGGCGATGTTGAACGGCACGCCCAGAAAAACATCGGCGCTGCGCTGATAAAGCTGCAAGGACAGCTTGCCATTGCCGACCCAGGTCTGGAACAGGCAATGGCAGGGGGCCAGGGCCATTTGGCCGATTTCGCCGGGGTTCCAGGCGCTAACAATCTGACGGCGCGAGGCGGGATTGGTTTTCAACTGCGTCACCAGATCGGCAATCTGGTCAACCGTTTGCCCGGTGGCCGTTTCCCAGCGCCGCCATTGCTTGCCATAGACCGGGCCAAGGTCACCCGCTTCATCGGCCCATTCGTCCCAGATCGTCACCTTATTGTCCTGCAACCAGCGGACATTGGTGTCGCCCTTCAGGAACCACAAAAGCTCATAGATGATGGAGCGCAGATGCAGCTTCTTGGTGGTGACCAGTGGAAAGCCCTGGGCCAGATCAAAGCGCATCTGATGGCCAAAAACGCTCAAGGTGCCGGTGCCGGTCCGGTCCTGCTGCTCAACCCCGTGGTCGAGAATGCGTTGCATGAGATCGTGATAAGCGCGCATCGTCTGATGCTTATGGCGTGGCGGCGGCGGCGCGCAATTGAAAATCGCGCCTTTGCTCCATTTTCGGGAAAAACCGATCCGAAACGGATCTGCTAAGTCTGGTCCCAGCGCTGTGTCTGCGGCAGCACGGCGGCATGAAACCGCCTTTGCCCAAGGGCGCCGGACCACCGGACCGCTGGCTTTCGCAGATTGAGGTGCAGCTGCGCGGCCAGCCCCGCGAAGTTGTCGCCATTGCCTATCTGGATGCGCAGGAAGAAATGGTCGCGCTGCGCGTCACGGCCGAAGGCGATGCGGGGGCAAGTTTGCTGCCGCTGCGGGATATTCTGCGCGATGTTCTTGATAATGATCCCGCATCGCTGGTGCTGGCGCATAACCATCCCAGCGGCAATCCGCAGCCAAGCCAGACCGACAAGCGGGCGACGCAAACCTTGTGCGCCATGCTGCGCCCCCTGGGCGTCAACATTGCCGATCACATCATTCTGGCTGGTGACGACCGGATCAGCTTTCGCGATCTTGGCCTGCTTTAGCGGGTCAGGCTTTGCGTGCAGGGGCGGATATCGCGCGGCTGCGGCCGCGATGCCCCGGCCTCAAAAGCCATGAAATAGCCGCCGGCAAAGGCCGCGCGCTGAAACTCCACCAGCTTAAAGCCGACCGCCGCCATTTCACATTGCAAGAGCAAGGGCGGTGTTCCGTGCCGTTCGGTGGAGCGATCTGCATCGACGATGATCACTCGCCCGCCGGGCTTTAACGCCGGATGCAGGTGCCACAAAAACGCATAAGGTGATGCGATTTCATGATACATATGGACCAGAAGAACGCGATCAAAACTCTTGGCCGGAAGCCGTGGATCATCCGGCGCGCCCAGCCGGACGCTCACATTATCAAGCCGTTCGCGATTGACACGCTCTGCCAGCTTGTCGCGCACGGCGGGCAGAATATCCTGCGCCAGCACGCGCCCCTTGGCGCCCACCCGTTCAGACAGGCGGATGGCGTAATAGCCTTCGCCGGCGCCGATATCCGCCACGGTCATGCCGGGCCGGATGCCCGCCATGTCCATGATCTGATCGGCCTCATTCTGTCGGTCGCGCGCTTCTTCATTCGACCAGCGATCGGCCACGATCTTGGCCACGGGCCGGTCAGCGGGCGGAAAAGTCTGGTCCGCATCGCCGCCGTTGCAGCCTGCCAGCAGCAGGCCGGCGATCACCGCAGCGCAGGGCCAGATCTGTGGCATAGGATCAGTCGATATCCTCAACCACAACCTTTTCGCCCGTCACGCGTTGCGACAGGGCGGCGGCCATGAACCGATCCAGATCCCCGTCCAGCACGTCGCCCGGCGCGGTTGATGTCACGCCCGTCCGCAGATCCTTGACCAGCTGATAAGGCTGAAGGACGTAAGACCGGATCTGGTGGCCCCAGCCAATCTCGGTCTTGGTGGCATTGACGGCGCTGGCTTCGGCTTCGCGGCGTTGCAGCTCGGCTTCGTACAGGCGGGCCTTTAACTGCTTCATCGCTTCGGCGCGGTTCTTGTGCTGGCTGCGCTGGTTTTGGCAGGCCACGACAATCCCGGTCGGGATATGCGTGATACGCACCGCCGAATCGGTGGTGTTCACATGCTGGCCACCCGCACCCGATGCGCGATATGTGTCGATCCGCAGATCGCTTTCGTTCACGTCAATGTCGATATCGTCATCCACCACGGGATAGACCCAGACGCTTGAAAAGCTGGTGTGGCGGCGTGCGTTTGAATCATAAGGGCTGATCCGCACCAGCCGGTGGACGCCGCTTTCGGTCTTGGCATAGCCATAGGCGTTTTCGCCCTTGATCATCAGCGTGGCCGATTTGATGCCGGCTTGTTCCCCGGCATGATAATCCACCAGTTCGACCTTCATTTTGTGCCGTTCGGCCCAGCGCGTGTACATGCGCTGCAGCATTTCGGCCCAATCCTGGCTTTCGGTGCCGCCTGCCCCGGCATTGATTTCAATATAGGTGTCATTGCTATCGGCTTCACCCGCCAGCAAGGCCGCGACCTTATCCTTTTCGGCGCGTTCGGCAAGATCGCCCAGGCTGGCCACCGCCTCATCGGCCAGGGCCTCATCGCCTTCGGCTTCGGCCATTTCGATCAGTTCCACCGTGTCATCGCGTTCGCGCTCAATCGCGCGGGTGGCGTTGATGGCGTCGTCCAGCCGCCGGCGTTCGCGCATGACCTCTTGCGCGGCCTTGGGGTCGTTCCACAGCGCCTGATCTTCAACCTTGGCGTTTAATTCGTCCAGCCGCTTCAAGGCGCGATCCCAATCGAGGAAGCGACGCAACAGCGCCACAGCCTGATTGATCTGGTCGACATGGGCCTGCGCTTCAGCGCGCATTTGACTTCTCCAATTTGCTCAAGGGTTGGTGTGTCTTTGTCTGGAATGGCGGGGTTAGTAAATCCCGCCCTCCCTTTGCAAGAAATCGCTGTCGCGGCGCTGGCTGGGTCGGCCAGCCTGATCCGACAGCGCCTTGTCTTCGGTTTTCTTTTGTGCGTCCAGTTCATCGCGGCGGATGGTGCGGCGCGGTTCGCTTTCCGGCTTAAACGCTTCCCAGATCACGGGTGACATCGCGTCATTGCTTGGCCAGGCGCCATAAACGCGTTTGCCGGACATGCGTTCAATGCGGATCATGCGAATGCCGGGTGGCGCGCGGAAGGGCACAATCGGCATATTCGCCATGGCCTTGGTCGCAAAGGCCTTGAAAATCGGCACGGCATAGGTGCTGCCCTGTACATAGCCGCCCATGTTGCGCGGCTGATCAAAGCCCATATAGAGCCCGGCAATCAGATCGGGCGATCCACCGACAAACCAGACATTGGTCGGGCCGCTTGTTGTCCCCGTTTTGCCGAACAGCGGGCGGTTCATGTCACGCAATTGCACCGCCGTCCCGCGTTGCACCACGCCTTCCAGCATATGGACGACCTGATAGGCGGTCAGCGGGTCCATCAGCTGTTTGGTCCGCGCGGGTGGGCGCGGCATGGCGCGGCCATTCCAGTCGGGCGCATTGCAGCCTTCGCAGCGGCGCGTATCGGCCCGCCAGCGGACCTTGCCCGTGCGATCCTGCACAAAATCAATCAGCGTCGGGGTGCGTTCCCGGCCATTAGAGGCCAGCACCGAATAGGCGTTGACCAGGTTGAGGACGGTCGTCTCGCCAGCGCCCAGCGCGATCGACAAGACCGCAGGATAAGGCTGGTTGGCGGGGCTGATGCCCAGCGTTGCGGCCATTTTGACGATGCGGTCCATGCCCGTTTGCGAGGCAGCCCGCACCGTCATCAGGTTGCGTGATTGTTCCAGGCCCCAGCGCATGGTGCGCGGGCCAGATCCGCCGCCATCAAAATTGCGAAAGCATTTGCGCCCCAGCTTGGCCGATTGATAGACGCAAAAGGGACCATCGACGATGATTTCAGCCGGTGTCATCCCGCCATCCAGCGCCGAGGCATAGACAAAGGGCTTGAACGAGGATCCGGGCTGCCGCTTGGCCTGGGTCGCACGGTTATAAGAGGCCAGCCGCACATCAAACCCGCCCTGCATGGCCAGCACCCGCCCGCTATGGGGGTCTTGCACCACCATGCCGCCCGATACTTCGGGAATATTGCGCAGGGCATAGGCGCCTTCTTGCCGTTTGACGGCGATGATGTCGCCGGGCTTCATGGCATTAAAGGCCGCCGTGGCGGTGCCCCGCTTTGGCATGGCCGCCCAGGCCGATGGCAGGGTGCTGGTGGTGCCATCGCTAAAGCCGATGCGCGCGATATCGCCGGCCTTGGCCAGGACCACGGCGATCCGCCAGTCCGGATAACCGGCGCCCAGATTTTGGGCAGCGAGGCGGCCGGCCCAGCCCTTGCCGGGTTCAATCTTGGCGATCGGGCCGCTCCAGCCCTTGCCGCTGTCATAACGGACAAGGCCGTCGCGCAAGGCCTGTTCGGCATAGCGTTGATAATCGGGGTTCAACGACGTGCGGACCCACAGGCCGCCATCATAAACCGAATAAGGGCCGGATTCTGATGTTTCGCCAAATTTCTCAATCAGTTCCCGCCGCACTTCTTCCAGATAATAACCGCCCATCTGCAATTTGGGCGCGGTCACGGCGCGCGGCAACAGGCCCAGGGGCGCGCGCGTCGCCGCCTCATATTGGCTGTCGGTGATATAATCATTGTCGCGCATCGCGCGCAGCACATAATCGCGCCGTTCCAGTGCGCGCTGTTCATTGCGTTTGCGGCCATAGGTTTCCGGCGCCTTGGGCAAAATTGCCAGAAACGCCATTTCAGGCAGTGTCAGATCAGACACATCCTTGTTGAAATAGGACCGGGCCGCCGCCTGAACGCCAAAGCTGTTCCGGCCAAGCGGGATCTGGTTGAGGTAAAGTTCCAGAATTTCTTCTTTGGTCAGGACAGATTCGATCCGCCGGGCCAGAAAGGCCTCCTTGATCTTGCGCGTGACCGAATATTCATTGCCCAGCAGCAGGTTCTTGGCGACCTGTTGCGTGATCGTGGATCCGCCGCGCGCCCGCTCACCCGACCCGATCTTGCTGACATAATCGAACACGGCGCCGATCAGGCCGGGAAAATCGATCCCGCCATGGCTGAAAAAGGTTTTATCCTCTGCCGAGATAAAGGCTTCCACCAGCTTGGGCGGATATTCATCAAACCGCAGCTCAACCCGCCGTTCACGGGCATAGCTGTGAACTGGCTCTCCCTGCACATCGCGCACATAGGTGGGCAGCGGCGGTTGATAGGTCAGGAGCGATTCTGCCGAGGGCAGGGTGCGCGCAAAGATGATCCACACCAGCATATAGGCCAGCAGTGCGGCACCCAATAGCCGGACCACCAACCGAAAGCGGGGCTGGGCATAATTCAGCCGAAACCAGGCGATGGCGGGTTCTGCCGCCGCGCGCAGGCGCAGCAGGTGCTGCGAAACTTCGGCTGGGATCTTCATGGCCATGGGCCGGGCATCTAGCCGGATTTGGCGGGGGTGGGAACTGCTTTTGCGCCGTCAGGGCACGCGATCCGCCCGCTGGCGGGCAAAGTAGATGTCCACGGCCCTGCGCACAGCCTCGGCAATATCGCGCTGGCCACTGGCAGAGGCAATGCGCCGGGCATCCCCATTGTGCGAGAGATAGCCGACCTCCAAAAGGACGGCGGGCATGTCGGGCGCCTTTAGCACGGCGAGATCGGCCTGACGCAATCCGCTGGCGTGAAAGGGGATCAGCCCCGCGCCTTCGCGCCGCAGAACTTGGGCAAAGGCCACCGATTGCGCCATGGTTTCGCGCTGCGCCAGATCCACAAGGATCGAGGTGACACCCGCCTCTTTTCCCGCAAGGTTGATGCCGTTCAGAATGTCGGCCTTGTTTTCCCGCAGGGCCAGATCCTGCGCCTCCCGATCCGACGCGATGTCAGACAATGTATAAATGCTTGCCCCGCGCGCCATAGCGTCGCCGGAATCGGCATGGATCGACAGGAACAGATCGGCCTTCAGATGCCGGGCAATGGCGGTGCGTTCCCGCAGCACCAGAAACACGTCGCGGTCACGCGTCAGCGCCACGCGGACCCGGCCAGATGTTAACAGCGCACGCCGAATGCGCTGCGCCACCGCAAGTGTCAGGGCTTTTTCGGCGATTCCCGCGCTTGCCCCTAAGGTGCCGGGATCATGGCCGCCATGGCCAGCATCAATGACGATCAACGGACGCCCTGGCGGCCCTGCGATCTGCGGCATGGGGGTTGATGTCATCGCCGCATCCAGGGGGATGCGCACCGTGCGGCCGCGCCATGGCGGCGCTGCCCCGGCGAGGGCAGGCCCACAGATCAACATCGCAAGCGCCACATAGGCGGGCTTTGGAGCCATCATCCGGGCGTCATGGACCGGTTTTGGCGGCTGGGTCCAGCACCTTGAGGCAAGCCTTTGCTATGCCTTGAGTTTAGGCGATTGTCCGTCTGGATTGCAGCGCGCGTCATCTGGGTGAGGCGCAAAGCAGTTGCCGCTTGGCCCCAGCGGTGCTAGCAGCGAAGTCGAGCCAGAATTTCCTTTTGGCTGTTCATGGACCGCGCCTTGATTTGCAGGCCGGTCGATCCAGGTTGACGTCGCATGATGCATGTTTGTTCTGTTCAGCGCCCTTTCGCCCCTTGTGGCGATGCGCGGAATGGATCCTTTTTCCCGGCACGGATTGCCGGGCATGACGCTGCGGCAGAGGCACTTTCACACTTAGTTTTCGGCCATCGGCATATGCTGGGCCGACCCATTTACGCGCCCGTTGCCCTTGCTGGCGACGCTGGTCGCGCACGGAGATACGATAATGACAATGCGGATGTTGATCGACGCCCGCCACCCGGAAGAAACCCGGGTTGCGGTCGTCAAGGGAAACCGGATCGAAGAATTTGATTTCGAGTCGGCGGAGCGCCGTCAGCTCAAGGGGAATATCTATCTTGCCAAGGTAACGCGGGTCGAACCCTCGTTGCAGGCGGCTTTTGTCGATTATGGCGGGAACCGGCACGGCTTCCTCGCCTTTTCGGAAATTCACCCCGATTATTATCAGATTCCCAAGGAAGACCGCGACGCCCTGTTGCGCGAAGAGGCCGAACATGCGGCGGCTGAAGCCGCGCTGCGGGCGGCCGAAGGCGATGATGAGCCGATGGACGGCCATCATGACGATGATGGGCAGGATCATGATCGCCCCGATGCCGATCTTGAAGATGATCTGGACGGCGATGGGCCACCGGCCCCCGAATCAACCGGCGGCAATGGTCATGATGATCATTCGGCGGCCGAAGATCTGCGGCGCAAGCGCATGGCCCTGCGTCGCCGGTACAAGATCCAGGACGTGATTCACCGGCGCCAGGTGTTGCTTGTTCAGGTCGTCAAGGAAGAACGCGGCAATAAAGGCGCGGCGCTGACCACCTATTTGTCGCTGGCTGGCCGCTATTGCGTGCTGATGCCCAATACGACGCATGGCGGTGGCATCAGCCGCAAGATTTCAAACGCGGCAGATCGCAAGCGGTTGAAGACGATCATGTCGGAACTGAACCTGCCGCCCAGCATGGGCTGCATCGTTCGGACGGCCGGCCTTCAACGGACCAAGACCGAAATCAAACGCGATTTTGATTATCTCGCCCGGCTTTGGGATGAGATTCGGGATACCACGCTCAAAAGTCAGGCGCCCGCGCTCATCAATGAGGACAGTGACCTGATCAAGCGCGCCATTCGCGATATCTACAATCGGGATATCGACGAAGTGATTGTGGAGGGCGAACACGGCTATCGCAAGGCGCGGGACTTTATGAAGCTCCTGATGCCCAGCCATGTGAAAAAGGTGAAATCCTATTCGGACCCGGTGCCGCTCTATCAGCGTTATGGGGCAGAGGATCAACTGGAGGCGATGTACCACCCGGTGGTCCAGCTGAAATCGGGCGGATATCTTGTCATCAATCCCACCGAAGCCTTGGTGTCGATCGACATCAACTCGGGCCGGTCGACGCGCGAACATGGGATTGAACAGACGGCGCTGTCCACCAATTTGGAAGCGGCCCAGGAAATTGCCCGTCAATTGCGCCTGCGCGATATGGCGGGACTGGTCGTCATCGACTTTATCGACATGGAATCGAACGGCAATGTTCGGAAGGTCGAAAAGGCGATGAAGGCCGCGCTGGCCAATGATCGCGCCCGTATTCAGGTGGGCCGGATCAGCCAGTTCGGTCTTTTGGAAATGAGCCGCCAGCGCCTGCGCACCGGTGTGCTGGAAGCATCAACGCGGGAATGCCCGCATTGCGAAGGCACGGGCCTTGTCCGCACGGCATCGTCGGCCGGCTTGTCGGCGCTGCGCATGCTGGAGGAAGAGGCAGCCCGCGGTCGTGGCAGCCAGCTGATCCTGCGCGCCAGCCAAGAAGCGGCCTTTTATGTGCTGAATCGCAAGCGCAGCGAACTGGGTGAGATTGAGGACCGCTATGGCGTCTCGATCGACGTGCAGTCCGATGGCCAGCTGGAAGGCGCGCGCATGACGGTGGAAGCCGGTGGCCCGCCGCCCGCATTCCGCCCGAAATTTGAACCGATCGTCGAAGACGATGTTGAAGATGATCTGATCGACGCGGCGGACGACGACGAATTTGAAGACGAAGTCCGCGAAGACCGTGGCGAAGATGATGAGCAGCGCCGTGGCCGGCGTCGGCGTCGGCGCAGCCGCCGGGGCCGTCGCGGCGAAGGCGATGTGTCGGCAGAGGCAGGTGACGACGCTGAAGCCGGGTCTGAGGACGCTGGCAGCGACGGTCATGAGGCCGGTGAAGACCGGGCTGAGCGCGATGCGCAGGACCGTGAAGGCGGCCGTCGTCGTCGTCGTCGGGGCCGCCGTGGCGGTCGTCGTCGGCAGGAAGACACTGGGAATGGCCAGACCGGCGACGCCATGGATGTACAGGATATGGCCGCCGATGCGGCAGACGCTGCGCCCATGGCCGATACGCCTGCGCCAGAGGCGGACGCTGCGCCGGATGCCAAAAAGCCCCGGCGCCGGACCGCCAAGGCAAAGGCGGCAGACGCCGTTGCGGCGGACGCTGTGACCGAAGCTGTAGCCGATGACGCGCCTGTGGCCGATGCGCCCAAGCGGACCCGCCGGAAAAAGGCGGAGGCTGTGGCGGACGCCGTGGCAGAGGCTGTGCCGGACGCACCGGCTGACACCGCGGCTGAAGAGGCCCCGGCCAAGCCCAAGCGGGGTCGCCCCAAAAAGGCCGCACCAGACGCATCCGCCGCTGTGGTCGAGGCGCCGTCGGCGCCAGCGCCCGCCGAAACAGCAGCTGAAACGTCCACGCCCAAGCCGCGCGGTCGCAAGCCCAAGGCCAAGGAGGCCGCACCCGCAG
>JBJOJQ010000015.1:0-4204 GCA_046046525.1 Pseudomonadota bacterium
GGCCCAGGGTCAATTCTGCTTGTCGGGCGGGATCACCGGAAAGGGCAAGGGCACCACCGCAATGCCGTCTTCGATCAGGGATTTTGCCTCATCAGCGGTGGTTTGGCCATGGATCAACGCCTGATCCATTTCACCCGCGTCCATCGCCCGCGCTTTGCTGGCAAAATCCCGGCCAACCCATTCCGATTTTTCGAGCAAGGCGGCCTGCGCCTTGGCAAGCGTTTCCAGCAAGGCCTTCACATCCGCCGGGCTGGGTTCAGCCGCGGGGGCAGATGTTGCCATGGGGGCCGCGGGCAGCGTTTCGGCGCGCTGATTGCCCTTGGGGGCGACATTGGGCGCCATCACGGCCTTTTCAATATCGGCCGCGCCGCACAGGGGGCATGCCAGAAAGCCTTTGGCCTTTTGATCGGCAAAGGCGTCCGAATTGGCAAACCACGCCTCAAACACATGGCCCTGCCCGCATTTCAGATCAAAAACGATCATTGCCCGCCCTCAACCGGTGGGATGGGGCGGCGATGGCGCAGCACGGGGATGCGCGCACGAACATCGGGCAGGCTTTGGGGATCCATCTCTGCAAAGCCCAGGCCGGTCTCTTGTCCCATATCCAGAACAACGTGCCCCCAGGGGTCAATGACCAGCGAATGGCCATAGGTTTTGCGGCCATCCTCATGCGTGCCATATTGCGCCGCCGCGACCACCCAGCAAGCATTTTCAATCGCGCGTGCGCGCAACAAGACATGCCAATGCGCTTCACCTGTCGGCACGGTGAAGGCCGCCGGAACGCTTAAAACATCTGCACCTGCCGCTGACAGCGCCTGATAAAGCGCGGGAAAACGGACATCATAACAAATGCTCAGCCCCAACATCCCAACCGGCGTTTGGGCCAATCGCGCCCCCTCACCCGGTTGATAGGCCGCGGATTCGCGCCAGCTTTCACCCGTGGGTAAATCCACATCAAACAGATGCAGCTTGTCATAATGGGCTGTGATCGCGCCATCAGGGTCAATCACATATCCCCGGTTCAGGTTGCGCCCATCGCCCGCCAGCGCCAGCGATCCGAGGTGAACCCATAATCCGGCAGCACGCGCCGCCGCCTGAACCGCGCCCAGCACCGGGTGATCGCGCTCTGGCAGGATATGGGGCCGTGCCCTGTCCCGATTGCTGTCGAGCAGACCGGACATTTCGGGCGTAAACAGCATCACCGCGCCGTTGCTGGCGGCCTGATGCACGGCCTTTACCAGCAGCTCTATATTGTGCGCAGGATCAATCCCTGCGGTCATCTGGAGCAGCGCGATCTTCATCGATCAGGCGTTCAGCAAGGGGTCCAGCCCGCCTTGGGCATCCAATGCGGCCAGATCATCCGACCCGCCAATATGGCGCCCATCGATGAAAATCTGCGGCACCGTTGTCCGGCCATTGGCGCGACCCAACATTTCTGCACGCTTTTGCGCGTCCATGGTGATGTCATATTCTTCAATCACCACATTTTTGGCGCGCAACAGCGCCAGCGCGCGCGTGCAATAGGGACAAAAAACCTTGGTATAGATTTCAACTTTCGCCATTTTGGACCGGGCCTTTCTGCCGTCTGAGGTGGGTCGGGCAGACGAAAATGTCAACGCCATCAAACGTCTTGCAGCACACGGGCCCAGCACAAAATGCGCACCGATCGCGCCCCTGCCCGTTTCAACACCAGGGCACAGGCATTGGCGGTGGCCCCCGTTGTGTACACATCATCGACCAGCAGGATATCGCGGCCCAAAATCATGTCGCGCCGCCGCGCGTTGAGCGCAAAGACGCCCGCCACCTCTTGCCGGCGCTGGACCCGCCCCAGCCCCCCCAGTGGCCGTGTCGCCCGGCGACGCAGCAAGGCGTCGACAACCAGATGTTGGCCGGTCATCCGCGCGATGAGACCCGCGATCATTGCCGACTGGTTAAAGCCGCGCCACCACAGCCGCCAGCGATGCAGCGGGACCGGCACCAAAAGCGCATCTGGCATCGTCTGCGCATGCCGCCGCATCAGCCCCGCCATCACCCTGGCCGCGCCGGGCCGTCGCCCATATTTCAGGCGCAGGGCCAGTGTGCGGGCAACATCGCCATAACGCAGCGCGGCCAGCACGCCATCATGCGCCGGCGGGCTGTGCAAACACGGCCCGCAGATCTGCCCGGCGATGGCCATGGGTGTCAGGCATTTTGGACAGCCCGATGCCTCCAAATGCGTCAATGATGCCCAGCAGGGCAGGCAAAAGGCACCGTCTCCGCCCAGAATGATGCCGCATCCCGCACAGCGATGTGGCAGGGCAAAATCCAGCGGCAGGGCCAATAATGTGCCAATCCACCCCATATGGCCTTGTCGCGCCGGGGCCATCGCGGCACAAGCAATCAATGTCAGATGAAATTTTTTCGCGTCACCGCAGGCGTTTGAACCGGGCCCGTGCGCAACGGGCCGCGGCCGACTCGCACTGGCTGCTGGACCGTATGGCGCAGGAATTGGTCGAT
The DNA here is from genome assembly GCA_046046525.1 of Pseudomonadota bacterium. Classification (GTDB taxonomy): domain Bacteria; phylum Pseudomonadota; class Alphaproteobacteria; order Sphingomonadales; family Sphingomonadaceae; genus Aquisediminimonas. The sequence goes on from JBJOJQ010000015.1 coordinate 2,497, forward strand.
CGGCTGGCTTTCATGACGCTGGATGTGGCCCAAGTTCTGGTGATTGGCCATGGTGCGGCCGTGGTGCGCCCGGCACTGCCCGCAGCTGCGGAGCTGACCAATTGTGATCTTGCGGCGGGACCGGGGATTGATGTTGTGGCCGATGAAGACCGCCTGCCCTTTGGGGATGCCCGATTTGACCTTGTTGTGGCGTGCGGGACGCTGGATTCCATTGATGATCTGCCCGGTGCGTTGATCCTGATCCGGCGGGCATTGCGACCCGGCGGGCTGTTTCTGGGTGCCATGCTGGGCGCGGGCAGCCTGTCTGGCCTGCGGCAATTGGTGCATCAGGCCGAAGCGGCAACTGCACCGCAAAGCGCCCTGCGCTTTCACCCGCAGATTGAGGTGCGCGCGGCGGGCGATCTGCTGATCCGGGCGGGGTTTTCAACACCAGTCGCCGATCAGGAAGATATCGCCGCTCATTATGGGGCGTTTGCGACATTGCGGCAGGATGTGCGGGCCACTGGTGCCGGCCTTGCGCTCAAGACGGTCTATCCCATGGCGCGCGCCACCTATCAGGCGATCCAACAGGCAGCCCAAGACGCGCCACTGGCTGAAAATTTTGCGCCTATTTATATGACCGGATGGGCCCCCGTTGCTGGGGAGGCGCGACCTGCCGGGCCGGTTAAAGGATTTCTTTAAGCCGCGTCACAAAGGGCGCATCCGCCGGGGGCATGGGAAGCGCGCCTAACGCATCCGGCGTGCACCAGCGCAAGGCCTCTGCAATATGCGCCATGGGCGTCCCCGTCCATGTGCGGACAAGGTAGAGCAGCAACACCAGCGTGCGATCTCCCTGCGCCTCGGTTGCAAAGGTCAGCGGCGTCAGATCGCGCATCGCCACCTGAATGCCGAGTTCCTCGTCAAGCTCGCGCACCAGGGCGGCCTCTGGCGATTCATCGGCTTCAATCTTGCCGCCGGGAAATTCCCAAAGACCTGCCAAAGGTTTGCCTTCCGGGCGTTTCTGCACCAGCACGCGCCCGTCCTCGTCGATCAGCGCGGCGGCAACAATGGGGATCAGGCTGGGGCGTCGGTCCATGATCTGCGCTTAGGCAGAGCGAACCCGTTTAGGCAAGCGCAGAGCCGGTGGTGAAGACACAGGGTTAACGCCATGCGCCTTACCTTAAGCACGCGCATTCATCGTTTCTTAGAACAATTCCGGCACTTTGCCCCTGGCCCGCGGAGAGGGTCGATTCGGAAGCTTTGCTCTAAGGGGATTTTGAATGTTCAAGTTTCTTCGCAAGATTGCTGGCAATTCCAAGGGGGCGACCGCTGTGGAATATGGCCTGATTGCTGCGCTGATTTCTGTTGCTGCTGTTTCGGCCATGGGCACGATCGGCACCAAGATCAACAGCACCTTCAATAAGGTCAATACGACCATTGCTTAATCAGTTGAGACGAACCTTTGCTGAAACTGCCGCGTATTTGGCACGTAATTCCAAGGGCGGGCCTGACGCACTGGCCTGCCCTTTGGTTTGAGAGATCGCACAACGGATCGATCGACCTGACATCAAGAGAATGGCCTTTGGAAAGTCCGCAACCCGCCGGTTTGAAACGGGCCATTCAGCATGCACCTTCACCGTTTCTTAGATGAATTCTGGCACTTTGACCTTGGCCCATGGCGAGAGGGTCGATTCAGAAGCTTTGCTCTAAAGGGGTTTTAAATGCGCAC
>JBJOJQ010000174.1:0-36313 GCA_046046525.1 Pseudomonadota bacterium
CGACGATAGTTGATCGACAGGTCAATACCGTCGGTCTTCAGACGACCCAGGTTCGACGACGCAAGGAACAGGCCCGGCGTGGTCGACGGTTCACCATCAAGGCCGCCCGTTTGCGGGTTACGACGGATCGAAAGACAGGCCGGATTGGTGACCGAGAGGTTACCCGCACCGAAGCACGCATCGATCGCATCACCAGCGCCCGGCGAGCTGACTGCACCCGAGACCTTGATGTTGTAATAATCAATGGTCATCGAGAAGCCATCCAGCGCGGCCGGCTGAATGATCGCACCAATCGTGTAGCTGTTGGATGTTTCCGGCTTCAGATTGAGGTTACCACCGCCCGTTGCGTTGGCCTGGCCAGCTGTCGGTTGCGCAATGTTGTTGATGTTGAACGCCTGTGCACCCTGCGCAAGGCAGACATCCCGCAGGACGCCCGTCGGAGCAGGACGAACAGTGTTGCCATTTTCATCAACAGTCGCGCATGGATCGTTCGACAGGTTCGTCAGGCCGGTATTCTGCGGCGAGAAGAGTTCGCTGATATTCGGCGCACGAACGGCGTGTGCGTAGTTACCGCGGATCTTCAGGCCTTCAACCGGCGTCCAGCTGCCGCCCACCTTGTAGGTGGTCGTCTTGAAGGACGGGCTCGTCGGGGCGTCAACGCTGTAGCTGGAATAACGGATACCGGCTTCGAGCGTCAGGTCCTGGATGAACGGCTTGTCCTGAACCAGCGGCGCAACGAGTTCGCCGATGGCTTCATAAACATTGTAGCCGCCCGCGATGTCCGGAGCAGCGCCACCGGCGCCGGCCAGATCGCCACCCTTTGCAAGGGCATCCGACGCCTGTGAAGCGGTGTATTCGCGATATTCACCGCCAATAGCGAACGACACAGCTTCATCGGCCATGGGGACGTTGAAGCCGAGATCACCCGAAATCAACGCCTTGGCCTGAGCCAGGGTCGTCTTGGTCTGAACCGTGCTGCTCTGCTGCATGAAGTTCACAGCTGCCGGCGACAGACCTGCACCGCTGGTGAAGAAGTTCGCGGGAACGCAGCCGTTGCTCGTGTCGATACAAGCCGTGGTGCTTGTTGCGCGAACGGCCTGACGAATACGGCTGTTCAGCAGGTAGCCCTTGATCGTCTGAACCTGCTCAGATTCACCATAGCTGCCCGACACGTCATAGTTGATGCTGTCGGTGATGCCGCCACGGAAACCGGCGACATAATCGAACACCGTGTTCTGATATTGCGAGATACGCGGACCAGCTTCGACCGCACGACGCGACAAGGTGACTGTGAGTTCACGATAGTTCGGATCAGACGGGTTCACAGCAAGGGCTGCGGCTGCGCACTGTTCCGGCGTAAGCTGCTGAAGTCCAGACAGCGAGCTGTTCGAGTCCTGCGTGGCACAAAGCGAGTCGCGGATCGCGCTGGTGAGGAACGGATTGCTGACCGGAAGCTGAATGGCAATGCCGAACGCGCCCGACGGTGCGATGATCGTATCGACCTGGTTCTTCGAGAACAGCGCGCGCGAGTAGAACTCAACGCCATCAGCCAGTTCATAACGGCCCTGGGCATAGACGTTGTAGCGCTTAAACGGCGTCTGGAAGATGTTCAGCGGGTTGTAATTATAGGGCTGTGTGTACGGCCCGAGGATATCACCCGTAGGCGATGCGGTGATCTGACGCGAGCCTGCGGTCGTCACAAGACGGGTCGGGAAGGTCGTGCCAGAACCAGCATTCCGGCCTGAGAAGGAGTCGATCGTGTTTTCACCGATCTTGCGATCGCCCTGATAAACAGCGTCTGCTTCCTGATAGCCAATGCTCAGGGTCACGTTACCGCGGCCATCATCGAAGCTGGCACCGGTCGTCAGGTCGACGCGCATGGTGTTGCCGTCACCCTTTTCGGTGATCTGCTCAGACAGATTGGCTTCAAAGCCGGTGAAGTCGCGCTTCGTGACGAAGTTCACAACACCCGAGATGGCGTCGGCACCGTAAGTGGTCGACGAACCGCCCGTCAGGACGTCCACGCGCTCAACCAGCGCCAGCGGAACGTTGTTAAGGTCGAACTGACCGGCAAGGGTCGCCGGAACAACGCGACGGCCGTCCAAGAGGACGACGTTGCGGTTCGAGCCCAGACCACGCAGGTTGACGAACGAGTTACCGCCGTTGCCGTTGTTCACGGCCGAACCGACGCTTGGAACGATGCCCGGAATTTCGCGCAGAATTTCTTCAGCGACGTTGCTCTGCAGGAGTTCGATTTCGTCGGACGTGGTGACGTTGACCGGCGCCGAACGCTGCAGGTTCGGGTTCGAGATCAACGAACCGGTGACGACGATTTCGTCCTTGGCCGTATCTTCCTCGGCAGCATTTTGAGCGAACGCCGGCGAAGCGACGAGCGCAAAACCCAGAACGACCGGCGCAACGCCAGCCTTCAGGCTCGAAATCTTGGTGTTAATTTTCACGTTCCAGTCCCTTTCTGGAGGGCGGAGGGCGCATGCCGTCCGCTTCGTTTCTTATCGCTAGTTCGGGGACTTAGCGGATATCGGACACAAAGCGCCTGATAGCCCCCCGAAACTGGCTTGATCGTGCCATTGCGCCTCGGCGCGGAGCAAAGCAATGAAGAACGCGTTGTTTGCGTGTAAGTTCAAACAAGTTGTGTCGTTTGTGCAACACTCGCCTTTTGGACATGTTTTGCCTATGTTAAGCGCTCAATTCCGACCAAAATAGGTGACAAAACATGTGCCGGATCCCGCTTCAGACCCTGATCGTCACTGTCATTCTTGCCGCCAGTCACCCTGTGCTGGCCCAAAATGCAACAGGCGATCTTGGAGCCTTACGGGCGACGGTGAGTTGCAAATCGATGGCGGACGCGCAGGCGCGGCTCGCGTGTTTTGATGCGCGCGTCCCGGACCTCGAAAAAATTCTGGCGCGCGAAGGGGTCGTCATCCTTGATCGCAAGGCCATCGAAGACGCGCAAAAAAGCGCCTTTGGCAAAGCGAAGGCGCCGATACCTGGGGTGAACGACGACAGCGGCCACGCCGCGCCCGCGCAAGAGATCAACGCGGTTGAAGGGCGGATCCAGTCTGTCCGCCAAATGGCTGACGGCAAATGGGTGTTCACGCTTGAAGACGGTGCCCGCTGGGTGCAGACCGAATATACCAGCTTTCGCACGCCAAAGCCGGGCGATATGATGCGCATCCGAAAGGCGGCGCTGGGCAGCTTCATGGCGAACATCAACAACGGGCGTGCCATTCGGGTGCGGCGCCAGAATTAACGTCACGGTCGCACGTCCCACACCTTTTTCTTGACGTCTGGATATCTGCCCCATGACCGACCCCATGACCATTTTTGATGCCTGGATGGCCGAGGCCAGAGCCAGCGAGATCAATGATTCCAACGCGATGGCGCTCGCCACGGTCGGCGCGGACGGCCAACCCAGTGTCCGTATGGTGCTGCTGAAAGGCCATGGCCCGGATGGTTTTGTGTTTTACACGAACCAGAACAGCCGCAAGGCCAGCCAGTTATCGGCCAATGGCCGCGCTGCTTTGCTGTTTCATTGGAAGTCCTTGCGCCGCCAGGTCCGGGTCGAAGGCCCGGTGTCGCCCGTCAGCGCCGCAGAGGCCGATGCCTATTTTGCATCCCGCGCGCGGGACTCTCAATTGGGCGCCTGGGCTTCGCTTCAGTCCGAAACACTGGCCGACCGGGCCACATTTGAAGCCCGGTTTGAGGAATTTCGCAGCCGTTATGAGGGTGGCGATGTGCCCCGCCCACCGCATTGGGGCGGCTATCGCGTGACGCCAGAACGGATCGAGCTTTGGGAAGATCGCGCGCATCGCCTGCATCATCGCCGGCTGTTCCTGCGTCAGGGCACGGATTGGGCGGAAACGCTTCTTTATCCCTAAGTGACGATGCACCACGATCATCCCCATGCCGCGCCGCACGCGCAGGCCGCCCAGCGGGCAGGCCTGGCCTCGCGCGCGGCCATGGCCAGCGTGGCGATGGCCTCAACCCTGCTTGGGCTGAAAATCTGGGCCAGCCTCAGCACCGGATCTGTTTCGGTGCTCGGTTCACTGGCAGATACCGCGCTTGATATTTTTGCCTCGCTGGTCACGCTCTATTCGGTGCGGCTGGCGGCAGAACCCGCCGATGATCATCATGGTTTTGGCCATGGCAAGGCAGAGGCGATTTCGGCATTGTTCCAGACATGGCTGATCGCGATTTCGGCGATTGGCATTGCCTGGCGCGGCATAACACGGCTGGGGTCTGGCGCTGCGCCGGACCATCCGGTGCTGGGCATTGCCGTGTCGGGCGTCGCCATGGCCGCTACCCTGGCCTTGATCTGGTATCAGCGGCGTGTGGTGCAGCAAACCGGGTCCGTCGCCATTGCAGCCGATAGCGCCCATTATTCCAGCGACCTGATGCTTAATGCCTCGGTCATCGCGGCGCTGGTGCTGGATGCAATCCTGGGCGTGCGCGGCGCCGACCCCGTTTTCGGCATTGCCATTGCCGCATGGCTGGTCTGGCATGCCTGGGGGGTTGCCATGGGGGCGATTGACCAGCTGATGGATCGTGAATGGCCCGAAGATAAGCGCAAGCGCTTTTTAGAGGTGGCGCAATCCCACCCGGAATTGCGCGGCATTCATGATCTGCGGACGCGATCCAGCGGCACGCGCGATTTTGTGCAGTTTCACGTCTGGGTTGATCCCGGCATGACCGTGGCCGAGGCGCATCGCGTGATGGACGAGGTCGAAGAAAAGCTGATGGCCGAATTTCCGCGCACCGAAGTGATCATCCATCCTGATCCGGATGGCCATCCAGCCGAGGAGCGCCCGGCCTGAGGCTGACGGGCTAGCCGGTCACAAAGGCGGCGATGCGGGCCTGTGCGGCGCGGCTTTCGGGAAAGGTAAAGATCGGCCAGTCGTGGATCATGCCGGCGGCCTCTTCATAGGTGACCGATGGCAATTTGGCGTGCAGCGCCCGCGCGTCCGTCACCAGAATATCGTCGCCACCGCCCAGCATGAAGATGTCTGGCAGCCCTGCCCAATCGCCATGGATCGGGCTGACGCGCCAATCCTTGATCGACACTTCGCGGGCATAGCGCCGACCAGCATCTGCAAGGCCCGCACGCGTCAAAATGGCATCGCGCGGTTCAATCGTCATTTGATCCGGATGGTCCGGCTCGACATTGAGCCAGGGACAGATGAGCAAGGCGCGACGCGGCAAAGCAAGGCCGGCATCGCGCGCCGCCATCAGCGTCGCTGCGGTCAGCCCGGCCCCGGCGCTATCCCCGCCAATCACAATATCATCCGCCGCATGCGTCGTCAGGACATGGCGATACATGTCGCATGCAAAGGCCGTGATGGCAGCGGCATCATGCTCTGGCGCCAGCGGATACAGCGGCGCGATGATCGCAACATCATGCGCCTCGGCCAGATGGCACAGAAAGGACCAGTGAAAATTGGATGCCGTGTAGATATAGCCCCCACCATGGAAATACAGCAGGCGGCGGGGGCTGGCATGTCCCTTGGGCGCGATGTGCCAAACGGGCCGTCCGCCAAAACTGTCCTCGCGGATATCAAGCCGGGCGCGCTGCTTGGCCGTGGGCAGCGGCGTTGGCGCTTTGCGGGCGGCGGCAATCGCACGATCCAACGCCTCACCCCCGGCAAAACTGCGCCGGACAAAGCCTGTCGTGCGAAGCAGAAAGGCAAAAATCCGGGCATTAAGGCTGGGCATTTGGCGGCTCCTTGACGGGAATGGCGGCGATAATCTGGCCAAGGGCTGCACGAACGGGGCCCAGATCGGGATCATTGGTCTTGCCCAGCCGCACCAGCACCACTCCCTGATCCGGCGAAGCAATGACATATTGCCCCAAATGGCCGATGGCTGATGTCAATGTCGCCGGGCCTTGTCCGGGGAACAAGGCAGGGTCTGACCCGGCAGGCCGGGGTCGGTTAAGCCAGACCTGCCCGCCATAGCCGCCATCGCGGCGGCTGGGTGTGCGCAAAAACTGAAGCCAGTCCGGGGTGATGATGGGGGTGCGGGCCTCTCCCTGCCCATCCAGCAGCACCTTGCCAAAGCGGCCCCAGTCTTCAAGCGACATATACAGGATGGATCCGCCAATCTGCGTGCCCGCCCCATCGAAATCGAGCACCGCTGTCCGGATGCCGGCGGGCCGGAACAGGCGGTCTTCGGCAAAGCGGCGATAGGCCTCGGCCCGCACGCGGGGATCGCGACTATCGGTCAATTGTCGCGTGATCAGTTCAGACAGCAAGAGCGAGGTCAGCGAATTATATTCAAAGACACTGCCGGGCGCCGCCTCAAGCGGACGCGCCAAGGCTGCGGCTGCCATGGCCTGGGTTCCGCCAACGAATAAAACCTGATTGGTATCCGAGGCATAAACCGGATCGCCCACTTCCACATGGGCAATCCCAGTGGCCATGTTCAGCATCTGGCGCAGCGTAATGGCGGCCCGCGGGTCCACTGGTTTTTGCCATTCGGCAAAGGGTACCGGCGCATCCAGGGACAAGCGGCCATCAGCCACCAATTCGCCAATCAGCACGGCTGTGACCGATTTGGCCATGGACCAGCTGATGAACCGGGTTTCATCCGAATAGCCGGGGGCATAGCGTTTCTCGATCACCTGACCATCGCGGATCAGCAAGGCGGCGCGGGTTTCGGACGTGCCCGGCGCAAATAAGGGTGCAAGCGGGCCAGATTTGGGCGCAGCAGAGGCCGCCACGGCGCCCAGCAGCGCCACAGCCAGTGCGTTTCGCACCACGCCCCTTTGATTGCCGCTTTTCATCGCCATAAGCTGAGCCTAAGCTGCGCGCCGATGAAAGCAAGCCGTATCCTGCGCCTGTCGATCCTGGGCCTTGCGCTTTTGGCGCTGGGCCTTGGCTTTTATGCCTATCGGCAAAAGCCACTGCTTGAACTGGGCGTGGGCTATGGCGCGCGGGTGGCCTGTGGTTGCCGCTATATGGGCAATCGCAGCCTGACGGATTGCCGCAAGGATTTTGAACCGGGGATGGAATTGATCCAGCTATCCGAGGACAAAGCCGCGCAATCGGTGACGGCCAGTGTGCCGCTGATTGCCAGCCGCACGGTGCACTATGACAAGGTGCTGGGCTGCCAGCCAGAGCCGCTGCGCCCTTAGGCCCTAGGCCGCAATATCATCCATCGCGCGGCGCGTTTCTTCAATCCACCCGCCGCCGATCACGCGATCGCCGTCATAAAGCACCGCCGCTTGGCCCGGCGCCACGCCATATTCGGGGCTATCAAACACCAGCCATGCACCATCCATGCGTCCGGCGACTGGCTTTGCCAGCGAACGGACCTTGGCCATGACCGGACGGCCTTCGGGCGGCGCCAGCCAATTGGGATCAGACAGGCGGGCCGCGCTGACGGCAAGGGCCTGTTTCGGGCCGACAACCACCTGCTGCAGGTCTGGATCCAGCCGCACGACATAAAGCGGTTCTTTCAACCCGCCAATTTCCAGGCCGCGCCGTTGACCGACAGTGTAATGGATCAAGCCACGATGCCGGCCAAGTTCGCGCCCCGCCATGTCGACAATCGCGCCATCGGTTTCCGCCTCTGGCCGGACCTTGCGGACCACCGCTGCATAATCGCCATTGGGGACAAAGCAGATATCCTGACTATCGGGCTTCATCGCGACCGACAGGCCCATCTCATCCGCCATGGCGCGCACCTGCGCCTTGGGCAGCCCGCCCAGCGGAAAACGCAGATAATCTAGCTGCGCCTGTGTGGTCGCAAAAAGGAAATAGCTTTGATCACGGGCCGGGTCATGCGCGCGGTGCAATTCCGCGCCCTGCGGGCCAGCGACGCGCCGGACATAATGGCCGGTGGCCAGGCAATCTGCGCCCAAATCCCGCGCCAGCCGGAACAAATCCGTAAATTTTACGCCCATATTGCAGCGCACGCAGGGAATAGGCGTCCGGCCATTCATATATTCATCGGCAAATTGCGCGATCACCGTGTCCCGAAACCGGCTTTCATGGTCAAAGACATAATGGGCAATGCCCAGCCGATCGCACACGGCCCGCGCATCCCGAATATCGCGTCCGGCGCAACAACTGCCCGCACGGTTGACGGCCGCGCCATGATCATAAAGCTGGAGCGTAATGCCGATGGTTTCAGTCCCGGTTTGCGCGGCAAGGCCGGCCACCACCGACGAATCAACGCCGCCCGACATCGCAACCACGATGCGGCGCGCCTTGGCCGGGCCTTCAAGCTGAAACAGATCGAACATGGACAGCGCCCATAAACACATGTCCGCGATTTTGCAGCCCAAAAGCGGAATTTACCAATGCTTCAGACCTTTATGCCATCGCACGCGGATGACAGAGCCACATCCGGATCGCGATCCTGTTGCAACCCATGTTGATTTGCCCAGCTTGCTGGCAACCACCTCTGCGCGTCAGGCCATGTCGCCAACCGCGCGCATGCAGGCCCGATTGACCGGCCATGACGGGCAAGAGTCCAAACGATGCAACAGCTTATCCGCCAACCCGGCATCCTATGGGCCGGGTGCCGGCGCGCCATCGTCCAGTTTCAATCCAGCGGCGCGGGCATCGGTGCTGGCGCCAAAATCAGACGGCAGTGGACGTTAACCTTGGCGCTTTAGCCTTCGTTCAGGGGATGGGCGTAGACAGGGGCCGGCCACAGCAGGGCTGCGACCATCAATCTTTGAGGTAATGATGATTGAGAACCAGAAAATTCGGCCATCGCAGGTCATTGGCCCCTTGGGGGAGCCGTTGACGCTGGACAGTCTGCCGCCGCCATCAACCCGGCGATGGGTTGTGCGGCGCAAGGCCGAAGTCGTGGCGGCTGTCACCGGCGGGTTGCTGACAGTCGATGAAGTCTGCGCCCGTTATGGCCTGACGGTGGAGGAATTTGCCGGCTGGCAACGCGCCATTGATCGGTCGGGCATGCCCGGGCTGCGCGTTACCCGGATACAGCATTACAAAAGCCTCTACGAACGCCAGCAGCGTTATTGAAGGATCATCGCGGCCCGGCTAGGCTGGGCGCATGGCCAATCTTTTCATAGTCTTGGTGATCGGCGGCATGCTTGGTTGGGGCCTTGTCGCCCTGCCCGGGCCGGTGCGCGCCGGGCGCGCAACAGCCGCGGTTCTGATCGGCTGTGCGGCAAGCTTTGCCGGCGCCATGCTGGCCAATGGCGGCAGCCTTTATACGGGCCTGACCGCCACCAGCTATGCCGCCAGCCTGGCGGCCTGCCTGATCGCGCTGGGCCTTGCCGGCTTGGCCGCATCATGGCGGCGCCGTTAGACGGTCTTTACTCCAGTTCAAACACGGCCGACACGGTCACCGCCACATCCTGTTCCCCCGGCGCGATATCGGTTTTGGGCTGGGCCGCGTCGGCCACCGCCGCCCGCGCCATCAAAAAGGGCATGGGGGTCGCCCCCGCCTCGCTGGTTTCGCTCAATGAGACGATCCGGCGCACCTTCAACCCCAGGGCCGCCGCATACAGCGCGGCGCGGCTGCGCAAGGTACGCAAAGCGTCCTGCCGCGCCTGATCTTCCGCTGCCGCGCGCTGTTCCACGATGAAATTGGGGCCGCTGATCTCATTCGCGCCTTGGGCAACCAGCGTATCGAGGATCGGTCCACTCTTTGCGATCTCCCGAAACTGGACCGACACCGTATTGCTCGCCTGATAGCCGGTGATCATGGGCGGCGTATTATCGGCATAGCGATATTGCGGCGACAGCGCGACGGATTGGGTGCGGATGGACTTGTCGGCAATGCCCGCCGCCCGCAAAGCCTTGAAAATCCGGCTCATCCGTTCGGCATTGGCCCGCATGGCAGCCTCAGCCGTTGGCGCCTGCGTCACCACACCGGCGCTGATGATCGCCAGATCTGGCACGGCGCGCACCACACCGCGCGCCTGCAAATCAAGCCGCGTTGTCTGGCCCTGTGCCGGATTGTGCGCCACGGCCTGCGCCTCGGCATAGGCGGGCATTGCGGCGCCCAAAGCCAGGGTTGCGATCAGATATGCCGTTGCCTTGACCATCATGCCTGTCCTTTCAAGCAGGCGGATCTTCCGCCTGATGCGCTGTGCTGCCAAATCGGGGCTGCACCGGCGATGAACGTCGCGCGATCATGCCGCAGGCGGGGTGCGCCCTTTTTGAAACGCGCGGTACAGCATCAGCAGGACCAGCGCGCCCAGGCTGGCCGCAATCAGATGCGCGCCTTCATTGGGGGCATACCAGCCCATGATCTGGCCCAGAAAGGTCATCAGCAGCGCCCCGGCAATGCCCAGCAAGACCGTGATCACAAAGCCGCCAGGATCTTTGCCCGGCATCAACAGCTTGCCGATGACACCGGCCAGCCCACCCAGAATAATGGTCATTAACCACCCGGAACCGCCAAAGATCATCTTCATCCCTTTCCGCCTGTGCGATTCACAACTTGAACCGACCGGCTGTGTGTCAAAATGGTGCCAATCATCCCTAAAAAGGTTAGGTTCATCCTGCACCGGCCTTGCAGAAAAGGCCATCATCTATCACATAGACCCGGCGTCAACAGGCTGATTGACCGCATTGGACTTGTGTCAGGTGACTTATTTATATAATACACCCGGCATAATACCCGAATTCCCGCCGAGTCCGGCCGAAAGCGAACGATGATGAATGTCGAAACCAATTTTGCGCGCCATGCGGATATCCTCGAATCCGACTTTGCGGCAGACACCCGCCGCCAGCGCCGCAAGATCATCCTGATCGCAGCCGCCGTTCTGTTGGTTGCAGCCGTCATTGCCAGCCGCTTTATCGGCGGTGGCGATGAAGCCGCGAATTCTGCCCAGACGGCGCGTCAGGCGCCGCGCGTCACCATCATCGTGCCCGGCGCGCAGGAAGTGCAAAGCACGATCAGCGCGACCGGATCACTGGCCGCACGCCGCGAAATGCCGGTGGGCGCCGTTGGCGAAGGCGGCATGGTGACCCGCGTCCTTGTTGATGCCGGCAGCTGGGTCCGCGCCGGTCAGGTGCTCGCCACAGTTGATCGGCAGGTCCAGACGCAGCAATCCGAAGCGCTGAGCGCGCAGATCCGCGTGGCCGAAGCCGATGCCCGGCTTGCCCAGAATGAGCTGGATCGGGCCAAGACGCTGGCGGATCGCGGCTTTATTTCCAAGGCCGATATTGATCGCAAAACGGCACAGCGCGATGCCGCGGCCGCCCGCCTGAATGTGGTGCGGGCGCAATTTGGTGAAAACCGCGCGCGCATTGGCCGGCTGGACATTCGGGCCCCCGCATCAGGGCTGTTGCTGTCCCGCAATGTAGAGCCGGGTCAGGTCGTTGGCGGCGGCAGCGGCGTGTTGTTCCGCATTGCCAAAGACGGCGAAATGGAGATGCGCGCCCAATTGGCCGAAGCAGATCTTGCCAAGCTGCGCGTGGGCGATAGCGCCAAGGTCACCCCGGTTGGCACGACAACAGCCTTTACCGGCCGCATCTGGCAGATGCCGCCCGTTATCGATCCCAATTCGCGGCAGGGCATGGTGCGCATTGCACTTTCATATGATCCTGCGATCCGCCCCGGCGGCTTTGCCAGCGCTGCGCTGAATTCTGGCACGGCCAAGGTGCCGTTGCTGCCGGAATCGGCGGTGCAAAGCGATGACAAGGGCAATTATGTCTATGTCGTGGGCCAGAACAACAAGGTCATCCGCCGTGCGGTGAAGGTGGGCGATGTGTCTGACGCCGGGATCACCATCATGTCTGGCCTGACCGGATCTGAACGGGTCGTGATGTCGGCCGGCGCCTTCCTGAACGAAGGCGAATCCGTCATCCCAGTCCCGTACAAGTCGAACTGAGGCAAAGGCCATGAGTTTCCGGAATATTTCGGCCTGGTGCATTCGCAACCCGGTCCCGCCGATCGTGTTGTTCATTGCGCTGCTGCTGGCGGGCGTGATCTCGTTCAACCGGATGGACGTGAACAACAACCCGGATATCGAATTTCCGGGCGCACAGGTGATCATCGCCCAGCCGGGCGCCGCGCCGACCGAGCTTGAAAAGCAGGTGACCCAGATTGTTGAGGCGTCGCTGCGGTCGATCACCGGCGTCGATGAAATCAACTCAACCGTGCGCGAAGGCATGTCGATGACCTTCGTCCAGTTTAAGCTGGGCACCGATATTGATCGGGGCGTCAATGATATCCGCGATGCCCTGACCAAGGTCCGCAGTGACCTGCCAGACGGGATTTTGGAACCGCAGGTGAACCGCGTCGATACGACCGGCGAACCCATTGCCTATATTTCAGCCGAAGCCGTCGACATGTCGCTGGAACAGCTAAGCTGGTATGTCGATGACGTGGTTGTCAAACGCCTGCAAAGCGTGCCCGGGGCGGCGGCCGTCAACCGCGAAGGTGGGGTGAACCGCGAAATTCGCGTCATTCTGGACCCGGCCAAAATGCAGGCGCTGGGCATTACCGCCGCACAGGTCAACAATCAGCTGCGCCAAAGCAACGTCAACGCGGCCGGCGGCCGCACCGAAATTGCCGGGGCCGAGCAATCGGTGCGCGTGCTTGGCAATGCGCGCAATGCCTATCAGCTGGGCGAAACCAATATTGCCCTGGGCGGCGGACGCTTCGTCAAGTTATCCGCCATTGCCGATGTGCGTGATCTTTATGGTGAACAGCGCACGATTTCGACGATGGACGGCCGCCAGGTCCTCAGCTTTTCGGTGCAGCGCGCCAAGGGCGCCTCTGACGTCAAGGTTTATGACGCGGTGTGGGAAGAGCTGAACAAGATTCAGAAAGAAAACCCAAAGATCCATTTCACAGAGCTTTATACCTCGGTCGATTACACCAAGGCCCAGTATAAATCCTCGCTCTCGGCGATGATCGAAGGCGCAATTCTGGCGGTTTTGGTCGTCTGGTTGTTCCTGCGCGACCGCCGGGCCACGATTATTTCGGCCATTGCCATTCCGTTGTCCGCCATTCCAACCTTCTGGTTCATGGAATTGCTGGGCTTTAGCCTCAACCAGATTTCGATGCTGGCGCTCAGCCTGGTGGCGGGCGTCCTGGTTGATGACGCGATCGTCGAAATTGAAAATATCGTGCGGCATATGCGCATGGGCAAATCGGCCTATCAGGCCTCGATCGACGCCGCCGATGAAATCGGCCTTGCGGTGGTCGCCACGACCTTTTCGATTGTGGCGGTGTTCCTGCCCGTTGGCCTGATGCCGGGCGTATCCGGGCAGTTTTTCAAGAATTTCGGCTTTACCGTGGTTGCCGCCGTGATGTTGAGCTTGGCCGTTGCGCGCATGATCACGCCGATGATTGCGGCCTATTTCCTGAAAGCCCATGGCGAAGAAAGCCATGGTGAAGGCCCGTTGATGGATCGGTATATGGCCATCTTGCGCTGGACCTTGTTCAACCGCCGCTGGGTGGTTGCTGGCGGCGCAGGGGCGTTGATTGCAACGGTTGGGATGATTTCCTGGCTGCCCTTCCAGTTTCAGCCGACGCTGGATTTCGATTATTCCCAGGTCCGCGTCGAAATGGTCCCCGGCACCACGTTGAAACAGACCGAAGCGGTCGTGACCCGCATTCAGGAACAGTTGAAGCGCGAGGCGCCGGAAGTCGTGGCGGCCTTTGCCGATATCGATCCCGGTCGGGCAAGCGTCTATCTGCGCCTGAAGGCAGATCGCGACATCACCTCGGATGAATTCCAGAAGCTTTGGGGCCGGAAATTCGCCGAAATCCCCGATGCTCGCGTGACCTTCCAGTCACAGACCGGCGGCTTTTCCGGCCGTGATATCACCATCACCCTGGGTGGCAGCGATCCCGAATTGCTGGATAAGACCGCGCAAAAACTGGCCGAAGAAATGCGCAGCGTGAAGGAAATTGTCGCGCCACGCATCGGCGGTGACATGCTGCGCCCGGAAATCACAATCAAGCCGCGCGCCGATCTGGCAGCCAGCATGGGCGTGACCACAGCCGCGCTGTCCCAGACGATCCGCATCGCAACCATTGGCGATATTGATCAAAACAGCGCGAAATTCTCGCTGTCTGACCGGCAGGTGCCGATCCGCGTGTCGCTGTCGGAAGACTCCCGCCGGACGCTGTCGACGCTGGAAAATCTGCCGGTGCCAACATCAACCGGGGGGTCCGTCCCCCTGAAAACCGTTGCCGAAATCTCCTTTGGCGCGGGGCCGACGACGATCCAGCGATCGAACCAGAACCGCCGCATTTCGATTGGCGCGGACTATGCTGTCGATCCCAAGAGCGGCAAACCTTATGTCAACAGCCAGGCGATGGCCGCAATTGATGCGCTGCCAACGATGAAGAACCTGCCGCAAGGCGTGACCCGGCTGACTTTGGGGGATGCCCGCTGGCAGCAGGAAATGGTCACCAACTTCATGATCGCCTGTCTTACGGGTGTGGCCGCCGTATTTGCGGTGCTTGTCCTGCTGTATCACCGCTTTGTTCCGCCGCTGGTCAACATGGGGTCCTTGTTGCTGGCGCCGTTGGGCGGGCTGATCGCCCTGAAGATGGCGGGCTTTGCAATTTCCATGCCCGTGCTGATCGGCATCTTGATGCTGTTTGGCATCGTCGCCAAAAACTCCATCCTGCTCATCGATTTCGCGCTGGAAGAAATGGATAAGGGCGTGCCGAAGTACGAAGCGATCATGGATGCAGGCCATAAGCGCGCCCAGCCGATTGTCATGACGACCGTTGCCATGGTCGCCGGCATGGTGCCAACGGCGCTTGCGCTGACCGGCGACGGCGCCTTCGCCCAGCCCATGGGCGTGACCGTGATTGGCGGGTTGATCGTCTCTACCTTCCTCACCCTGCTGATCGTGCCCGCAAGCTTCAGCCTTGCCGTTGGCTTTGAAAGCCGGGTTGGTCCGTGGCTGCGTTATCACCTGACGACAGGTGGGCATCGCGAAGCGGCCACCCATCCCCCGCGCCTCTTGCCCGACCATGTGTTTGATCGGTTAAAGGCCCGGTTGTTCCGTCGGGGGCCGGCCGCCGAACCGGCAGAGTGACGCCATAGATCCAGTGCCCAACCGCCTGTTTCGCAACCCTGTGTCGGGCACGCCCGTCAGCGCCGCCGATGCCCGGCGGATGAAACGCATCGCAACCGGCATGTTGGTCGTGATGGCGGGCCTTTATGTCGCGACCCGCATCATCGGGCCGGTGCACCCCGCCATTGGCTTTATCAAGGCCTTTGCCGAGGCCGCCATGGTGGGCGGGCTTGCCGATTGGTTTGCGGTGACCGCGCTGTTTCGACATCCGCTGGGCCTGCCCATTCCACACACCGCCATCATCCCGCGCAACAAGGATCGCATTGGCGATGCGCTGGCGACATTCCTGCGCGACAATTTCCTGACCCCCGTTGTCGTCGCCCGGCGGATGCAGCGGCTGGATGTTGCAGGGGCGGTTGGCCGCTTTCTTGCCAATCCCTCGGTCGGCGGCACCGGCCGCATGCGCGACGGCGCCTCGCGCCTGCTGGCCGACCTTTTGGACAGCCTGGATGATGACCGTCTGGGCGGCATGGCCAAGGCGGCACTGGCGGACCGGCTGCGCAAACTGGATGCGGCACCGCTGCTGGGCCAATCGCTGGATGCGGCCATGCAGGAAGGCCGCCATATTCCGCTGCTGGATGGGATCATCAACCGGGTCAGCCTGATCATAGCGTCGAATGAAGAGATTATTCGCCAGATGGTCCATGAGCGCGCCGGACGGTTGCTGCGCTGGACCGGGCTGGACGAAAATGTCGCGGACGCCGTGATCACCGGGCTCAACAAACTGGCGATGGATATGGCCGATGATCCGGACCATCCGTTGCGGCTGAAAATCAACGCCATGCTCGCTGATCTGGCCTGGGATCTGCAACATGACGCCGCCATGCAGGCGCGCATCAGCGATCTGAAGAATGAACTGGTCGGCAATCCGGCCATGCAACGCTGGATTGACGGGCTGTGGCAACAGGGGCGGGCCGCGCTGCTCAAGGCGGCACGCGACCCAAATCGCGCGATGGCGGGCCGGCTGGGGGAAAGTTTGCGCCAATTGGGCCAGACGGTTCAGGATGATCCCCGGCTGCGCGCCACGATCAATCGTTTTGCCCGGCGCAGTGCCGTTGGGGCCGCGGCCAGCTATGGCGATGCCATTGTGACATTGGTGTCAGACACCATCCGCGGCTGGGACGTGCAGAAGGTAACCGACCGAATTGAAACCGCCGTTGGCCGGGATCTGCAATATATCCGCATCAATGGCACATTGGTTGGCGGCCTGGTGGGCCTGATCATTCATGCCGTTGATCTTTGGATCTGACGCGCGGTCAGCCGTCGCTTACCCGTTCAATATCCGCGCCCACCGCTGACAGCTTTTCTTCCAGCCGTTCATAGCCCCGATCCAGATGATAGACGCGGGCAACCTGCGTTTCGCCATCGGCCACAAGGCCCGCGATGATCAGGCTCATCGATGCGCGCAAATCGGTGGCCATGACCGGCGCACCCACCAGCCGGGTGACGCCACGGACCACCGCAGTCCGGCCCTTTACCTGAATATCCGCGCCCATGCGCGCCAGTTCTGGCACGTGCATATAGCGGTTTTCAAAAATGGTTTCGGTCAACACGCTGGCGCCATCGGCTTTCAGCAACATCGCCATGAACTGGGCCTGCATATCGGTTGCAAAGCCGGGAAATGGCGCCGTGGACAGCGTGAGCGGACGCAATCTGCCATCGGAGGAGACGGTGATCCCGCGATCATGCTCGGTTACGCTGACGCCAGCCTCACGCAGCGCCGCAAGCGTGGCGTGCATGTCATCGGCACATGCCCCTTCAAGGTCGATACTGCCCCCGGCAAGGCCAACGGCGCAGGCATAGCTGCCGGCTTCGATGCGGTCGGGCATGACGGCATAGGTGGCGCCGTGCAGCCGCTCAACACCCTGCACAATCAGCTTTTCCGTGCCGATCCCCTCAATCTGCGCGCCCATGGCAACCAGCAGACGGCACAGATCCACAATTTCCGGCTCTCGCGCGGCATTTTCGATGATGCAGGTGCCGCGGGCGCGGACCGCCGCCATCAAGGCATTTTCGGTCGCCCCCACGGAAACAACCGGAAACACGATCGTGCCGCCCGGCAGGCGCCCATCCTTGGCGCGCGCGGTGACATAGCCTGCGGTCGTTTCAATCTCTGCGCCCAGCGCTTCAAGCGCCTTCAGGTGCAGGTCAATCGGGCGGTTGCCGATGGCACAGCCGCCGGGCAAGGACACGGTCGCCTCTCCCGCACGTGCCAGCAGCGGCCCCAGCACCAGGATCGACGCGCGCATCTTACGCACAATGTCATAAGGCGCCATGGTGGCTGTGATCTTGCCCGCACGCAGCGTCATGACGCGGCCAAAATCTTCCGGGCGGGCGCCCTCGATCATCGTCGAACAGCCCAGTTGGTTGAGCAAATGGCCAAAGCTGTCGACATCCGCCAGCCGCGGCAGATTGCGCAGCGTCAACGGCTCATCGGTCAACAGCGCACAGGGCAGCAGCGTCAATGCGGAGTTCTTTGCCCCAGAGATCGGAATGCGGCCATTCAGGCGGTTGCCGCCGCGGATAAGAATTCTGTCCATGTGCAGGCTTCTAACGTGGCTGGCCCCAAGGGCAAGCCCAGTGCATTGCTATGCGGCGGACGGGCCGGGCCGACGATAGACGATGACCGGCCCGGACGGGCCCACGCTGGTCGCACAGGCCACAAAGCCCAGCTTGGTTGCAACCCGGTGGGAGGCATGATTGCCGGGATCGATAATGCACCGGATTTCAGAGGCCAGCGCGCCATCTGCCCAATCGAAAATCCCGGCCATCGCCTCTGTTGCCAGGCCCCGCCCCCATGCAGCCGGGATGAAGGCCCAGCCTGCTTCGGGATAGCCGGCCAGGGCGTCTATCCCGCGTTCAAACTGGGCCAGACCGCCATTGCCCAGAAACTGCCCCGTTTCCCGGTCGAGAAACGCCCAATAGCCATAGCCAAAAAGCGGCCACAGCCCGACGCCTTGGGTGAATTTGGTCCAGCTTTCCTGCCGGCTGCGCGGCTTGCCCCCGATAAAAGCCGTCAGATCAGGGTCGGCCCATGCCGCCGCATAGGCTTCCCAATGGTCAAGCGACAGCGCAGTGATCGTCAGGCGCGCAGTTTCAATCACGGGGGCGGTGCGGATCATGCGTCCACCCTAACCCCATTATCTTCGGATCAAAAGCCTGCGATCAGGCGGCGATGGCGGGCGCCAGACGGGCATCCTCATAGGCGCTATCGACGGATGCGATGAGATGCCGGTCATCATGGTTCCACGGATGGAAGCCCGGCCAGAAAAAGGCCGCCCATGGCACGACCAGACGCCGCAAGACGCCGGGCGTGCCAAACATGAACCACAAAATCCGCGCCTTGGCGCCAATCCCGGTGATGCCATCCTGGGCCAGCAGGTTGAGCATGCCGCGGAACCGGTTGGTCCAGAAATTCTTGGTCACCAGCAGCATCATCAGGCTTTTGACCTTCCAGCGTTTGAAGCGCGACCAATCCCGCGTGGCGTGCAGCCAGGTGTCATAGGCAACACCCTTATGCTCGATTTCTTCAATCGCGTGCCATTTCCACAGATTTACCTGTTCTTCATCCGCGCCCTTAAAGGCATCGGCATCTTCCAGAAACTGCGATGCAAGAATGGCGGTATAATGTTCCAGCGCCATGGTGACGCACAGGTTGAGAATTTCCGGGCGCCCTTTGGTCAACTCTAGCGACTGGACAACCTGTTGCTCCAGGTCTGCAATGTCATAACCGGCATCGACAATACGGCGGTTGAACGACACATGTTCGCGCGAATGCATCACCTCTTGCTGGATGAATGCCTTGATCTCACGGTCCAGCTTGTCGGGCGCGCCGGCGCGAAACGCCTTTACGCTTTCAATGAAAAACGCCTCTCCCCGTGGGAAGGTGATCGACAAGGCATTGTAAAAAGCCGTTGCAATCGGGTCGCCACCCATCCACCAACGGGCCTGCGGACTGTTGCGGCCAAAGCGGCGGTCACGGGGGGTGATGGTCAAATCAGCGGGGGTCTTGAGCACGGCAGCGGACATGTGCGATTCTCCTGATAAGCCAAGACGTAAGGATTACTGACAATCATGTCAATAGAGCGCAAACGCCTGTCTCCCGAAGAAAGTCGGGCCGCTGCACTTGAGGCGGCGAGCGCGATTCTGATGGAGGCCGGACCGCAAGCCGTGACCTTGAAGGCCGTGGCCAGCCGCATGGGGCGCACCCATGCCAATTTGCTGCATCATTTCGGTTCGGCAGCCGGGCTGCAAATGGCGCTGGCAGGCCATTTGGCGGGCACTGTCTGCGATTCGATTGCCGATATCCTTTTGGAGAACGGCACAACAGAGCATGATCCTGCGCGGGTCGTGGACATGGTGTTTGATGCCTTTGACAAGCAGGGGGCGGGCCAGCTGGCCACCTGGATGATCCTGTCGGGCAATGAAAATGCCCTGAACCCCGTTGTCGATGCGATTCATGAACTGATTGATGAGATTGGCCAGGGCCAGCAGGACAAATCGATGCATCAGGACACGCTGACCCTGGTTCTGCTGGCGATGGGCGATGCGCTTTTGGGTGAGCCTTTGGCCCGATCGCTGGGTCTGCCGCGCGCGGCGGCGCGTGACATTGCGACCAAATTGCTGATGCAATCCCCCCGCCTCAGCCCGGGCGGACAGCCCGATCAGCATTGATCTGCGCAGCACGCGCCCGGCAAAAGCTTCCCATTTGCGTCGTTTGCCCTAAAGGGAGCGGATGCATTTTCTGGATCAGGCCAAGATTTACATCCGTTCGGGCGCCGGTGGCCCCGGCGCGGTGTCCTTTCGGCGCGAAAAATTTATCGAATATGGCGGCCCCGATGGCGGCAATGGCGGCAAGGGCGGCGACATTGTGTTCGAAGCCGTGGAAGGCCTGAACACGCTGATCGACTTTCGCTACACACAGCATTTCAAGGCGCCGCGCGGGCAAAATGGCGCGGGCAGCAACCGGACCGGCGCCGGCGGGGATGATCTGATCATCAAAGTGCCGATTGGTACGCAGATCCTGTCTGAAGATAAAGAACATGTGCTGGCGGACTTTACAGAACCGGGCAAGCAGGTCGTGTTTTTGCGGGGCGGCGATGGCGGGCGCGGCAATGCCAGCTACAAAACCTCCACCAACCGCGCCCCGCGCCAGCATGGCATGGGCTGGCCGGGCGAGGAAATGTGGGTCTGGCTGCGACTGAAGCTGCTGGCCGATGCGGGCCTTGTTGGCCTGCCCAATGCCGGAAAATCGACCTTCATCAACGCTGTGACCAATGCCAAGGCAAAGGTTGGCGCCTATCCCTTCACCACTGTCCGCCCGCAATTGGGCGTTGTCAGCCATAAGGGCCGGGAATTTGTTGTCGCTGATATCCCCGGTCTGATCGAAGGGGCCGCCGAAGGGGCGGGCATTGGCGATCGCTTCCTTGGCCATATTGAACGCTGCCGCGTCCTTTTGCACCTTGTGGATGCAACCGGCGATGATCCGGTGGGCGCTTATCGCGTGGTCCGCAAAGAGCTTGAAAAATATGGCGCGGACTTAACCAACAAGATTGAAATCATCGGTTTGAACAAGATTGACGCCATCGACCCGGCCGATCTGAAAAAGCTGACCACAAAGCTGAAGCGCGCCAGCAAGTCAGAAGTTCTTTTGCTGTCGGGCGCCAGTGGCGACGGCATTCCGGCTGTGCTGGACCGGTTGACCGACGCGGTTGGCTCTGCTGCCCGCATACGCGCGGCCGAAGACGGAGAGGAAAAGGGGTGGTCACCGCTCTGAACCCCGTCACTGCGCCGCGGATCGTCGTCAAGATCGGGTCGTCGCTGCTGGTCGACCCGGCCGGCCATGTGCGGCGAGATTGGCTGACCAGCGTTGTCGAAGATATTGCCGCGCGCCGCGCCGCTGGCCAACAGGTGATCATCGTTTCATCAGGGGCGATTGCCCTGGGCGCCCGGCGCCTGGGCCTGCCCAAAGGCGGGCGGGCAAGCCTGGAGGATGCGCAGGCCGCCGCCGCAACTGGGCAGATTGCCCTGTCGCAATGCTGGGCCGATCTGCTTGCCGCACAGGGCATGACCGCGGCGCAAATTCTGGTGACGCTGGATGATCTGGAGGATCGACGGCGCTATCTGAATGCGGCAGCCACGCTGGAACGCTTGCTGGGGCTGGGCGTTATTCCCGTGATCAATGAAAATGATTCGGTCGCCACTGCTGAAATCCGCTTTGGGGATAATGACCGTCTGGCCGCCCGGATCGCACAGGCGGCAGGGGCGCAGGCGGTGGTCCTTTTGTCCGATGTCGATGGCCTCTACACCGCCGATCCCTCCCGCGATCCCAAGGCGGAACGCCTTGCCGAAGTGACCCGTATCGACGCCCGTATTCGCGCCATGGCGGCGGGCGAAAGCTCATCGGGCATGGGTTCAGGCGGTATGGCGTCGAAGATTGAGGCGGCGCGCATCGCCAATGCGGCGGGTGCCGCGCTGATCATCGTATCGGGCCTGCACCCCCATCCACTGGCGCGCCTGGCAATGGGGAATTGCGGCACCGTCTTTCGCGCGGATAACAGCAAAACCGCCCGCAAGGCCTGGCTTGCCGGGCGCCTGACCGCCAAAGGGCGCGTCCATATCGATGATGGCGCAGCCCAGGCCCTGAAGGCCGGGGCCAGCCTGCTGCCCGCCGGGGCGGTGCGCGTCGAGGGCCGCTTTGCCCGGGGCGATGTGGTGGATGTGGTGGCCGCTGACGCACAGATCATCGCCCGTGGCCTTGCCGAATATGATGCCGAGGATGCGGCCCGGATCTGCGGCAAGCGGCGCGACGCACTGGCCGAACTTTTGGGCTATGCCCCCCGCGCGGCCCTGATCCATCGGGACCATCTGGTGCTGCTGTGACACAGCGGATTGCGATCACCGGGGCGACAGGCTTTGTCGGCAAGACGCTGCTCACACAGGCGATCGCGGCAGGCCATGATGTGCGCGCCCTGACGCGCCGTCCACAGCCGCCGCAAGCCGGCGTCACCTGGGTGTCCGGTGCGCTGGATCAACCCGAGACGCTGGCTGGCCTAGTGACGGGCGCGGATGCCGTGATCCATGTCGCCGGGGTCGTCAACGCGCCCAGCCGCGCCGCATTTGAACAGGGCAATATCACCGGCACGCAGGCCATGGTGACAGCCGCGACACAGGCGGGGGTACGCCGCTTTGTCCATGTATCCTCACTGGCGGCACGTGCGCCCGATTTGTCGGTCTATGGCTGGTCCAAGGCCGAGGCGGAACAGCGGGTGGCGCATAGCGCGCTGGACTGGGTCATGGTCCGCCCACCCTGGGTCTATGGCCCGGGCGATCTTGATACGCTCGACATGTTCCGCATGGCCAAATCCGGCTTTGTCCTGGTGCCGCCCGATGGGGCCGTATCGTTGATCCATGCGGAGGATTTGTCCCGCCTGTTGTTGCGACTGGCGGAAACGCCGCATGCCAGCGGCCATATTCTGGAAGTGGATGATGCCGTGACCGGCGGCTGGACCAATCGCAGCGTGGCCGAAGCCATTGGTGCAGCGGTTGGGCGCAAGGCCTGGGTGGTCGCGACGCCAGCGCCGCTCCTGCGGCTCGGCGCGCGGCTCGATCGGCTGGTGCGCGGCGACAAGGCCAAGCTGACGCCCGATCGTGCCCGTTATTTCTGTCACCCGGACTGGCGCATTGATCCAAATAAACGACCCGATCCGGCGTTTTGGGCACCGGCGATTGCGACACCGGCGGGCCTGAAGGCCACAGCCGACAGCTATCGCGCGGCTGGCCTGCTCTAACCTTTGGCGTTGCGGCGTTAAACGCGGCCGCCGGTCAGCATGATCGGCAATTGGCCATTTTCGCCACGGGCTTCAGCCATGAAAAGGTCCTTAAGCGGTTTGGCCCGTTGCACCGCGCCAAGGCCAAAGCGCCGAACCGCCTGCGCCATGCGTCCCTTGATGCCGAACAGACGAACCAGACTGTCACAGGCCAGGGTCACCGCCATCACATCGGCACTGCGCCAGCGTTGATACCGGGCCAGCACCTGCGCATCCCCCAGATCCAGGCCCAGCCGCGTACTTTCCACCAGAACCTGGGCCAAGGCCGCCACATCGCGCAGGCCCAGATTAAACCCCTGCCCGGCAATGGGATGAATGCCGTGCCCGGCATCGCCCACCAGCGCGAGGCGGGTGTCGGTCATCTTGGCCGTATGGCGGAAATGCAAGGGGTAGACGGCGCGCGGCGCCACCAGGTGCAGATCCCCCAAAAGATCACGCGTTGCCCGGCCGACCTCTGCCAGAAACGCCCGCTCACCCAGTTTGACCATGGCGCTTGCCTGTGCCTCTGGCAGCGACCAGACAAGGGCAGATCGCGTCCCCGGCTGCATCGGCAACAAGGCAACGGGACCACCCGGATAAAAAATCTGATGCGCGGTGCCGCCATGCGGGATGCTGTGGTCCATCGCGGTGACGATGCTCAGCGAGTCATAATCCCAGGCCGCGACCTGAATGCCCGCTTCGGCGCGGGTTGAGGAATGCCGCCCTTCGCACACCAGCAGCAATGGCGCCGTGACGGTGCTGCCATCATCCAGCACAGCCGTCACCCGATGGGCGCTGCGTTCAACCGACACCGCCCGTGTACCAAATTTGCGGGTCACATGCGCGGCAGACTGGATCTGCCCCCAAAGCGCCCGACGCAGCACCCGGTTTTCCAGCATCAGGCCCAAGGCGTCATCCGCCGCATCCGATTGAAAGTCGAGCGGCGCGCCATCGGCACCATCCCGCACCTCTATGCGAGCAATGGGGCAGGCTTCGTCCCGCATCAATGGGCCAATGCCCAGCGCGTCGAACATCTTCCAACTGCTTGACGAAATGGCGGTCACCCGGCCGTCAAATTCAGTGGTCAACGTCTGCGCCGGATCCACGGGATCAATAACCACCGACCGCAGGCCATGCACGTCGAGCGCCAAGGCCATGGTCTGGCCAATCAGGCCGCCGCCGAGAATGATGACATCATGCGAGTCCATGCCATCGCCTTACGTCCGAAGACCCGGCAGAGACAAGCTGCACCGATGGGACTCTTGACGGCGAGTCAGCGGGTGGCGCATTAGGCATAAGGTTTTTTGGCGCACGCAGGGGAAGGAAGCGCGGCATGGCATCCCGAGCGCCGGATTGGCGGGACTCAATCAAACGCGGCGCCATTCGCAGCTGGACGCTGATCGGCGCGATCGGCCTGACGATTGGCGCGGTTTTGCTGACGCTGGCGCTGTTTTCTTATGAACCGAGCGACCCATCGCTCAACACCGCCGCGGGTGGCCCGGCGCGCAACCTTTTGGGCGCGCCCGGATCATGGCTGGCCGACATTCTTTTGTTTCTCTTTGGCCCGGCGGCGATTTTGTTCGTGCCGCAAATCCTCATCCATGCGCGGCGTTTATGGGTCAAGACACCGCTGGCGGGCTGGAAGGCGCGACTGGCGGGGACGCTGGGCGCCATATCATTGATTGATATCGGGATTTTTCAGATCCGGCCCGATGCGATGGACAGTCTGCCCGGTACGATGGGCGGGGCCATTGGGATGCTGTCGGGCAATATCATCGACGCCCTGATTGATCTGGCGCCGCCTGTACCCTGGATCGACTGGGCACGTCTGGGCGTGGGCAGCCTGTTGGTGCTGATTGCGCTGTATGCCTGGTATCGCAGCCTTGCGTTGAGCGATGCGGAAAAAGCCTGGCTGTTCCGGCGCATGGACAAAGACGATGCAGAGGAAGAGGATCGCGCCTCGTCCCTGCCCTTTGACGTTGAAGATGATGATCTGTTCGACGAAGAAGCCGAAATCGCCTTGAAAGAGGCAGAGCCCCGGCCCGCCCCGATCATCACCGAGCCGCGCCAGAAAACCGTGATCGCGGATAAGCCCGCCCCCGCACCGCCCAAATCCCCCAAGGATCGGGAACAAACCTCGCTGCCGCTTGGCGACAGCTTTGCCCTGCCGCCGCTTGATCTGCTGAGCCCGGCCCCGCCCTCATCGGGCGATCAACTGGATAAGGCCGGGCTGGAACGCAATGCCAGGCTTCTGGAAACCGTGCTCGATGATTTTCACGTCAAGGGCCAGATTGTGGAGGTTCGGCCCGGCCCGGTTGTGACCATGTACGAACTGGAACCAGCATCGGGCATCAAGGCCAGCCGTGTGATCCAGCTGGCCGATGACATCGCCCGCAACATGTCGGCCCTGTCGGCGCGCGTCGCGACCATTCCGGGGCGGACGGTAATCGGGATTGAGCTGCCCAATCAGAAGCGTGAAAGCGTGGTCCTGCATGAATTGATCGCCAGCGAAAGCTTCAGCGAACAAGCCGGGCAACTGCCGATCGTTCTTGGCAAGAATATTGCCGGCGACCCTGTGATTGCCGATCTTGCGCCGATGCCGCACTTGCTGGTCGCGGGGACGACGGGGTCCGGCAAGTCGGTCGGCCTGAATGCGATGATCGTATCCCTGCTCTATCGGCTGACGCCCGATCAGTGCCGGATGATCATGATCGATCCCAAGATGCTGGAACTCAGCATCTATGACGATATTCCGCACCTGCTGTCCCCTGTGGTGACAGAGCCGGCAAAGGCCATCCGGGCGCTCAAATGGGCCGTTGAGCAGATGGAAGATCGGTATCGCATGATGGCGTCCATCGGGGTGCGCAGTCTTGCAAGCTATAATGAAAAGGTCCGCTCCGCCCAGGCCAAGGGCGCATCGCTCGGCCGACGGGTGCAGACGGGCTATGACGCCACCACCGGCCAGCCGATTTATGAGGAAGAAAAGCTGGATTATCAGCCCTTGCCGCAGATCGTTGTGATCGTTGACGAACTGGCCGATCTGATGATGACAGCGGGTAAGGAAGTTGAATTCCTGATCCAGCGCCTGGCCCAAAAGGCCCGCGCAGCCGGCATCCACCTCATCATGGCAACGCAGCGCCCCTCGGTCGATGTGATCACCGGCGTCATCAAGGCGAATTTGCCGACGCGCATCAGCTTTGCCGTCACCTCCAAAATCGATTCCCGAACCATTTTGGGCGAACAGGGGGCAGAGCAGCTCTTGGGCAAGGGCGACATGCTCTATATGCCCGGGGGCAAGCAGATCGCGCGTGTCCATGGCCCCTTTGTCTCTGATGAAGAAGTCCGCGCCGTCGCGGATCATTGGCGCGCACAGGGCAAGCCCGATTATATCCAGGCCGTAACCGAAGAGCCCGAAGAGGGCAGCTGGGATATGGAAGGCGCGCCGGGTGGCGAGGATTCGGCGGAAGAGCAAATTTATCGGCGCGCCCTGCAAGTTGTTGCCGAAAGCCAAAAAGCCTCCACCAGCTATATCCAGCGGCAATTGCGCATCGGCTATAACTCCGCCGCGCGGTTGATTGAGCGTATGGAGGTGGAAGGCAAGGTGAGCCGGCCAGACCATGTTGGGCGCCGTGAGGTCCTGATCGATCCCGACGGCCGCGCGCTATAGCGCTGGCGCAGTTCAGCCCATATTCAAGCCATGGCGGGCACAGCCGCGCCAAATTTGGACAAAGAGACACTCATGAAAACGTTCCTCCCCCTGTCGGTCGGCCTGACGCTGGCCATATCCGTCCCGGCGTCAGCCGCCATGCTGGATGATGTGCAAAGCCATTTGCGCGCTGTGTCATCAATGACCGCAGATTTTACGCAAACGGACCGCGGTGGCCGATCCGTGTCGGGCACGCTCAGCCTGAAGCGGCCCGGCAAAATCCGCTTTCAATATCAGCGCGATATGCCGATTTTGATCGTTGGCGATGGCAAAGCCCTGACCTTTATCGACTATTCAGTCCGCCAGGTGCAGCGTTGGCCGATTGGCAACACGCCTTTGGGCGTCCTGCTCAACCCCAATAAGGATCTGTCCCGCTTTGCGAAGATTGTGCCGAGCAGCAGCGCCGGCGTTGTTCTGGTGGAAGCGCGCGACCCAAAGCATCCGCAATATGGCGTCATCACGCTGGCCTTTACCCGTCGGGACGGGGCGCCATCCGGGCTGATGCTGGAAGGGTGGACTGCGCTTGATGCGCAGAACAACCGCACCACCATTCGCCTGTCGAATCAGCGTTTCAACGTCGCGATTGACGACAAAACGTTCTCCTGGCGCGACCCACGCCCAAAAGGGCCGCGGCGCTAGGCCTTTATTCATTCTGGGGACAGGATCGTTACGCTAATTTCACCATGGCTTCGCGATCAAAAGGACGGGATTTCCCCCCTGTTACCCGTCTCGACGCAAGCCAGCGTGACGAACGCTCCTTTGACCTCCGCCCCACGCCCCCGGGGCGGAGGTCTTTCGCGATCAGGTCACAGGCTCTCCGCCAAAACCGCAAGGCAATCGCGCCCCAGTTGCTGCGCGCGCGCAGGGGACCATGCGCGGTCCGGATCGGGATTGGTGTCATGATCCTTAAAGGGCATTTCCAGCGTCATTGACACACAGCCCAAATGCGCAAAACGATTGGCCAATTGGTTGGTCGACATGGTCAGATTGGCTTTGCCCGGCGCGGATTTCGGATAGCCAAGGACCGTCTGGAAATCAGGCGTCCGGGCCGCCAGCGCCTCTCGATAGGCGTAAAAACGCCGGCCCTGATCGTCGGTCCAGTTGGGAATGCCTTCAAATCCGGCGATGAAATTGGCGGGGATCGCTTCATCGCCATGAACATCCATCGCCCAATGCACGCCTGTGCGATCCATTTCGTTGCGCACGCAGAGCACCTCTGGCGACCGATCGGCACTGGGCGCTGCCCATTCCCGGTTCAAATTGACGCCCGCGGCATTGGTGCGCAAATGGCCGCGCGCGGAGCCATCCGGGTTCATGTTCGGCACGATATGGAGCGTGGCCGCAGCGCGCAGATGCTGCGCCACTGCATCCGTCGGGTCGGTCAGCCGCGCCAAGGCCCCTTCCATCCACCATGACGCCATGGTCTCGCCGGGATGCTGCCGGGCATATAACCAAATCTGCACCGGCCCTGTGCCCATGCGCAGCAGGTCCACGGGCCGGCCGTCAAGCGTTTGGCCCAGTTCAATCAACGACACGCCCGGTTGGGCAGCGATGCGCTGCACCAGATCCAGATGACGTTCCATGGAATAGGGCGCGAAATAGGCGAACCAGACCGCGTCCGACCGGGGCGTGTGCGTGATCGTCAGCACGCCGGCGTCATAATGCGTCTCCGCACAGCGCCAGTCGTCCCGATCTTCGGAATATCGCGCCCGATACCCCGGCCAGCCGCCGGGATAGGCCGAGCCCTGGCAATTGGTGATTCGCAACGTGATCGGGCGGCCCTTGGCGCCCGACACGCGGAAGTAAAACCATTGATAAAAGTCCGAATGGGCGTCCTTGCGGATTTCCAGATCGGCTGTGTCACCGGACAGAGCGGTGACACAGATGTTGCCGCCGTCAAAACCGGCATTGATGCTGATGCTCATGGCACGGTGATAGTGCGTCCCGACTCGCCGGGAAAGACCTGAAACAGCGCGCGCGCCAGCTTGTCCGCAGCCAGACCGGGTTGGGCGGCCGGTGCCGTGGATGGAGATTCGGTTTCTGCCCGCCCTTCCCAGACCATTGCCGAATCACCCAGCCGCGTCATCTGAACGGACAGGCGCGTGCGCACCATCGTCTGGCGGCGATTCCCCAGACCAAAGCTGGTCCCCAGCCCCACGCCGACGCCGCCGGCAGAGGTTCCGCCCCCGATGCCAATGGAAAAGGGCGCGCTTTTGGCAATATCGCGAGTCGTGCGCTGGTAACTGACCGCCAATCGATAGGCCGCGCCTGACCCTTCGGCATAGCCCAGACGCATCATTTCCCGCCGAACAGCGGCGGCATAGGCCCCAAATTCCAGCGACTCTGCCGCCATGCCCGTTCCCGGTTCAATCGCTATCCGGCCTGGCGCTGGCGCGCTGCCCAAATGGAATCGGGTCACCTCCACCGGCGGAATCGACGCGGCACAGCCGGCAAGCGCCAGAAAAGGCAGAAATAAAAGCGGATGACGCACGCAATGTCCTTTCGATCAGGCGGATTGCCTTGACTTTAACGAAGCCGATCATTAGGCGGCAGCCTTCATTTTCCAACCTTAGTTTAGAACAGGCAAGCGATCATGAAGATCCGCAACTCGCTCAAGTCGCTCAAGGACCGCCACCGGGACAACCGCGTGATCCGTCGTCGCGGCCGGACTTATGTCATTAACAAGACGCAAAAGCGCTTCAAGGCGCGCCAGGGCTAAACTGCCATGGCCGTGTCGGCGGTCGTCTTCGACGTCGGCAATGTTTTGTATCACTGGAGCCCCAGGGCTCTCTATAAGCGCCTGATCCCCGAGGATCGGGCGCTTGATCTTTTTCTGGAAACCGTGGTCACAACAGACTGGCATTTTCAGCATGATGCCGGGCGCCCCTTTGCCGAAACCAGCGCTGAACTGATCGCCCGATTTCCCGAACATCGCGACCTGATCCAGATCTGGGCGCCGCGCTTTAACGAAACCATCACAGGTCCTGTCGCCGGCATGGCCGATCTGGTCGCAGAGCTGGATGCCGCCGGGATCCCCATTTTCGGCCTCACCAATTTCAGCCATGAATTTTGGCCGGGCTTTCGCGCGCAAGAAGCGCAGCTTTTTGATCGCTTCCGCGACATCATCGTGTCGGGTGAAGAAGGCCTGGTGAAGCCTGATCCGGCCATTTACCACTTGGCGCGGCAGCGTTTTGGCCTTGCCGAGGGCGAGGCCCTGTTTCTGGATGACCGGCTGGACAATGTGGAAGCCGCGCAGGCCCATGGCTTTATTGGCCATCATTTCAACGATGCAGCGGCTGCACGCGCGCACATGATTGCCCTAGGCTTGCTTTAGGCCCCTGATCTGTCGTTCGGCCACGGCGTCAGGCGCTCGGCCTCTTTGCGGCCTTTTGAAAGAGATAAGCCGCCATAAGCCACAGCAGCGCAAAGCCCGGCCCTGATATCAGCGCATCCCAGCGCGCCGCACCCAGCGGCGGCCCCAGCTGGGCAAGAAGGATGACTGAGACCACCGCCAATTGTGTCCCGGCCGCCGCCCCCAGGACATAGGCCATGCGGCCAGCCCGGGCCCGCGCCCCGGCCGTACCGATCACCAGCACGCCAAGGACAAGGCCAAACAGGGCATTGGCCTCTGCCCCCTCCCCGCCCATCAGGCCAACGGCCCCATTGGCAAGCGTCAGGCCGGCGGCGGTGCCCAAAGTCATGGCCCAGGCAAGCCGGACCATGCCGCTGTGCACATGCCGCACGACGAGATCACAGCCCAGCCCAATCATGATGAGCAGCGCGCCAAACAAGGCAAAGTCCAAACCGGTCCAGGCCAGCTCTGCGGTAAGACGCATGGCAATGACAGGGCCCATGAAGATGGCCGCCAGCACAGACCAGCCGACAATGCGGATCGTCCGCGTTGACCGCTGCGCTGGATCAACAAGCGGCATCATCACATCCGTCCATTGCCGGCGCAGCGCGTTAGGGCGTGACCACATTGAAGGCCATGGACGGACGGTCGAGCGCACCAAACATGGCCGCAATGGCGCTTGGATCCCCTTCAAAGCGCAAGGCGCCCGATTGGAAGGCGGCCGCGACATCGATCGTCTGAAGCAACAGCCCATCAAAGGTTGCCCGCGTCGTGATCAGCGCGGCGGTCGGCTTATCAAGCTTTTGCCCCATGCTGGGGAATAATGTGGACTCGCCCACGTGCAGTGCAACGACTTCATCGCGGTCGGTAAAGATGATTTGGACGCTGGTATTGGGACGCGTCGATTTTGCCGGGTCAAAGCGCGCAGCCAGGGCGTCCATCAAATTGGCCGTCGGCAAGGCGCGGATGACGCCCGCCCCCGCCACATCGATATTGGGCCGGGGCGGCCCGTTGCGCAGTTCATGCGCCGCCTGCAAAAAGACATTGCGCCAGGTGCCGGCCTCCGCCTGGAAGCCCTGTTGTTCATAGCTGGCGGCGAGCCATTTCTTGGCGATCTCATTCGCCGGATCGGCAAAAACAATATGGTTAAAGACGGTCGACGACCAGCGATAATCGCCCGCATCATAGGCCTTTATGCCCGTTGCCAAGGCCTTTTTGGCGCCGCCCATGGCCGCCACATAGCGCGCGGCCTCTTCAGTCGGGATGTGGCGGTGGTAATTGGCCGGCACGCCATCCCACCAGCCGAAATAATATTGAAAGACCGCCTTCGCATTATGGTTGTAGGTTCCATAATAGCCGCGCGTTGAAAAATCGCTTTTGGCATGGGCCGGCTCACCAATATCTTCGGCGATTTCCGTGGCGGTCAACCCGGTATTGGCGCGGCGCAGCGTCTGATCATGGATGAAGCGATAGGTGTCGCGATGGTGCGTCAGGAAGGTTTTCACATTGTCCTGACCCCAAGTCGGCCAGTTATGCGAGCCAAAAACGACATCGGACTTATCGCCATAGGCCCGCAAGGCCGCATCAATGGCCTTGGACCAGTTGAGCGTGTCACGCGCCTTGGCACCGCGTTGCGTCAGCACATTATGGAAGGTGCCTGTCGCCACTTCGGATGAGCACAGCGCCTTGAAATCCGGCAGATAGAACATGAATTCCGCCGGGGCTTCGGATCCGGCGGCATCAATGAATTCAAAGCGGATGCCATCAATGGTGACAGGGGCGGCCCCGCGTTCAATTTCCAGCGTCGGCTTGGCAAAAGAGGCGCTGTTATTGGCCGGTAGCGCCTGACCCAGACCAGTGCCGACCTGCCCCAGCGGTGACCGGCCAAGCGCGGCCCCGAATTGGAAGCCGGCACGGCGGCCCATATAAATTCCAGCGAGCACATTTTCGCTGATCGCTTCATTGGTAAAGCCATGCGGCGCAACGATCGGGATCGTGCCAGACGCCAGAACCGCTGGCGTGGCGAGTGCCGTGACGCCGCCATAATGGTCCCCATGGCTGTGGGTGAACACAATGCCGGTAATCGGACGGTCGCCCAGCACCTTGCGCACCAGATCCATCCCCGCCGCTGCGGTTTCGACGGCGGTGAGCGGATCAACAATGATCCAGCCCGTCTTGCCGCGGATGATTGTCATCACCGAAATGTCATAGCCGCGCAGCTGATAAATACCGGGCATGACTTCAAACAGGCCATGTTCGGCATTGAGCTTTGACTGACGCCATAGCGATGGATTGACACTGGCCGGGGCGTCGCCTTTCAAAAAGGCATAGCTGTTCGCATCCCAGACCACATCGCCCTTGGCATTGCGGATGACGCCGCCTTCAATCTGGGCCAGTCGCCCGCGCGTCGCATCGGCAAAGTCGCTGGCTTCGTTCAGCGGCAGGGCCTGGGCCACCTTGGCATTGGCCTCTGCTGTCGCCTTGGTGACCGTGCCGGGTGCGGGTGGTTCGCGCCCCAGGGCTGGGGCAGCAAGGACCAGCGCCAGCGCGCTTGCGACAACAAAACGGTTCATTCAGGCCTCCCTCGGCGGTGTTGGGCCATGCTGCCCAGTCAACGCATGTTATGAAAGACCTTCATCACCCTTATGCGACGCAAAAGGCAAGACCGAAACGGCGTCAGCCGTCCCGCCCCTTCAACTCATCGCCCGTCAGCCGAACGACATGGATGACATTGGTTGATCCGGGCGTCCCAAAAGGTACGCCGGCCATCACCACAACCCGCTCGCCACCCTTGGCCAGCCCATAACGCAGCGCCATGCGCTTTGCCTTGGCGACCATTTCTTCAAATGAGGCGACATCGCGGGTGTGGACGGCGTGCGTGCCCCATAACAGGCCCATTTGGCGCGCCGTCGACATTTTCGGGGTCAGGACCAGGATCGGCACATCCGGCCGTTCACGCGCAATCCGCCGTGCGGTGGACCCGGACGTTGTATAGCAGATAATCGCTTTGGCAGAGACCGTCTTTGAAATGTCAAAGGCGGCTGCGGCCAGCGCGTCTGCTGTTGTCGGATCGGCATTGGTCTGGGTGAGGTGCAGGCGCTTGGCATAGCCTTTATCGCCTTCGACGTTGAGTGCGATACGATCCATCATCGCCACCGCCTCTTCGGGCCAATCACCAGCGGCACTTTCCGCCGACAGCATGACCGCATCCGCACCGTCATAAATCGCGGTCGCCACGTCAGAGACCTCCGCCCGGGTCGGCGTTGGCGCCTTGATCATGGATTCGAGCATCTGGGTGGCCACAACCACGGGCTTGCCCAGTACGCGCGCCGTTTCAACGATGCGCTTTTGCGCGGGCGGGACCGCTTCGGGGGGCAATTCCACCCCCAGATCGCCGCGCGCAACCATGACCGCATCGGCCAGCTCCAAAATCCCGTCGAGCCGATCCAGGGCAGCCGGCTTTTCAATCTTGGCGAGCAGCGCTGCCTTGCCGCCAATCAGGCGCCGTGCCTCGGCCAGATCCTCGGGCCGCTGCACAAAGGACAGGGCAATCCAGTCCGCCCCCTGATCAATCGCAAAGGCAAGGTCCGATCGGTCCTTTTCGGTCAGCGCGGCGAGCGGCACGACAACATCGGGCACGTTCAGCCCCTTTTTGTCGGACAGGGTCCCGCCCACCTCTACACGGGTGGTGAGCGACGTTGCACCAATGTCTGTGACACGCAGGACCAGCTTGCCATCATCAAGCAGCAGGCGCGACCCGATTTCCAGCGCCTGAAACACCTCTTTATGCGGCAGGCACACCCGCGTCGCATCACCGGGCGTCGGATCCAGATCGAGCAGAAATTTATGCCCCTTGATCAGATCAACCCGGCCATCGGCAAAGCTGCCGACACGCAATTTGGGGCCTTGCAGGTCCACCAAAATGGTCGTTGGGCGCCCATGTTGTTTTTCCAGCGCGCGGATCGATTGGAACAGGGCGACGCGGTCTGCCTGACTGCCATGGCTCATATTGATGCGAAAGGCGTCGGCCCCCGCACGAAACAGCTTGCCGATCATTTCGGGCGTATGGCTGGCCGGGCCCAGCGTGGCGAGGATGCGAACCTTGCGGCCGCGCACCGGTAGATACTGCGTCAAAAAATAACTCCACTTCTCGCCCCCATCCATAACGGCTATTGGGGATCATTCAAACAAAGGACGTCAAAAAAATGGATATCTCCACCCTTGATGACGCTACGGCGGCAGCAGCTTTCCGCCGGCTTGTCCGCCATTTACAGCATCGCACCGATGCCCAGAATGTCGACCTGATGGGCCTTGCGGGCTTTTGCCGCAACTGTCTTGGCGATTGGGTGGCCGAAGCCGGATCGATGAGCCGGGATGATGGCCGTGCAATCGTTTACGGTATGCCTTATGCCGATTGGAAAGCCAAGTATCAGCTGCCCGCCACGCCAGAACAGCTCAAGCGCATGGACGAAAGCGTCGCGCGCAACGCCGACTGATCTGGGCGCAGCGCGCTTGCATCCCCGGCCCGGCCATGGCTAAGGCGCGGGCGACATCATTTTGGAGACACGCCGATGCCGACCCTTGTCCTCATCCGCCATGGCCAGTCCGCCTGGAATTTGGAAAACCGCTTTACCGGCTGGTGGGATGTGGACGTCACGGACAAAGGGGCCGCCGAAGCCCGGGCCGCCGGCGTGCTGATGCGCGACAAGGGGCTGGATTTTGATTGCTGCTTCACCTCGCTGCAAACGCGCGCGATCAAGACGCTGCATCTGGCGCTCGAAGAAATGGGTCGTCTTTGGCTGCCGGTCGAAAAGGACTGGCGCCTCAATGAACGCCATTATGGCGGCCTGACCGGGCTGGATAAGGCCGAAACCGCGGCCAAGCATGGCGATGCACAGGTCAAGATCTGGCGGCGCAGCTTTGATGTGCCGCCGCCGCCGCTGGATCCCGGCAGCCCCTATGATCTCTCACATGACCGCCGCTATGCAGGTATCACGGTTCCGGCCACAGAAAGCCTGAAAGACACCATCGCCCGTGTGCTGCCTTATTGGGACAGCCGGATCGCGCCAGAGTTGAAAGCGGGCAAGCGTGTGCTGATTTCCGCGCATGGCAATTCGTTGCGGGCGCTCGTCAAGCATTTGTCCAACATTCCCGATGATGAGATTACGGGCCTTGAAATCCCGACCGGGCAGCCGATTGTTTATGATCTGGCAGACGATCTGTCGGCACGCGACCGTTATTATCTGTCCGAACGCTGAACCAATTTGGCCAGCCAAGATTGCGCTCTGGCCGTCAGATAGCTAAGGCCTGTCAGCCTTGGAGCCACCGCAGAACAGGGCCATCGAGATGACAACAGAGACGCCGCGTGTCGGCATCATCATGGGCAGCCAGTCCGACTGGGCCACCATGTGCCACGCGTCTGAGGTTTTGGCCGCGCTCCACATCAGCCATGAAACGCGGATCGTCTCGGCACACCGCACGCCCGACCGGCTGGTCGATTATGCCAAAACGGCGAAGGACCGCGGCCTGCATGTCATCATTGCCGGCGCCGGGGGGGCCGCCCATTTGCCGGGCATGGCCGCATCCATGACGCCGCTGCCGGTGCTGGGCGTCCCCGTTGAATCCAAAGCGCTGAGCGGCATGGACAGCCTGTTATCGATTGTCCAGATGCCCGGCGGCATCCCTGTCGGCACGCTGGCGATTGGCAAGGCCGGTGCAACCAATGCCGGGCTGATGGCGGCGGCCATTCTTGCCCTGAACGATGCCCCGCTTGCGGAACGGCTTGCCCAATGGCGGCAGGCGCAAACCGACAGCGTGGCGCAAGACCCCGCATGACGCCGCTTCCGCCCGGATCTGTCATTGGCATTATCGGCGGCGGCCAGCTTGGCCGTATGCTCAGCATGGCAGCCGCCCAGCTTGGCTATCGCTGCTTCATCTATGCGCCCGAAGCCGATGGCCCGGCCGGCGATGTCTGCGCGCGCTGGGTGCAAGGCGATTATGCGGATGAACAGGCGATCGCGGCCTTTGCAAAGACCGTTGATGTCGTCACCTTTGAATTTGAAAATGTGGACCCGGCCCCGCTGCGGCGCATGGCCGAACAGGCCCCGCTATTCCCGCCGATCGAGGCCCTGGAAATCGGGCAGGACCGGATCCGGGAAAAAAGCTTTGCGGCTGAATGTGGCGGGCGCACAGCCGATTGGGCCGTGGTCAACAGCCGCGAAGACCTGGATCGCGCGCTGATAGAGCTGGGGACGCCGGCAATCCTGAAGACAACGCGGCTTGGCTATGACGGCAAGGGCCAGGCACGGATCACCAAAGCCCCAGAGGCCGACGCCGCCTGGGCGGCGCTGGCCAATGCCGGGCCGCTGATCCTCGAAAAAATGGTGCGGTTCGCCCA
>JBJOJQ010000075.1:0-15574 GCA_046046525.1 Pseudomonadota bacterium
TTAAACTCAGGCGTCGGATTGTCCGCCAAGTTCGGCCTCCGCATCAGCGGCAGCCTTTTCAGCGGCGCGGTTGGCCGCACTACGCTCGGCAATCAGCTCTTCAATCAGGGCGGCGCGATCGCCTTCAAGGCGCGTGTCTTCCACAGCCTTGATGCCCTTCATCTTGGCGGCCTTGGCGACGGTCGCATCAAGCTCCCGCTGCGAACACAGGCCGAGGGCCACCGGATCCTTCGGCGTGATATCGGCGATGTTCCAGTGCGTGCGCTCCCGGATCGCGGCGATCGTGGTGCGCGTGGTGCCGATCAACTTGCCAATCTGCCCATCGGACAGCTCGGGGTTGTTGCGGATCAGCCAAGCAATGCCATCGGGCTTGTCCTGACGCTTGGACACCGGCGTATAGCGCGGGCCCTTGGTGCGCGTTGGCGCTTCGGGGGCCTTGATCATGACCAGATCATAATTGGGATCGGCCTGACCCTTTTCGATTTCGGCCATGGTCAGTTCACCAGCGCGAACGGGGTCACGCCCCATCAGCTTGGTGCCAGAGGTTTCGTCGGCAATCGCCTGAATTTCCAGAATATGCAGGCCGCAAAAACGGGCGATCTGTTCAAAGGTCAGGGCGGTATTGTCGACAAGCCATGCAGCAGTCGCATGGGGCATAAGCGGCTGGGCCACGGGGATTCTCCCAAAATAATGAGGGCCGCCCCTTACGGAGCGGCCGGACTCTTGCCGCCGATCTAGTCCCGCTTGGCCAGAAGGGCAAGAGTTTCGGTCGATTTTCGCGCGACCCACCCAGAGCCCGTCTTGATTTGAAATGCGTTTCTCTTCACGATCCCGCCAGAGATAAAGGAGACATGGATGTCGGTTGCCCCGAAACTGCCCGGTGAAATTGCCGCCGCGCTGACAGAGCCCAAGGCCTATGGCGAATGGACCGGCCTGCAAGACAAATTTGCCTGGGCGCGCCAGCATGCCCCCCTGGCGGTGGCCGAAGCCCCCGGTTTTGATCCCTTTTGGGCGGTCACGCGCCATGCCGACATCATGGAAATCAGCCGCAATAACAAGCTGTTTGCATCGGGCATCCGCCAGACAACCTTAACGCAAAGCATTATCGATCAGGTTGTCCGCAGCCAGATCCCCGATGGGCACCTGATCCGCTCGCTGGTGCAGATGGATGCGCCAGACCATATGAAATACCGGCTGCTCACCCAGACCTGGTTCATGCCCAAAAATCTGCGCACGCTGGAAGATCGCATCCGCGATATTGCGCGTGAAACCGTTGATCACATGCTCAGCCTGGGGGGTGCGTGCGATTTCGCCAAGGATGTCGCGCTGCATTATCCATTGCGCGTGGTGATGAATATTCTGGGCGTCCCGCGCGAAGATGAACCGCGCATGTTGATGCTGACGCAGCAGCTTTTTGGCTCCACCGACCCGGAATTGAACCGCGCCCGCGCCGAAATTACCGATCCCATGCAGGGCCTGCAGATGCTGCAAATGGTGATTGCGGACTTTGAAACCTATTTCAAAGCGTTGACAGAGGATCGCCGCCGCAACCCGCAAGAAGATGTGGCCACCGTGCTGGCCAATGCCACCGTCAATGGCGCGCCCATCCCGGATCGGGAATTGAACGGATATTATACGATTGTCGCCACCGCCGGGCATGACACCACATCCGCCTCCACCGCCGGGGCGATGATGGAACTGGCCCGCAACCCGCAGCTGTTTGACCGGTATCGCGCGGCAGAAACGGACAAGGCCGGCCTGATTGAAGAGGCGGTCCGCTGGACCACCCCGGTGCAGCATTTCATGCGCTCTGCCACCGAAGATACCGAAGTGTCGGGGCAGAGGATCAAGGCGGGGGATTGGCTGATGCTCTGCTATATCTCTGGCAATCGTGATGAGGCGGTGTTCCCGGACCCGATGACCTTCAATCCCGATCGCACACCCAATAACCAGATCGGCTTTGGCTTTGGCGGCCATGTCTGCCTGGGCCAGCACCTGGCCCGGCTGGAAATGCGCATCCTGATGGAAGAGCTGCTGCCCCGGTTGAAATCGGTGGAACTGGATGGCGAACCCGCCCGGGCGGAATCCATTTTCGTCGGCGGGCTCAAACGCCTGCCCATCCGGTTCAAGCCGGCCTAAGCCCGGTCAGCGCCGGCCCTGCCGGCGCTGCCGGCAGGCAGGGGCCAGCCCGTCCGGTCCAGGGCCTGCATGGCGGTGGTGATGGCCACGCTTTCCACACTGACCCGAACCACTTTGGCCAACAGGGTGATGCAGCTTTCCTTATAATCGGCAAAGCGATAGCTGTTGAACAGCGCGCGGATTGTTGGGTCCTTTGGCGTTTTTTCCTTATGCTGGTCCAGCACCCAATCAATGCCAGATCGGTTGCCCAGCCGGTACAACCATGCCTCAGGCGGAATGCCGGTTAACTGCGTTTCTTCATCAATCACAATGACGCCGGTTTCGGGCAGGCTTTTCAGCTTGGCTTTGGGTGGGGCGTCATCGGCCCTGTTGGGCGATGGCGTCT
Source organism: Pseudomonadota bacterium (assembly GCA_046046525.1). Lineage (GTDB taxonomy): Bacteria > Pseudomonadota > Alphaproteobacteria > Sphingomonadales > Sphingomonadaceae > Aquisediminimonas. The sequence continues at coordinate 2,525 of JBJOJQ010000075.1, forward strand.
CAACCCGGCCCAGCGCAAAGGGGGCCACCTCTTCATAATGGATATGGAGATTCAGCAGCCGCTGCCCCCAATCCGCCCATACTGCAAAGTCCGGGTAAAAGGGGATGCGCGGAAATTCCCGCTTCAGGTTGAGCGCATAGGTTTCCCGATAAACCGGGTCATGCAGCACGGCATAGCAATAGGCAAAAATCGCATCCTTGGTGATGCCCGCGTCTGCGCCATAATGATCGGTAAACTGCGCAAGGCCCCAATTGGTGATATTGTCCACCCGCTCACCCGAGGCGGTGTAGCGGTAGCGGGGGAGATATTGGAAGCCGTCTAGCGAGGCGCCATAATGCAAGTCGGGAAGGGCGCCAACTCCTTGAACGCAAAAAGCAGCGCGAGCGCCCTTGTCACTGAATACAATTGCTTCGTTGGCTCCGCCGATGGGGAAAAACTTTGAGGCTTGCCCTTGTTCGTCAACAAATAAGTCTGATTGATACAGCCATTTATAGGTGAATGGACGATATGTTGACCTGACATGGCGATCTTGATCCCATGCCTCTCTTAGGCGTGCCCTGTGTCGTCTTTTAAGGTTGCGAGACCATTTGAGCGTATCTGGAAAGGTCGCGGCACCCGATGGCGTTGCGTCGTAGGTCTCCACTAGCAACTGGGCTTTTCGCTCTGCGGATCGTCGATCAAAATCATAAACCCATTCATCACGAGCGGTGACGACGCCCGGCGAAAACAGCTTGAAAATCGCGTTATCACGCGCCCTGCCCAGCTTGGTTGCTTTATTTCCAACGGGAATAAGGGCAGACCAATCATTGTCTGGAATATCGACCCACGCCGCATCTTCCCGATGGGGAAGGGTTAACCATCTGCCCGACCCCAGCGACACGCCGCCCAGCCAAGCGAGCTTATCTTCTCCCCGGCCCGGTGGCGCGGCGAGATAGGCGAGCTTTGCCTTGCCCGCATGGCCCTTGCGCTTGATCCAAAAGGATATGGCAACGCCGGTGCCAATACCAAAGACATTGCCTGATCCGGCGACCCCCTTTTTCTTATAATCCCCACCCAGATCGACGATCCAGCCTTCGGCAAAATCCTGCGCCACGATCCGCCGAAAGCCATCGGCCATATGGGCGTCAATGAAACTGCGATTGGTGATGAAGGCAAGGACGCCATCCTCCACGATCCGGTCACTCGCCCAGCGAAAGAAGCGGACATACATGTCGAACATCTTGGTCTTCTGCGCTGTGCTGGCTTTGATATAGGTCGCCTGGATACGCTTATCGATCTGGTCGTATTCCCGGTTCTTGTTGTTATCATTCTCATTCTGCTGATTGGCATTATAGGGCGGGTTGCCAATGATGACGCTGATCGTGCGCTGGTTCTGGCGCTTGACCCGCGCCATATTCTCATCGCTGACAGCGCCGAACATGTCATGCTGGTGCCCGGCATAAATGCCCAGCCCCGCGACATTATCCAGCGTGTCGACTAAGCAGAGATTGGGATATTCCGCGAACTGGCCGGTGATCGCGGCATAGCTCGCCTCGATATTCAGGTTCGCCACATAATAAGGCAGGATCGCGACCTCATTGGCGTGGAGTTCCTCCTTATATTTATGGCGCAGCTTGTCTGGATTGCCGCGAAAATGGTCCAGCAGCTCAACAATATAGGTGCCGGTGCCGGTGGCCGGGTCTAAAATCTCGACGCCCCGGTCGATCAGGTTCTTGCCGAAATGCTGTTCGCACAACCAGTCTGCCGCGCGGATCATGAAGCGGACAATTTCGCCCGGCGTATAGACCACGCCCAGCCGGTCGGCCGCCTTGGGATTATAAACCTTATAGAAATTCTCATACAGGCCTTTGAGGAAGCCCTGTTTTTCCGAATGGCTGTCCAGCACCGCCGCGGTGGAGGCGATGCTGGCATAATAAGGGCCAAGGATTTTCAGCAGCTTTTGCTTTTCACCATAGTCGAACAGCTTTTCCTCCAGCGCATAGAGCGCGGCGGCGACATTATTCTGGCGGTGGAATTCCGGATTATCGAACACCTTGGCAAAAATATCTTCGGTCAGGATGTGCTGGATCAGCATTTCCTGCACATCATCCGCGCTGACCTGCGGGTTGATTGCCTCGCGGGCATGGCGCAGAAAATCGTCCTCCGTGCGTTTGAACGCGCGGGAGGCGGCCCGTTTTTCGGCAATTTTGTCCCGCAGCGCCTCTAGGATAGAGGGCAGGTCGATCGCGAATTTCCGCACCGCTTCGCGAAAGTCTTTCACCTCGGGCCGCTCATAGCCAAAAAAGCGGTTGAGCAGGCGCAACAGCGCATCGACATCGTCCATCGGCGCCCGATCCACCTCATGCCCGCGCTGAAAGAGGACGGCCGTTACGTCATCGGAAAAAAGGATATTGTCCTTGGGATAGCCTTTGCGAAACTTGTCCGCGATGGCCCGGTCCAGCTGGTCATCAACATCTTTGGCTTCCCAATAGCCAAAGGGAAGGCGCATGGTGTTGAGCAGGGCGCCGTCCAAAATGATGCGGTTGCCCTTGGCTGTGATCAGGCTGTGTTCGGCCACAAGCAGCAAATCCCGCCCGCGGCCCCAGCGCCGCAACAAGGCCTTAAAGGCCTCTCTCAGCACAGATTCCCGCCGTGCTCCAGACACAGCCTTAATGCGGTCCAGATCGGACCGATAGTCGTGAATAAATTGGCGGCTCACGCAACACTCCCCCAATATGTGGGGCAATATTGCTGCCAATTTTACAGAATATCAAACCATTTTGGCGAAATCCGACATGCAGCGCACAGGGCGCTGCGCCGTCGCCTAGCCGCGGCCGCGATAGCTGGGGACGTCCTGGTCGGGAATCCAGACTTCGGCCGGTGGCGGGCCGGATTGCCAGAAAACATCAATGGGAATGCCGCCGCGCGGATACCAATAGCCGCCAATCCGCAGCCAGATGGGCTTCATTTCATCAAAGAGCCGCTGGCCAATGCCCACCGTGCAATCTTCATGAAAACCGGCATGGTTGCGAAACGCGCCCAGAAATAATTTCAGCGATTTGGACTCCACGATCGTCTGATCGGGCACATAATCGATCACGATATGGGCAAAGTCCGGCTGGCCGGTCACCGGGCAAAGCGAGGTGAATTCCGGCGCGACAAAGCGGACAAGATAGGGGGAGCCCGGCCGCGGATTGGCGGGATAATCAAGAACAGCCTCTGCCGGGCTGGCCGGAAGCGCGCTGACCTGTCCAAGATGCTTAAGTGTCATGGCCGCGCCTTTACGCTAGGTGGGCGCAGATGACCACACTTATCCCCATTTTTGGCGACCAATTGTCGCTGGACCTGTCGGCGCTGGCGGCGTCTGACCCCGCGGCCAGCGTGGTGCTGATGATGGAGGTGGCCGAAGAAACGCGCGCCGTGCCGCATCACCGGCGCAAAATTGCCTTCATCCTGTCGGCGATGCGGCATCATTGCGCGGCCCTGATCGCGGCGGGATGGACGGTGGATTATGTCCGGCTGGACGATCCCGATAATTGCGGCAGCTTTTCGGGGGAGGTTGCCCGCGCCGTGGCCCGGCATCAGGCCACGCAGATCTGCGTCACACAGGCTGGCGAATGGCGCGTGCGTGCAGCCGTTGCGGACTGGCAGGCCGCGCTTGGCATCACGGTCACCATTTTGCCCGACACCCGGTTCATCGCCCCGCCCGGATTTTTCGCGCGTTGGGCCGATGGGCGGCGGCAGTTGCGCATGGAATATTTCTATCGCGAGATGCGCCGGATGACCGGCCTGTTGATGACGGGCGATGCGCCCGCCGGTGGGCAGTGGAATTTTGATGCCGAAAACCGCAAGCCTGCGGAGGCCGGGCTGTTCATCCCGCGTCGCACCGGGACCCCGCCCGAGGCCCAGACGCAGGCGGTGCTGGATCTGGTTGCGGATCGTTTCGCCGATCATCCGGGGGATCTGACCGGCTTTGACCTGGCGGTGACGCGCGCCGGGGCGCTCGCCGATATGGCGCGGTTCATGGCAACGGCGCTGCCCGGATTTGGCGATTATCAAGATGCCATGCTGCGCGATGAGCCTTTGTTATGGCATTCGCTGTTATCCCCCTATCTTAATGTCGGGCTGCTGGATCCGCTGGAGGTGTGCCGCGCGGCCGAGGCCGAATGGCAGGCCGGGCGCGCGCCGATCAACGCTGTGGAAGGCTTTATCCGCCAGATCCTGGGCTGGCGGGAATATGTGCGCGGGCTTTATGATTGGGCGGGGCCGGATTATGTGACGCGCAATGCGCTGGGCGCGACGCGGGCCTTGCCCGGATTTTACTGGACGGGGCAGACGCGCATGGCCTGTTTGGCCGCGGCCATCGGCCAGACGCTTGATCTGGCCTATGCGCACCATATCCAGCGGCTGATGATCACCGGCAATTATGCGCTGTTGACGGGGATTGACCCCAAAGAGGTGCATCACTGGTATCTGGCGGTTTATCTGGACGCCTTTGAATGGGTGGAACTGCCCAATACATTGGGCATGAGCCAATTTGCCGATGGCGGGATGCTGGCATCCAAACCCTATGCCGCGTCGGGCGCCTATGTGAACCGGATGTCGGATTATTGCCGGGGCTGCGCCTATGATGTGCGGCAGAAAACCGGCCCCAAGGCGTGCCCGCTCAATGCGCTTTACTGGGATTTTCTGGACCGCAATCGCGCGACTTTGGGGGGCAATCCCCGCCTGGCCATGCCCTATCGCACCTGGGACAAAATGGCCGCCGCCGATCAACAGGCGATCCGCGCCAGCGCCGCTGCGCATCTGGCCCGGCTCGACGCAGAGGCGGCATCGGTATAGCATCGCTGAACCACCCCTTGTTCAGGAGAGTCGATCATGGACGCACTTGTCAGCACGGACTGGCTTGCCAGCGCCTTGGGCGCACCCGATGTGCGCGTTGTGGATGCCACATCGGTGCTGGCATCTGATGGACGGTCACCGGCGGCCGAATATGAAGCCCAGCATATTCCCGGCGCCGTCTTCATGGATTTGGGGGAAATTGTCGACACCAGCTCCCCCCTGCCGATGATGTTGCCCAGTGCCGAAAAATTTGCAAGCCGCATGCAATCCCTGGGGCTGGGGGATGGCAGCCGCATCGTCATTTACGACAACAGCCCCTATAAAAGCGCGGCGCGCGCCTGGTGGATGTTGTCGCAGGTCTTTGGTGCTCATGGCGTGGCCGTGCTGGATGGGGGTCTCGCCAAATGGCTGGCCGAAGGCCGCCCGACCGAAAGCGGTAAGCCCAGCATCCGCCATCGCCACTTCACCGTCTGGAAAAATGACAAGGTTGTGCGCACCAAGGCGCAGATCCTCGCCAATCTCGACAGTGGTGCAGAACAGCTGATGGATGCGCGCGGCGCGGCGCGCTTTACCGGGGCAGAGGGGGATCCCCGGCCCCATGTTGCGCCGGGCCATATTCCGGGCAGCCGCAATCTGCCCTTTGGCCAATTATTCCATCCGGACGGCACCTGGAAACGGGGCGATGCGCTGCGCGCGGCCTTTGAGGCGGCGGGCATTGACCTGTCCCGCCCGCTGGTTGCGACCTGTGGATCGGGGCTGACCGCGGCCAATCTTGTCTTTGGCGCCTATCTCCTCGGCAAGACGGATGTGGCGCTTTATGACGGCAGCTGGTCAGATTGGGGCGCCGACCCTGAAACGCCCAAGGCAACAGGGCCGGCCTGAACGGCGGATGCGGGGCGCAGCCTTCCGTTCGACAGGCGCGCTTCGCTTCGCTAAACCCGCGGCATGACCGATGATTTCAAGACCAAGGCCGAAACCCGCCTGACCCATTCGGGCCGCGGCAAAGGCTGGACGCGTCTGGCCGAAGGGCGGGGCGGCGTCGTCAACCCGCCCGTCTGGCGCGCCTCAACCGTGCTTTATGACGATGTCGCCCATTTGCGGCAGGGCACGCAGCAGAACAGGGACGGGGAATTATTCTACGGTCGGCGCGGCACGCCAACGCAATGGGCGCTGGCCGAAGCCATCACCGATATGGAACCGGGGGCGGCCGGCACCATGCTTTATGCCTCGGGTGTGGCGGCGGTCACCGGCGCGCTGTTATCGGTGCTGAAGCCCGGCGATCATCTGTTGATGGTCGATGCCGCTTATGATCCGACGCGCAGCTTTTGTGATAACTTTCTGCGCCGCTGGGGGGTCGATGTTACCTATTATGATCCCTGTCTGGGCGACGGCATTGCCGATTTGATCCGGCCCAATACGGCCGCCCTGTATCTGGAATCGCCGGGCAGCCTGACCTTTGAAGTGCAGGATGTGCCGGCGCTTGTCGCCTGCGCCAAGGCGCATGGCGTTGCGACCCTGCTTGATAATACTTGGGCGACATCGCTCTATTTCCCGGCGATCGACAAGGGGGTGGATCTCGTCATTTCGGCGGCCACCAAATATCTTGGCGGGCATAGCGATGTAATGCTGGGTGCGGTGACCGCACATCCGGATCACTGGCCTGCGTTGCGGCGCACGGCGCAAATGCTGGGCCATTTTGTCAGTGCGGATGATTGCTATCTTGCGCTGCGCGGCCTGCGCACGCTGCCCCTGCGTCTGCAACAGCATCAGGCGAGCGCGCTGCAGATCGCGCAGTGGCTGGAGGATCAGCCAGAGGTGGCACAGGTGCTCCACCCCGCGCTACCCAGCCACCCCGGCCACGCCTTGTGGCAGCGCGATTTCAGCGGGGCGAGCGGGCTGTTTTCCTTCATCCTGAAAGGCGGGGATGAGGCCGCGCGCGCCGCCTTGATCGATGGGCTGAAGCTGTTCGGCATTGGCTATAGCTGGGGCGGCTATGAAAGCCTGGCCCTGCCCGTTGATCCGCACAAATATCGGTCGGCGACGGCGTGGCAGGCGCAAGGGCCGGTGGTTCGGCTGAGCATCGGGTTGGAACATCCCGATGATCTGATCGCCGATCTTGCCGCCGGGTTGCAGCGCTTTGCCGCGGCCTTGGCCGCAGGCTGAGCCCCCCCTAACGCCGCAGACTATCGCGGATTTCCCGCAGCAGGACGATATCTTCAGGCGGTGCGGCTGGCGTCGCATCAGCCTTGGGCATCAGCCGGTTCGCCCACCGCGCAATCAGGAAGATCACAAAGGCCATGATCACAAAATTGATCAGCGCGGTGATGAAGCTGCCATAAGCGAGCACGCCGATCCCGGCGGCGCGCGCCTGTGCCACGGTTTCGATGGTGCGTCCCCCGGCATCCCCCAGCAACAGGAAATGCGTTGAAAAATCAACGCCACCGCCCGTCACAAGGCCGATGACCGGCATCAGAACATCATCGGTGAAAGAGGTGATGATCTTCCCAAAAGCAGCGCCGATAATGACCCCGACGGCCAGATCCAGCACATTGCCCCGGTTTACGAAAGCTTTGAATTCACGCCACATCTGATGGTGCTCCTTGCATGTCGCTCCGGCCATATTCATGCCAGAATGGCATCTTTATGCAAGCTGTTGCATGTCTGGCGGCGCCTTCCTATTTTGGCAGACGCGATCCCTTGGGAGAAAATTGACGTCATGACCTCTTTTGCCCGCCGCCTTGGCCTTGGCCTGATTCCTGCCGCGCTTGCCCTGTCGGGCTGCGGACTTAACAGCGTGCCGACGGCGGAAGAAAACGCCAAGGCGAAATGGGCCAATGTCCAGGCGGATTATCAGCGCCGGGCCGATCTTGTCCCCAATTTGGTGGAAACCGTCAAAGGTTATGCCAAGCAGGAACAATCCGTGCTGGTGCAGGTGACAGAAGCGCGCGCCAAGGCGACATCGGTGCAGGTCCGTGCCGAGGATCTGTCTGATCCCGATAAGGTCCGCCAGTTTCAACAGGCACAGGGGCAGTTGAGCCAGGGTCTGGGCCGCTTGCTCGCATCGGTTGAGGCCTATCCCGATTTAAAGTCGAACGCGAATTTCCTGGCGCTGCAATCGCAGCTGGAAGGCACGGAAAACCGCATCAATATTTCGATCAAGGATTATAATGAGGCGGTACAGGCGTATAACACCACGATCCGCACCTTCCCCGATGCCGTGGGCGCCAAGCTGTTTTATGGTGCAGAACCGATGACGCCTTATGAAGCAACGGCCCCCAATGCGGACCGCGCGCCACAGGTGAAATTCTGATCCGCGCGGCGCGGCCCGCTTTGCCTGTGATACGGCTGGTCCTGGCGCTGTGGCTGGGCGTCATGGCGCTGTCTGCGGCCATGGCGCAGGACTTTCCCAAAGCCAATGGCACGCGCGTGGTTGATGCGGCCGGCCTCCTCACCCCGGATGTGGCGGCGGGCTTGGATCAGCGGCTGGCCGCGTTTGAAAAGGCAACGGGGCGGCAATTTGTCGTCGCGACCATCCCCGATCTGCAAGGCTATCCGATTGAGGATTACGGTTATCGGCTTGGCCGCAGCTGGGGCATCGGATCCAAGGACAAGGATGATGGCGTCCTGTTGATCGTGGCGCCCAAGGATCGCAAGGTCCGGATTGAGGTGGGCTATGGCCTTGAGCCTTATCTGACCGACGCCTATTCCAGCGTCATCATCAACAGCGTGATCATCCCCAAGTTCAAGGCGGGCGATTTTCCCGGCGGCATTTCAGCCGGCGTTGATGCGGTGATCGATCAGCTGCAACTCACCCCGCAAGAGGCGCAGGCGCGCATGGCCGCCGCCCAAACATCGGACCGGGCTGATCATGGCGGCGCGCCGCTGGCGCTTTTGTTCTGGGGCTTTGTGCTGCTGTTCATCGTTTTGCCGGCGCTGTTCGGCCGGCGCCGGGGCCGGCGCTATCGATCGGGCATGCCCATTATCCTGTGGGGTCCGGGGGATTGGGGCGGCGGCCATGGCGGCTGGGGCGGCGGGTCTGGCGGTGGCTTTGGCGGATTTTCAGGCGGCGGCGGCAGCTTTGGCGGCGGCGGCTCTTCGGGGAGCTGGTGATGACGGACGCACAGCGGCTGAGCGCTGCGGATCAGGCCCGGATTGCGGCGGCCGTGCAGGCGGCCGAGGCGCAAACCTCTGGCGAAATTGTCACCATTATTGCGGAACAATCGGATGATTATGCCGATGTCGCCTTATGGTGGTCGGTCGCAGCGGCGCTGTTGGCGCTTGGCCTGGCGTCGATCATCCCAGAGATGATTTTGCCGCGCGTGGATGCGCTCACGGGCCGCTGGGCGGTGGACTGGACTGCGCATGCGGTGCTGGAACTGGGCTTTGTGATCGCTGCGTCAAAATTCGCGGTCTGCTGGCTGATCCTGTTGTGGCGCCCCGCCCGACTTTGGCTTGTGCCCGCCCCCATCCGTGCGCGCCGGGTGCGCCGCCGGGCGGTCGATTGCTTTAAGGTGGGGGCAGAGCGGCGGACCACCGGGCGGACGGGCATTTTATTATATCTCTCACTGGCGGAACGCCGGGCGGAAATCGTCGCCGATGCCGCGATCCACAGCCGGGTGGCGCCCGAAGACTGGGGCAAGGCCATGGCAGATCTGGTGCAACCGGTGCGCGATGGGCGCATTGCCGATGGTCTGGTGGATGCCATTGGCGATGTTGGCGTGCTGCTGGCACAGCATTTGCCGCGCGCCAGCGATGATGTGAATGAGCTTCCCGATCGGATGATCCATCTTTAAGGACGGGCAAGACCCATCCCGCCAGACCGGAGCTTGCCGCATGCCCCCCAGCCAACTGCCCGAAGACATTGTCTGGCAGGGCCGTTTCATCACCGTCAAAACCCGCGGCACATGGGAATATGTGTCGCGTGCGCGCGGCATCAAAGCGGCGGTCATTCTGGCGATAGAGGACGGCCATGTCCTGCTGGTGGAACAATATCGCGTGCCGCTGGGCGCGCCCTGTCTGGAACTGCCCGCCGGTCTGGTGGGCGATGAACAGGCCGGTGAAGCGGTGACGCACGCCGCCGCGCGCGAGCTGGAGGAAGAAACCGGCTATCGCCCCGCGCATGTCCATTTGATGGGCGAATATTATTCATCCCCCGGCATGGTGAGCGAAAGCTTTTTTCTGGTTCGCGCCACGGGTCTGGAACGCGTGGGGGCCGGTGGCGGCGTTGGCGATGAACATATCCGCGTGCATCGCGTGCCGATCAACGGGCTGGCCGCCTTTATCGCCGATAAGCGCGCCCAGGGCTGTGCCATGGATGTGAAGCTGCTGATGCTCTTGGGACCGGCCCTGTGGGCGGATGACCCGGCGGGTGGACCGGACGCGCGTTTTTAACCCTGCCGATTTGCGTTGCGCCGCCCTTTGTGGCTAGCTGAGGCCAGCGGGGCATATCCCGTTGAGCAGGAGGCGGTGTTCCGGTGCAGCAAGGCCCCGTCCAGACCAAGGCGCACTGGCTGGCCCGACGACGGGCCGGGCCGCCGCAGCTGAGCGCGCCTGCCTTTTTCGTGGTGCTGACCATCGCTTATACCCTCTTTGCCTATATCGGGCTGAATTGGGCGGTGGTCGCAGGGGCTGGATCACCCGTGTGGCCGGCATCGGGCATTGCGCTGGCGGGATTGCTGATTGGCGGCCTGCGATTCTGGCCGGCGATACTTGTCGGGCGGGTGGCTGCTGCTGTCCTGTCGGGATCGCAACAGCCGCTTTGGGCCGATACAATGATCGGCTTTGCCAATGTTCTTGGGACGATTGCGCCCATCCTTGTCATCCGCCAGCTGGGCGGCATCGATACCCGGCTGCAATCGGTGCAGGATGTTGCCCGGTATCTTTTTGGCGGGGCGGCCTTGGGCGCAGTGATTGCGGCCTTTATCGGCGCCACCACGCTGCATTTTTCCTCGGGTGTTCCGATGGAGCAACTGCCCAGCCTGATGACCAATTGGGCGATCGGCAATTTTGCAGGTGCCGTCACCCTTGGCCCATTGGTCATGTCCTGGTCGGACCGGACCCGCCCGCTGAACTGGGACCAAAGGCTGCATCTGGCCGCCCTTGTTGTCACCGCACTGATTGCGGCGGCGGTCGTGTTCCTTGGATCAAGCGGTGAGCCGCTTCAGACATGGCATTTGCTGCCCATTCTTGTCTGGGCGGCGCTGGCCTTTGATGTGCGTGGGGCCTCCCTCGTCATGTTCATCGTTTCGGCACTGGCCGTCTGGGCGACGAGCCGGGGCTATGGCCCGTTGATCGGGCAAATGTCGGCCGAGGCGCAAAGCATCCCCTTGTTGCAGCAATTTATTGCCGTCACCGCCCTCACGACATTGTTCCTCGCCACCATTGCCGATGAACGCCGCGCGCGTGAGGCCATGCGCGCGCGTGAAGAACGGTTGCGCGTGGCGATAGAGGCCAGCGGTGCCGGCACATTTCGCTGGCAAATCAGGGATGATCGCCTGGACTGTGATGAAGCCATGCTGCAGCTGCTGCGCCTTGAAGGCAGCCGCACGCCGGCGCAGCTGGAAGACCTGATTGCGCTGTTTCACCCCGATGATCGCACCATGGCCTTGCGCGCCTTTGACGCCTGTTTGCGCGGGGGATCAGACTTTGCCTTGGCGGTCCGGCTGGGGGATCATGGCGATGCCGCCCGCATATTGCAGGCGCGCGGCCGGCTGGTCACCGATGGGCAGGGCCTGCCCGATTATCTGACCGGCGCCTTTGTGGATGTGACAGAACGATCGCGGCTGGAACGGCGCCTGCAAAAGGCCGAAGAAACCTATCGCGCGGTGTTTGAACAGGCCGGGGTCGGCGTGGCGCGCCTGACGCTTGATGGCGCGATATTGGAGGTCAATGACCGCTTTGCCGAAATTATCGGCCGCCCGCTCAAAGACCTGCTGGGCGACAATTGGCGCACCCTTGCCCTGGCCGATGATCATCGCGCGACGCAGGATCAGATGGACTGGCTGTTGCACCGCGAAGGCAAAAGCCGCCGGATCGAAAAGCGATACGACCTGCCCGATGGTGATATTGTCTGGGTGGACGAAAGCCTGACACTGGTGCGCGATCAGCTGGGGGCGCCGGCATTTTTCCTGGCCTTTGTGCAGGATATTCAGGAACGCAAATTGGCCGAAGACGAGGTGCGCGTGCGCGCCGAAGAGCTGGAGGCGGTGTTGAGCGCGGTGCCTGCGGCCATCTGGTTCGGCCATGATCCGGCGTGCCTTGAAATCACCGGCAATGTCTTTTCGGCAGAGATTTTGCGGCTGTCTGGCCCCGGGGTCAACATGTCAAAATCTGTGCCAAATCCCAGTCCTGTCGCGCATTTCCGGGTATTTGATCGGGATGGCAAGGAATTGGCGCCCAATGATCTGCCTGTCCAGCGCGCGGCCAGAGGGGAATTGATCCGCAATTTTGAAGAACGGGTGACCTTTAACGACGGCAGCTCTGTCTATCTGCTGGGCAATGCCCGGCCGTTGATGAATGCGCAGGGCAAGATCCGCGGCGCTGTGGCGGCGTTTATTGATATCACCGATCGCAAGCGCGCCGAGGCGCGCGAACAATTGTTGACCCGCGAGGTCGATCATCGTGCCAAGAATGTGTTGGCGGTGGTGCAGGCCATCGTCCAGCTGACGCAGGCGGATAGCGTCGGGACATTTCGGCGGATGGTGGCCGGACGTATTCAGAGCCTGGCGCGCACGCATAATCTGTTGGCCGAAAATCGCTGGGAAGGGGTCGATCTGCAACGGCTTTTGTCCGATGAACTGGCGCCTTTTGGCATGACTGAAGCCGCCCAGATTGACGCCAGCCGCTTTGACCTTGCCGGGCCGATGATCCGGTTGAAACCCGCCGCCGCGCAGGCGCTGGCGCTTGTCATCCACGAATTGCTGACCAACGCCGTCAAATATGGCGCCTTGTCGTCACCTGAAGGCCGCGTGGCCGTGCACTGGGCCCTGACGCAACAGGCAGATGCCAGCCGCTTGGTGCTGCAATGGGTGGAACAGGGCGGGCCCGCTGTTGTCGTGCCGGACACCAGTGGCTTTGGCTGGACCGTCATCCGTACATCGGTTGAAGATCAGCTGAATGGCCAATTGGCGACCGACTGGGGCGTGCAGGGCCTGCGCGTGACGATGGACGTGCCCTTGGCGGAGATTGGCGACCTGCTGTCCTGAGACGCGACCGATGTTCTGCGAACCG